>JAZUAW010000097.1:0-7441 GCA_045638225.1 Faecousia sp. | reverse complement strand
GGTGGGGCTTTTTTACTGAGGGCTTTATTTTTCTGACTTTCCTGCAAAAACATTTGTTTCTATACTGTTGACATTTCTCAACAAAGATGTATAATAAATCTAGAATTGAAAACCCTGTGAAGTGTTCCGGGAAAGCGGCATTCGCCCACCGAAGGATTAACAGTCTCAGGTATCCCCCTTGGGGATAGGACCGGAACACAGAGGACTCTCTGGAGAACACATTCAATTGTGTGCCGAAGGTGCAAGGCTAAGCCGCCACAGCGCTGCTTATGCCGAATCTCTCAGGCAAAAGGACAGAGATGCGCGGCAAAACGATACTCGTTATGCAGACAGTCCTCCTATAGGACTGTCTGTTTTTCTTGCCGGGGTCTTCAAAAATATTCAGAAAGAAGGAACACATTATGCTTGAAAGACCTGTAGACACCATTGGCTTTGTATCCCAATTTGACCCGGAAGTGGCCGCAATGATGGACCGTGAACTCTCCCGGCAAAAAGACGGCTTGGAGCTGATCGCCTCCGAAAACTTCGCCTCCCCTGCCGTAATTGCGGCTATGGGTTCTGTGCTGACCAACAAGTATGCCGAAGGTCTGCCCGGTAATCGCTACTACGGCGGCTGCCACTATGTGGACGAGGTGGAAAATCTCTGCATCCAGCGGGCAAAGGCGCTCTTCGGCGCGGATTTTGCCAATGTGCAGCCCCATTCCGGCGCTCAAGCCAATCTGGCTGTGGAAGTCGCTCTGCTGCAGCCCGGCGACACCCTGATGGGCATGAGCCTTGCCAACGGCGGTCATCTGACCCACGGCAGCCCGGCCAACATTTCCGGCAAATACTACAATGTGGTATCTTACGATGTAAACCACGAAACAGGTCTCATTGACTATGACCAGATCCGGGATCTGGCTCTAAAGAACAGGCCTAAGCTGCTGATCGCCGGTGCTTCTGCCTACCCCCGCGCCATCGACTTCAAGACATTCGCCGACATCGCCCATGAGGCCGGTGCCATCTTTATGGTGGATATGGCCCACATTGCCGGTCTGGTGGCCGGCGGCGCCCACATGAGCCCGGTGCCCTACGCCGACATCGTGACCACCACCACCCACAAGACCCTCCGGGGTCCCAGAGGCGGTCTGATCCTGGGCAAAGAGGAATATGCCAAGAAGATCAACTCCGCCGTGTTCCCCGGTATCCAGGGCGGCCCTCTGGAGCATGTGATCGCTGCCAAGGCAGTCTGTCTGAAGGAAGCTATGAGTGAGGACTTCAAGACCTATGCCCACAACATTGTCGCCAACGCCAAGGTCATGGCCCAGGCGCTGCTAGAAGAGGGTTTTGATCTGGTTACCGGTGGCACAGACAACCATCTGATGCTGGCAGACCTGCGGCCCATGAACATCACCGGCATGGAAATGCAGCTGCGCTGCGACCAGAACCACATCACCATCAACAAGAACGCCATCCCCGGCGATCCCCAAAAACCCTCCATCACCAGCGGTGTCCGGGTCGGCACTGCGGCTGTGACCACCCGGGGCCTGGGCGCGGAGGAAATGAAGCAGATCGCCCACTGTCTGGCGTTGACTGCCCGAGACTTCGAGGGCACTTCCGCCGAAGTTCAGGCTACCGTTGCCGAGATCTGCAAAAAATTCCCCATGTATGTATAAGCAAAAAGGTGCGCTGCGTGGCAGCGCACCTTTCTTATTAGACATGCTTTACAAAAGAAGAGTTGTTCCGGTCTGGATCGCGTGGAGGCGTTCACCCATGATTTGCTTGAGATAGTCGTACTGGGCAAGACCTGTACAATGGCCTGTGTAGTAGACTGTAGGCTGCTCCATGAGGACCGCTGCAGCCTGGCGGAGTCTTCCTGCCTCCAGTCCTTGGGGGTCGATCTTCATAAAGTGGAAGCCTCCCACCAGCACATCCGGGGTAAACCACCGGACAATATTCAAAATACCCTTGTGGGAGCAGCCGCTGATGCAGATGCGTTTTCCTGCCTCCTCTACCAGCAGATACTGTTCATGGCGAAAATCCTCCGGCTGGACCACACCCGCCTGCTCCATCTTTAGGCCCGCTGTATCCAGCGGGTAATACCGGGGCGACTGGTTGCAGGCATACAGGCGCAGCCCCTGGGCCAATTCGGTATACTCGTCTGTCAGGATCAGGCGGCCGCTTTCCAGCAAAGCCGGGTCTAAGCCGATATAGGTATCTGTGCCGCTAAAATGGGGCATGAAGGCATCCCGGTGCACATACACCTGGGCTGTCCGATTGTATTGGAGAAAACGGGCCAATCCGCCGCCGTGGTCATAGTGGCCGTGGGATAGTATGGCAATATCCACCTTGGTAAGATCGATGCCCAGCTTTTCCGCGTTATCGATGCACGCGCCGGTCTGCCCCGCATCAAACAGGATCCGGTGGTCTCCCACCTCCAGATACAGGCTCAACCCATGCTCGCAGGCAAGATCCTCCCGGGCGGTGGTATTTTCGATCAGCGTAACCAGCTTCATAATATACTCCTTTCGGAAACTTCCATGGGTATTTTACAGGTCCTCGGCAAGGACTTTTCTCTTCTTCCACACACCGGACAGGAAATAGACCATGCCGGGAATGGCGCAGCCGTAGGCTGCCAGACCGTAGCCCAGCACAAAGCCGTAAAAGCCCCACTGCAGGCCGATGCCAAAGAGCCAGCTCAGGCCGATTCGTAGCACCACGCCGTCCAGCAGCGCCAGAACCATGCTGAGCTTTGCGTTACCGATGCCCTGGATGAACGCACCGCTGCCGCGCATGACTGCCAGCGCCGGGAATATCCACAGGATCGCCCGGATAAATGTGCCTGACATCTCATGCACCAGCGGGTCATCGGAGAAGATCATAAACAGATTCTTCCCAAACAAAATATACGCAGCCATAGACAGCGCCGTCAGCACCGCCGAATAGACCCATGCCCAACGCACCACCCGCACTGCCCGCTGGGGCTTGTTGGCGGCGATATTCTGACTGATCATAGGCATGGCCGCAAAGTGGATGGCCTGAGAAATTTTATTGATAATATCATCGATCCGGCCACCCACGCCAAAGGTCGCCGATGCCACCACACTGACATCATTGATCATAGCATTGACATAGAGCATGGACAGGTTGATGCAGCCGGACTGGATCGCCATAGGGGTACCCAGAGTAGCGATCATTTTCGTATAATGGCCGCTGATAGCAAAGCTCTCCTTGCGGAAATCAAAACCAAAGGCTTCCCGGTTGCGGTACAGATAGAACAGAGAAAACAGGAACGATACCGCCTGTCCGATGATGGTGGCCCATGCCGCACCGGCTACCTCCCATTTGAAGATGCCGGTAAACAGGATATCCAGCACCAAATTGACTGCTGACGCGATCCCGATAAACAGGAAGGGCCGCTTGGAATCACCCATGCCCCGCAGCACTGCCGCAACCATATTATAGCCGGCGGTGAACACCAGTCCTGCACCGCAAATAATCAGATAATCCATAGCGTAGCGGTAGGATTCTTCCGGGATGTTCATCACATCCATGATCCATACCCTTGCTCCCAGAATCACCACAGACAAGAACACTGCCAGCAGCACCAACAGGCTGAAGAGCGTACCGATGATCCGATTCATCTCTTTGCGCTTTCCCGCACCCAGCGCCTGGGCAATCAGCACCTGTCCCGCGTTGGAAAAACCAAAGCAGATCATGGTGGCAAAATTCAGGATCTGGCTGCTCTGGGATACAGCGGAAAGGCCGGGCGTTCCCACATATTTTCCAACAATGATCATATCGATGGTGCTGTAGAGCACCTGCATGGCGTTGGATGCCATGAAGGGCAATGTAAACAGCAGCAGCTGCTTGGCAACATTGCCCCGGGTAAAATCTTTCACAATGCGATTTTGCGATGACATGGTTTTTCCTCCCAGGTTAAGCAGTGGGAAATCGAACCCCGATAGCCTCACTGCGGTCCTTTTGTTTGCATTTCTCTTTATCTTCCTTGCCTTGCCAGCCTGACCCTATTTTACCAGAGGAAACAGGATTTGCAAGTAGGTGGCAAAGAAATTCCCGGCAGCAGCACATAATTTGCTACATTTTTTCCTTTCTTGACTTCTTTTTTACCCTATGGTAAAGTACTCTGGGTTATATAGAGGAGGCTGACATATGAAAAAAGGTAATCCGGCAGCATTGCTGCCCATCGGTGTATTCCTGGCCCTGTATCTGGGCCTGGGACTTTTATTCGAGTACGGCATGAAGATCCCCATGGGATTTTACAATGTTCCGATCATCATTGCGTTTCTGGCAGCCATTTTGGTTGCCTGCCTGCAAAACCGTTCTGTAAATTTCGAGCGAAAGCTGGAGATCATGGGACAGGGTGTGGGTGATAAGAATATCATCACCATGCTTCTGATCTTCCTGGTAGCTGGCGCTTTCGTGGGCGTCGTGGGCAGATCCTCTGCCAAGAGCGTGGCTTACTTCATGCTCCATATTATTCCGCCCCAGTTCTCTGTGGCTGTTCTGTTTGCTGTGGCATGCTTTGTTTCTCTGGCCATGGGCACCTCTGTGGGCACCATCACCCTCATCGCTCCCATTGCCGTGGAGGTGGCACAGGCTACCGGCTATGAGGCCGCCCTGTGCGTAGGCACTGTGGTGGGCGGTGCCATGTTTGGCGACAACCTCTCCTTTATCTCCGACACCACCATTGCCGCCTGCAACGGCCAAGGCTGCGCTATGAAGGATAAGTTCCGTGGCAACTTTGCCATCGCCCTTCCCGCCGCCCTGGCAACTGTGGTGCTGGTAATTCTGATGACTGCAAGCAACCAAGCCCCCGCCATTTCCGGTGAGTACCAGCTGCTGCAGATCGTCCCCTACCTGCTGGTTCTCGTTGGCGGTATTATTGGCATCAATGTGTTTGTGGTGCTGCTTATGGGCATTTTCTCCGGTGCGGTCATCATGCTTGCCACCGGCGAAACCAGCTTTGTGCAGCTGCTGGCCGGCATGGGCACCGGCGCTTCCGGCATGTTTGAGACTGCTATGGTGGCGGTTCTGGTTGCCGCCCTGTGTGCTCTGATCCGGGAGCACGGCGGCTTTGATGCACTGCTGCACTTCATCCACCGTATTTTCCGGGGCAACCGGGGTGGCCAGCTGGGCATGGGACTTCTGGTGGGCGCGATGGATATTGCCACCGCCAACAATACGGTTGCTATCGTCATCGCAAACCCCATTGCAAAGGAAATGGGCCATGAGTACGACATTGCGCCCCAGCGGTCTGCCTGTATTCTGGATACTTTCTCCTGCGTGTTCCAGGGCGTGATCCCCTACGGCGCGCAGATGCTGGTTGCCATCTCCGCCGCGGCGGAATTGGGCTGCGTGCTGTCCGCATTCCAGATCATGCAGTATTTATTCTATCCTTATCTGCTTCTGGTGTGCTGTCTGGCAGCCATCCTCTTCGGAAAGAAACAGAAATAATCATTGGCCCGGGAAAATTCCCGGGCCAATTTTTTATATTCAATACACCGGCAGCCGTGCGATCAGGCTGCGCCCTTCCTCTTTGAGCCAGCGGCGATACTTCTGATATTCGGGAAGCACGCCCTCCACCAGCGCCCAGAACCGGGGCGAATGGTTCATTTCCAGTCGGTGACACAGCTCGTGGACTACCACATAATCCTGCACCTGGGTCGGAGCCAACATCAATAGGCAATTAAAATTCAAGTTTCCCTTTCCGCTGCAGCTTCCCCACCGGGTCTTCTGGTGACGGATGGCGACTCTGCCGTAGCTGACCTGCAACAAGGATGCGTAATGGGCCACTCTGGCAGGAAGGGTCTGGGCCGCTTGCCGGGTCAATTCCCGCAAGGCATCTGCCGACAACGCCGGTTGGGAGGACATTTGCGCTGCCAGCGCCCTGTCGATCCACGCCTGCTTGCTCTGCACAAAGGCCCGGATCTCCCCGGCGGACATATACAAGGGCGCGCGAACCACTACACCCTGTCGGGTGATTTGGATGGCAACCGTCTTGCGCCGGCTGCGAATCAGCTGATAGTCCATAAAGCGCCCCTCCCAACAAAAATAAGGCAGCCATCCGACTGCCCCAACACGATTAGTATATCAAAATCCCCCTTGGCTTGTCAACGCATTTTTATCACCACGCGCTGTTTTCTCCCATTTGCACGAAAGTTTATAGTGCACTTTATACAGTTTTACATATTGATTTCCTCTTATTTTTGTGATATCTTATAGACACAAAGAGGTGATACCAATGTACAGGTAAATCTCCAAGGCTCAAAGCAAAAGGTCGTCAGTTGCATCCAGAATTTATGATAGATGAAATCTGAATTGCAAACGTAACATTCAAAGAAGAACCCTGTAAAAAATGTGTTCAGTTAAATTTGTAAGAGGACAGTTCACCGAATGGCGCGGATGCAAACAATGACACCTAAATGCAAAACTGGGCTGAGCCACCGACGGTCCACCGCAAAGAGATCCCCACACAGATGCGCTTCTCGCTGAAGAGAAATGATGGTTGTATGTTGGTGATGAGGACGAATTTCGAGATAGCGGAAGGATGCGTCAATTCTGTAGAAAGAGAGGTTAACCAAAGATGTTAGATATCAAGAGTGAACAGAAATGACCCTTGGCTGATTCGTATGGTACATCAGTCAAGGGTCATTTCTATTTTTACATTTTATATTGCACTTCTTTTCCATTCGTATTATGATATGGAAAAGAGTTTTTTATGCCCGCAGAAAAGGAGTGTTACACTTTGAATAACAAAATCGCCGTACTGGGCGCCGGTACCATGGGCCCCGGCATTGCCACCACCTACGCCCTTCAAGGCTACGAGATAGCCCTCTACTCCCGGTCTGAGCAGACTTTGGATCGGGCGAAGAAAGTGATCGTTTCCAACTTTGAGCTGTTCGTCCAGGAAAACCGCATCACCCAGGAGGCGGCAGATCATGCGCTGGCCCGAATCCAGTATACCGACAGCGTGGCAGAAGCTGTGAAAGGTGCTTGGTACATTGCAGAAACCGTGGTGGAAAAGCCGGATGTGAAGACCCAGCTGTACGCCCAGCTGGATCAGCTCCTGGATGCAGATGTCATCATCGCCAGCAACACCTCTGCGCTGGACATTTTCTCTCTGATGCCTGCGCGCAGACAGAGCCACACACTGATCGCTCACTGGTTTGCCCCCGCCCACATCCTGCCTCTGGTGGAAGTCGTGCGAGGTCCTCAGACCCTGGACGAGGTGATGGACCGGGTGGTGCAGCTGCATCAGCAATGCAGCAAGACGCCAGTCCGGATGGAGCGCTATATCCCCGGCTTTATTATCAACCGGATGCAGGGCGCTCTGACCCGGGAGGTCATGCACCTTTTGGAAAATGGCTACTGCACACCGGAGGATCTGGATCTGGCAGTTAAAACCAGCCTGATGCCCCGGGGTATGATCCTGGGTCTT
>JAZUAW010000096.1:0-4324 GCA_045638225.1 Faecousia sp. | reverse complement strand
TTATTTATCTTTCGGCCTACCTTGCCATGCAGGGCATTGAACTTTGGAAAGTGTCACTGGTTCTGCTGGTAGTCAAAATTTGGGACGCCATTAACGATCCCATCTTCGGCTACATCTTCGATAAAGTTAAATTTAAAAACGCCCTCAAGAGCCTGCCTTGGCTGCGGATCGCCGTGGCCTTTATCCCCGTGGTCACCATCGCCGTGTTCACTATCCCCGGCGGTTTTGGCGAGACCGGTAAGCTGATCTGGTTTGCGCTGGCTTATCTGCTGTGGGATACGGTATACACCCTGACGGATGGGCCCGCGTACTCCATGCTCAACACCATGACCAACAATCTGGAAGAGCGCAACAATCTGCTGAGCGTCAACCGTGTCTTCTCCGGTGCCGGCTATCTGCTGTGCGTGGTGGTAATGCCCCTGCTGATCGGCAAGAGCTATGCGCTTGCTGTCATCGTACTCTCTATCTTCAGCGCTCTGACCATGGTGCCCCTGTGCCTGTTCTGCAAGGAGCGCAATTATCACCCCGACCAGGATGAGGGCGACTTCAGCTTCAAGCAGATGTTTACTTACCTTGGCAAAAACAAGTATTTACTGACCTACTACGGCGGCTATATGGCCACCGATGCCCTGAAGACCTCCGCCGCCACTACCCTGTTTGTATCCTTTTTCCTCTTTGGCAGCGAGCTCTACTCCATCCTGCTGAACGTGCTGGGCATGGTGCCCGGTATCATCGCCGCCATGCTGATGCCCACCATCCTCAAGAAGCTGGACAAGTTCAAGACCCTGTTCTGGTGCAACATCGTCAACATCATTCTGGGCTTTGTCATCTACTTTGTGGGCTATGAAAACCGGGCCCTGTTCCTGGTGCTCACCTGCATCCGGGCTATTCCCATGTGTCTGGTGGGCGTGCTGGCCTTTATGTTCACCCCCGATTGCGCCGAATATGGCCAGTATAAGTCCGGCATCAGTGCCAAGGGCATTACCTTTGCCATCCAGACCTTCTCGGTCAAGATCACCGGAGCGGTGTCCTCTGCTTTGGCTCTGTTCCTGCTGGGTCTTTACGCCTTTCCCAAGATTGAGACCGACAGCTTCGAAAAGCTGGCTGCCATGAACATCAAGCTCAGCGAGCAGGCCACCCATGGTCTTTGGATCGTCTATGCGCTGGTTCCCGTCATCGGCATGGTGATCTCCACCTTCTTCTATTTGGGCTACAAGCTCAACGATAAGGATGTGCAGATCATGGCAAAGTGCAATTCCGGCGAGATCACCCGGGAGGAAGCCGAAGCACAGCTTTCCAGAAAGTATTAATAAGCAAAAAACAACAGGGCAAAAGCCCTGTTGTTTTTATTCTGTATGGGTATTCATATGTCGCAGCAGTGCGTCAAAGGTGGCATCGGAAATGGCATGCTCCATTTTGCAGGCATCCTCTGCCGCAGTTTTTTCGTCCACTCCCAAGCGCACCAGCAGCTGCGTCAGCACCTTGTGACGGGCATAAATCTTTTCGCCGATTTCTCTGCCGCTTTCTGTCAGCAGCAAGTTGCCATTGTCTTCCATGATCAGATAACCGCCCTGCTTCAGAAGGCCCACTGCCCGGCTGACGCTGGGCTTGGAATAGCCCATATGCTCCACCACATCGATGGAACGTACAATATTTTGCTGTTTGGACAGCATATAAATGGTTTCCAGATACATCTCACCGGATTCCTGCAGACGCATAAACAAAACACCTCTCTTTTCCCATAGAATAGCACGGACTGCGGAATTTTGCAAGAGGTATCACGCAGTTCACAACATTTACGACAAATTGTTGTCAACACTTCTAGCCGCGCAACCGCCTTGGCTTCCCCCGGAGGAAAGCACGCGCCTTCGGCGCTATAAACAATAATTTACCTCTACTTTTTACATATTCTTTATTTACTTTTTCCCGTTTTCTGATAGAATTATGATAGAAATATTTAAGGAGGACTGATTCCCATGAGAAATATCGTCAACATCAACCGCAAATGGGCTTTCGCCAAGGGCATTTCCGAAGTTCCCACCGCCATTCCCGCGGAGTGGAACTGGGTCAACCTGCCCCACAGCTGGAATGCCATTGACGGACAGGACGGTGGCAACGACTACTACCGTGGTACTTGCTGCTACGCGCAGAAATTCGACAAAATGGATCTTCCCACTGCGGAAAAGTACTATCTGGAACTGCAGGGCGCCAACTCCTCTGCCGATGTCTACCTCAACGGTAAGCATCTGGGTCACCATGATGGTGGCTACTCCACCTGGCGTGTGGACATGACAAGCGCCATGGAGCGGGAAAATCTGCTGGTAGTTCTGGTTGACAATACTGCCAACGATCGGGTATACCCCCAGGTAGCTGACTTTACCTTCTACGGCGGCCTGTACCGGGATGTGAACATCATCGCTGTCCCCGAAACCCACTTTGATCTGAACTACTACGGCGGCCCCGGCATCAAGGTGACCCCTGTTGTCGATGGCAAGAACGCCAATGTGGAAGTAGAAGTGTTTGTAGAAAACAGCAAGATGGGCCAGTATCTGCAGTACACCGTGCTGGATGCCGAGGGCAACACTGTGGCCAACATCGCCACCGACGAGACCAAGGTTAATGTGGTCATTGAAAATGTCCACCTGTGGCATGGCCGCAAGGATCCCTACCTGTATACTGTGGACGTGAATCTGGTGCAGGAAAAGGAGATTCTGGACAACATCAGTGCCCGCTTCGGCTGCCGCAGCTTCGCCATCGATCCCAACAAGGGCTTCATCCTCAACGGTGAGGAATACCCCCTGCGTGGTGTCAGCCGCCATCAGGACCGCTGGGGCTTCGGCAACGCATTGCTGCCCGAGCATCATGAAGAGGACATGGCCTATATTATGGAAGCAGGCTGCACCACCATTCGTCTTGCGCACTATCAACACGACCAGTATTTCTATGACCTGTGCGACGAAGCCGGCATGGTGATCTGGGCTGAGATCCCCTATATCTCCAACCATATGGCCACCGGCCGTGAGAACACCATCAGCCAAATGAAGGAACTGATCGCACAGAACTATAACCACCCCTCCATCGTTGTCTGGGGCCTCTCTAACGAGATCACCATGAAGGGCGACACCGATCCCGATCTGCTGGAAAACCACGAGATCCTCAATGATCTGTGCCACCAGATGGACAAGACCCGTCTGACCACCATCGCTGCGGTGTCCCCCTGTCCTCTCAAGTCCCCCTATCTCCAGATTCCCGATGTGGTTAGCTACAACCATTACTTCGGTTGGTACGGCGGCGACACTTCCATGAATGGTCCTTGGTTCGACAAGTTCCACAAAACCCATCCCAATATTCCCATCGGCATCTCCGAGTATGGCTGCGAGGCTCTCAACTGGCACACCAGTGATCCCAAGCAGGGCGACTATACCGAGGAATATCAGGCCTTCTATCACGAGGAACTGATCAAGCAGATCCACGCACGTCCCTACCTCTGGGCCACCCACGTGTGGAATATGTTCGACTTCGGTGCTGACGCCCGCAGTGAGGGCGGCGAGAATGGCCAGAACCACAAGGGTCTGATGACCTTTGATCGCAAGTATAAGAAGGACTCTTTCTTTGCTTACAAGGCATGGCTGAACCCCGAGCCCATGGTCCATATCTGCGGTAAGCGCTACATTGACCGTGTGGAAGAGATGACCAAGGTCACCGTGTATTCCAACCAGCCGACCGTGGAGCTGTTTGCCAATGGTGTTTCTCTGGGCGTTCAGCAGAACAATGGCCTGCCTTTCTTCTACTTTAATGTGCCCAACGCCGGTACCACCCGCCTGGTTGCTAAGGCCGGCCAGCTGACCGACGAGAGCATCATCTGCAAGGTGGAGGTTTTCAATGAGGCTTACCGCCTCAAAGAGCGCAATGCCATTCTCAACTGGTTCGATGTTACCGAACCCGAAGGCTATCTGAACCTGAACTGCACCTTCAAGGAAATCATGGCCACCCTGCAGGGCAAGATGCTGGTAATGGGTCTGATCGCCAAGCTGGCTCCCATGATGAGCGGCAAGGGCAAAGACGGTGAAAAGAAGGGTATGGGCTTCGACATCAGCGGTATGAGCGGCATGATGGATATGCTGGGCGGCTTCACTGTCCTGCGTCTGGCCGGTATGATCGGCATGGTGGGTGTGAATTTCACTAAGGAAGACCTGCTGGAGATCAATGCCAAGCTCAACAAGATCAAGCGTCCCAAGAAATAAGATAACAATCGCCACCCTGCCCCGCAGGGTGGCGAATTTTTATATGCAGAACGGGGGGGGGGATAAGATCCCCGCCCTGT
>JAZUAW010000095.1:0-3327 GCA_045638225.1 Faecousia sp. | reverse complement strand
CTCCCATCTGTGGCTCATCTGGCAATTTTCCGAGGCTGTTCGCACTGACTGGTCCCCCACTGTCCGTCCACCCAGACTCGGCGGCAATACCAGAATGGGAGTCTTTGCCACTCGTTCTCCATTCCGCCCGAATGCCCTGGGCCTGTCCAGTGTGAAGATCCTTGGTTTGGAACGAACCCAAGAATACGGAACGGTGATCCATGTAGCAGGTGCCGATCTGATGGACGGCACTCCCATATTTGACATCAAGCCGTATATACCCTACAGCGACTGCCATACCGATGCCACAGGAGGCTTCACAGACAGCGCTGACAGCTTTCTTCTGACAGTCGACATCCCCGCCGATCTGCTTGAAAAAATCCCTTCAAGCAAGCAGAAAGCGCTGTTAGATGTTTTGTCCCACGACCCGCGGCCTTCCTATCAAAATGATCCCGATCGGATCTATGGATTGAGCTTCGGCGGCTACAACATCCGTTTTACTGTCCGTGATAAAAACCTAACTGTCTGTCAGATAGACGAATGTGAAGCCCCCGCAAAGCCAGCAAATAAATAATAAATGCCTGCTCTTTAAGCAGGCATTTATTATTTGGTTATTTGAAGTACTTCACAGCTGCGTCAAACATGCCGATATCATAGTTACCAGGCACATTCTTATACAAGCCAGCGCCAATACGCTCGCTGTGTCCCATCTTGCCGAACACTCTGCCATCCGGAGATGTGATACCCTCGATGGCAAAAATAGAGCCGTTGGGGTTAAAGCGCACATCTGCGGTTGCGTTTCCGTCCAGATCAACATACTGGGTTGCAACCTGTCCGTTGGCGATCAGCTGACGAGCCAGCTCTTCAGAAGCGTAGAAGCGGCCCTCACCGTGGGAGATGGCAACATTATAAATGTCACCAACCTTGGTATTGGCAAGCCAGGGAGAATTGTTGGATGCCACGCGAGTCCGAACGATCCGGCTCTGGTGGCGACCGATCACATTGAAGGTCAATGTGGGACAATTCTCATCGGTGTCGATGATCTTGCCGTAGGGCACAAGGCCCAGCTTGATCAGCGCCTGGAAGCCGTTGCAAATGCCGCACATCAGGCCATCCCTATTTTCAAGCAGACGGGTCACCTCTTCCTTAATGGCTGCATTACGGAAGAAGGCTGTGATAAACTTACCGGAGCCATCCGGCTCATCACCGCCGGAGAAGCCGCCGGGGATGAAGATCATCTGGCTATCCTTGATCTTCTGTGCAAAGGCATCCACGCTCTGCGCAATGGCATCGGCGGAGCGATTCTTCACAACAAAGATCTCCGGCTCAGCACCGGCGTCCAGGACAGCCCGGGCAGAATCGTATTCACAGTTTGTACCAGGGAATACCGGGATCAAAACCTTGGGCTTGGCTACCTTGACAGCAGGCGCAATACGGGCCTTTTCGGGGGTACAAACTGTCTCAACGGGCACCTGTGCATCAGGAATGTTGCAGGTATAGACGCTCTCAAGCTTATCTTCGTAAGCCTTCTGAAGTGCATCCAGAGACAGCTTTTCAGCACCAAGGGAAATGACTGCATCATCGGTAACTGTGCCGACCAACGCAGCGCCTTCCACATCCTGGGTAACCTCCAGCAGGAAGGAGCCATAGCTGTAGCCGAAGATATCCTCCACGGACATACCGTCAGCAAAGGCAAAGCCCAGACCGTTACCGATAGCCATCTTCAGCACTGCCTCGCCGAAGCCGCCCAAACCGGGGGTATAAGTAGACAGCACCTTACCCGCACGCATCAGCTCCGTCACCTGATGGAATACACCGATGAGGGATTCAGCCTTAGGCAAGCCATTGGTATCGTATTCCGGACGCAGGCAAACCACCTTGCTACCTGCCTTCTTGAACTCATTGGAGATGATGTTGGGGATCTTCTCAGTAGTGACTGCAAAGGAAACCAGGGTGGGCGGTACATCGATGTCCTCAAAGGTACCGGACATGGAATCCTTACCGCCAATGGCGGCGATCTTCAGATCCATCTGTGCCTTAAACGCACCCAACAGGGCTGCGGTCGGCTGACCCCAGCGCTTTGCATCCTTACCTACCCGGAGGAAGTACTCCTGGAAGGTCAGATACACATCCTCAAACTTGGCACCTGCGGCAACCAGCTTCGCAGCGGATTCCACAACTGCCAGGTATGCGCCATGGTAGGGGCTCTTCTCGGTAATGAAGGGGTTATAGCCCCAGCTCATCACAGAACAGTCATCTGTGTGGCCCTTCTCCAGGCTGATCTTATGGACCATCGCCTGGATCGGTGTCTGCTGGTGCTTGCCACCGAAGGGCATCAACACCGTGCCAGCACCGATGGTAGCATCGAAACGCTCAGAAAGACCGCGCTTAGAGCAGGTATTCAGATCGGTAGCGATCCGGTTCATGTTCTCCGTAAAGCTGCCGGTAATGACCGGGGTAAATGCCTCGGGTGCAGCGATCTGGACATCCACATGCTTCTCAGCACCGTTGGAATTCAGGAACTCACGGTTGATATCGCAAATCGTCTGGCCGTTCCAGAACATCTTCAGCCGGGCTTCCTCGGTAACAGTCGCAACGACTGTTGCCTCCAGATTTTCCTGCTCGGCCAGCTCCAGGAAGCGGTCCACATTCTGCGCCGCCACAACGATGGCCATACGCTCCTGAGATTCAGAAATAGCCAGCTCCGTACCGTCCAGGCCCTCGTACTTCTTGGGCACTTTATTCAGATCAATCTCCAGACCGTCCGCCAGCTCGCCAATAGCAACGGATACGCCACCAGCGCCAAAGTCATTACAGCGCTTAATCATAACTGCCGCTTCACCGTTGCGGAACAGGCGCTGCAGTTTCCGTTCCTCAGGGGCATTACCCTTCTGGACCTCGGCACCGCAGGATGCCAGGGATTCCACGGTGTGGCTCTTGGAAGAACCGGTTGCACCGCCGCAGCCGTCACGACCGGTCTTACCACCAAGAAGGATGACCTTATCGCCGGGTGCCGGGAAGTCGGGCTTGGAATGGTCCTCATGGACCGCACCGAGGACAGCGCCGATGTCCATACGCTTCGCGGCATAACCGGGGTGGTAGATCTCGTCCACCATACCGGTGGCCAGACCGATCTGGTTGCCGTAGGAAGAATAACCGGCGGCAGCAGTGGTGACGACCTTGCGCTGGGGCAGCTTACCCTTGATGGTCTGGCTGACCGGCTTCAAAGGATCTGCAGCACCGGTGACACGCATCGCCGCATACACATATGCAAGTCGGATCATAGCCATGTCGTTCTGTGAGCCAAGGAGTTGAGTGGAACCATTGTCTTCCTAAGGCCGCTTTGGG
>JAZUAW010000094.1:0-5710 GCA_045638225.1 Faecousia sp. | reverse complement strand
TTATGTGAACAAGTGGGTCGCTGACGGCCTGGTGCCTGCCGAATTCCTTGCTTATGTGCAGGACGAGACCAAGATTACCTTCCCCTGGGCCATGATCGACAAGATCACCCCCCGTCCCCACTCCCTGGTGCAGGAAATGCTGGCCGCCGACGGCTTCGTAGATAACAACACCATCGAAACCGAGCGCCACAGCTTCACCGCTCCCTTCGTCAACGCCGAGGAGACCCAGTACCTGGTCATCGAAGATAACTACACCAACGGCCGTCCTCCCCTGGACCTGGGTGGCGTGCTGTACACTGAGCGTGAGACCGTTGACAAGGTCGAGACCATGAAGGTCACCACCTGTCTGAACCCCTTGCACACTGCCATGAGTATCTATGGCTGCATGCTGGGTTACGATCTGATCTCCGCTGAAATGAAGGACGAGGACATCCGTTCCTTCATCCAGAAGATCGGCTATATCGAGGCTATGCCCGTGGTCACCGACCCCGGCGTGCTGAACCCCTATGAGTTCATCGGCGCTGTTCTGAACCGCCGCCTGCCCAACCCCTTCATGCCCGACGCACCCCAGCGCATCGCCATGGATACCTCCCAGAAGCTGCCCATTCGCTTCGGCGAGACCCTGAAGAAGTACGCCGAGCGTGGCCTGGACAAGTCCAACCTGGTGCTGATCCCCCTGGTGCTGGCCGGTTACGCCCGCTACCTGAAGGGCGTGGGCGACAACGGTGAGGCTTTCGAGCCCTCCCCCGATCCCATGCTGGCTGAGCTGCAGCAGATCGTGGCCGGCCTGGAAGTCAAGGAAGGCGAGCAGGACTTCAGCTGCCTGAAGAATCTGTACTCCCGTGCCGATGTGTTCGGCCTCGACCTGTACGAAGCAGGCCTGGGCGAGCAGATCGAGGGCATGGTTGCTGAGCTGTACGCCGGCCCCGGCGCCGTCCGTAAGACTCTGCACAAGTACGTTTCCGCCCGCTAATGCGATTACCCAACCCCCCTGCCCATCTGGGCAGGGGGGTTATACAAGAGGTGCTGTTATGGAAATGATCTATCACCAAAACTATTGCATTTGCAGCAAAGGCCACGAATTTTCCTATGATGCCGGTGCAATCCGACGCATTTATTTGGAATTTCCACTTGGCGTACTAGGAGCTGAGATACAGATCTATTTTGCCAACGGCGAGATGTACTGGTGGAAATCCAAATGGTTGACCTCTTACATTCTTCAGTTAGGGATCGCGGTTTCTTTCGACGGAAAGTATGTCTTTGCTCAGACATGGGAGAATGGCCTGCTATGCCTGGATGCCCGTACGGGTGGGGTGCTTTGGCGCACCAAAAGCAAGCGTGGTATCACCAGTATATTTGTAAACGATCAAACCGTTCTGTGCCATCAGCGGGAACGTGCGTTGCAGCTGTTGGATATCCATACCGGAGAAGTTCTGTTGGAAAAGCGACCCGCTACTGCATGGGGTTTTACCGCCCTGGATCATCAGCATATTATCTGCCAAGTCACAGCCAAACGCTGGGAAATCATTGACGCACAAACCATGCAGACTTTGGAAGTATTTTCCCATAAGGATTTTACTGATGGCCACACAGATTATTGCATAAACAAAATCATCCAAGCAGAAGATGGAAAAATCAAGGTTTCTGGTTTCCAAAATGTTTGGGATAATTCCGTAAAGCCAGCCATAAGACTGCCCAACTTGGAATTCGAACATTTTGTCACTTCTCAGGTACTGCTTCAAGATTAAGACCTGCCCTACCTGGACAGGTCTTTTCCTGTTTCCACCCTGTTGCCACCTTGGAAACAAGGTTTTTTACAGAAAAAACTTCCCTTTTGCTTGCAGCGGTGCTATGATGGTGCAAACCAAAGGAGGCCTTGCCTATGAAATTCGGAGAAGCCATCAAGCAAAAACGGGAACAACTGGGTATGACCCAGCAGGATCTGGCTGAGCGTCTATTTGTGTCCCGGCAGACCGTATGCCGCTGGGAAAACGGCAGCCGCTGTCCGGATCTGATTATGGCCAAAAAGATCGCAATGGTGCTGGGCATTTCTATGGACGAACTGATCCCCGGCGAGGCGGTGCAGGATTATGTGCCAGAGAAAGAACCACCTGTAGATATCAGTTGTATCAAAGTGATGCTCACCGGCATTTTCCTGCTGGTGTTGGGTGGATTTTTGCTGCTGGCAGACTACGGTTTTTTTATGGAGTTTTCCAGTCTGTGCCTAATTGCTGGCATGATCGTGTTTGTTGTGGGTCTGTTCATTCCCATGCACAAAAAGGATGCTGTGTTAGACGATTCACTGCCCCAAAAAAACTGCCCTCATTGCCATAAAGATCACGATTTCGATTTCCCCCAATGCCCCCATTGTGGATACGACTACAACGGCCGCAAGCAATAGTTTCTACACAAAGTGTAACGACCTGCCCGGTGAATGGGCAGGTCGTTCGTCTTATTTCTTCATTTTTTTCAGGCATTTTTGGGCAAGGTCGCGGGGATAGGCAACTTCCGCTTCAAAGCCGCGGCTTGTCAGATTATCCACAATGTCGCAATACATCTCATAAGCTTTCTCATAATCTCCCAATTCCTCATAGCAGAAACCCATAGAATACGTGGAGTCCAGCCAGTTAGGCTCCAGTTCCTTGGCACGCCGCCAGTGGAAGAATGCTTCCTCATATTGCTTCAGCGAGCGGTACAGATCGCCCATGTAGATATGCAGCGAGGTATTCTCGGGGAACTTCGCCTCTGCTTTCTTGGCCCATTGCAGGGCAACTTCGTTTTCCTCAGCGAAGGCGTAGGCCTGGATCAGGCAGATCCACTCCTGAATTTCCTCACTCCCCGCTTCCACCAGCGGCAGGAATTCCTTGATATTCTCCTCGTTACGTCCGATTTCAAAGAGCAGATACCCTTTCTGCCGACGGGTACTCCAATAGCTATCCGGGTCCTCTTCCGGTCCTTTTTTCAGAACCCGGTCAAACAGCTCCGTAGCCTGCTTGGTGCACCAGTACATCATGTGCTGGTACAAAATTCCATACAAGCGTAGATCCTTGTTGGTATACGCACCGCTTTTCAGTAGTTTTCTGAATTCCAGATCCGCACGGATAAAATCATCGGCATTTAAACTGCTTTCAAACACGCCAAACAGCCGTTGGGCATAATTATCATAGGCCACAGAGGTCTCCCGGTACAAATCATCAATGGTGACGCAATAGAGCCGCGCGATACCCGGCAGCATAGTCACATCTGGCAAAGTAGTGCCGCACTCCCAACGGGATACGGATTGGGTGCTTACGCCCAAAGCGGCAGCAGCCTGCTCCTGAGTCAGCTTTTTGGACAGCCGCAGGCGTTTCAGATTCTTGGAAATATCCATTTGTTTGCTCCTTTCGTTTTCTTAGAAGCTTCTAAAACTATGATAGCAGAGGAACAGGCAAATGTCCACCTCGTCAATTATGAGGAATCTCTCACTTTTTGATGAGCCAAAGGGAAGGCGGCCCCTTGAAGGGCCGCCTTGGATATTTACGGATACAGCCGTCCGATCAGATCAGGCAGGGCCGTCTCAAATTTTACACCGTACCAATGGCTTTCGTCGCCAATGGTGTTTTCGATGGACTTGCAGATAAAGTCCGCAGCGATCTGGGCAGATTCCAGCATGGTCTTCCCTGCCAGCCAGCTGCCGATAAAGGCCGAGGCGAAGGCATCACCGGTGCCGTGGAAGCCCCGTCCAATCTTGGCATGGGAATACACATCCCAACATTCACCATCCCACAGCAGCACGCCGGTCTGCCCCGGTTCTTGGCTGTAGCCGGTCAGCACCACATATTTGGTGCCCATTGCCAACAGCTTTTCCAAAACAGGCTTCAGAAATGCCTCATCATAGCGCTCCTCATAAGGGGTATCCGTCAGCAAACAGGCCTCTGTCAGATTGGGCAGCAGCACATGGGCATGGGCGCACAGTTTCTTCATGGCATCCACATAGGCCTGATTGAAGCCGGAATAGAGCTTGCCGTGATCCGCCATAGCCGGATCTACCAGCAGCTTCCCGCCAGCGCGGAGCAGCGTCTTGGCCATGTGCAGCACCATGTCCACCTGCCGGGAGGAGCCCAGATAGCCGGTGTAAATGGCGTCAAAGAGCACCCCTTCTTTCTGCCAATGGGCTTCGATGTCAGGCAGGTCATCGCTCAGATCCCGAATATGGGGAAAGGAGAAACCACCGGTATGGGTGGAGAGCACAGCAGACGGCAGGATGCAGGTTTCCTGGCCGCAGGCCGAGAGAATCGGCAGTGCCACAGTCATGGAACACTGGCCCATGCAGGAAATATCCTGAATGGTCAAAACCCGATTGTACTTCATAGCGTCACTCCAAGCTCAGATGGTTCCGCTTCAACGCAGCGTGGATCGCAACCGCCAGGAACGGTGCGGCAATGATAGCAACAGCAGCATTGAACACGGTAGCGGGCAGTTTGGCGATCACCGTCAGCCATGCGGCATCAGCGGTGAGGCCATGGATCAGCAGACCGCTGTAGAAAAAGCTTTTGGCCAGATAGATCACCGCATAGGCCATGGCGCCTGCCACCGTTGCCACCAGCGCTTTGCGATAGCCCCAGCCCTTGCTGCCCGCCCGGATCGCAAAACCGGCGGCCAGACCGTATGCGCCCTTCATCAGGAAGGTCAGCCAGCACTCGGATATGTAAATCGGGTCAAACATGTCATAGATAGCAGAGCCTAAACCGGCAGCCACACCGCCCAGCCAAGGACCAAGCAGGATGCCACTGAGGGCGCAAAGGATATTGCCAAGGTGAAAGGAAGAAGTTCCGGCAATGTCGATGGGAATGGTAATGCGTAACGACGAACCCACAGCTGTCAGTGCGGCCAGCATACCTGCGATCACCAGCTTGCGGGTGGAAAGGGATCGTTTGTTCATAACGGTATCCTCCCAATTGTTTTTCTTCATTTTAGCACAAACTGGCAATAAAACAATACCCAGTTTATGAATTAAAAATAATGCCAGTTTATTTCTTGCGCTCTGCCGGTTAAAATAGTATAATGGTGCAAGAAATGGAGGGTTTTGCATGAAAACCATAGATTTTAAGAAAAAATCGCCCATTGCGATTTTCCTTTCCTATTTTGGAAACCACAAAAAGCTGTTTGCGGTGGACGTGCTCTGCGCCTGCGGCATCGCCGCCATCGACCTGATGTTCCCGCTGGTAACCCGCAGCGCCCTGTATGATATGCTGCCCAATCAGATGTACCGCACCTTCTTCACCATCATGGTGATCGTGGTGGGCTTTTATCTGCTGCGCAGCCTGCTGAATTTCACAGTGGCCTACTTTGGCCACACCTTCGGCATCCGGGTGGAGGCGGATATCCGCCGTGATCTGTTCCACCATATGCAGAAGATGAGCTTCGATTTTTATGACCGCAACCGCACCGGCCAGCTGATGAGCCGGCTGACCACCGACCTGTTTGAGCTGACGGAATTGGCCCACCACGGCCCGGAAGATCTGCTGATCTCCTGCGTGACCATCATCGGCTCGCTGGTGGTGATGTTCACCATGCAGTGGAAGCTGGCGCTGGTGGTGGCCATTATGATTCCCATCTTCGTCACTGTGGTGATGCTGATGCGCCGGAATATGGGTCGTGTGTCCAAGGAGGTCAAGCAGAAGACCGGTCACATCAACACCGAGATCGAAAGCAGCCTCTCCGGTATCCG
>JAZUAW010000093.1:0-2595 GCA_045638225.1 Faecousia sp. | reverse complement strand
GGAATGCGGGCGGAAGTGTTAGATGCGGTATAGGTTTCAGACCTAGTAATGCGTAACTTTTCAGCAAGTCTTCGCAGCTACATCATCGTAGGTTATCTCCCGCATTCCACATCCGGCCCTTCGGGCCACCTTCTCCCCGGGAGAAGGTATTGCGCCTACGGCGCCAAAGAGAACGATAAACAGCAATTTATACGGTACAGAGGCAGGATTCTTCAACGGTTATTCTCTGCGGTCTTCGTACAGCTCTCCGTGATAATAGTGACGGAACTCGAAGCTGTCGTTTTCCGGTTTGATAGGGCAATCTTCGCAGCTTGTATATATACAATATTGGTTATAGATACCCTCGCTGATCTCCCTGCCGTTTTTCCTGCAGGTACAGCATTCGCTATTTCGTTCGTATGGACAGCCCATGATGATACCCCCCAAACTGACATTCACTAAATGTCATCTATAGGACAATCATAACATATAATCATGATATTGACAAGCACTAAATGTCAAAAATGGGAGAATGTTATGTTTATTAACAAGGCTATCGATGGCAGAAACAATATTTGCGGAGAGCAGGTGGCAAAATTCAGAATTGCCGGGGGGCTTTCCCAGCGCCAGCTTGCGGAAAAACTGCAGCTGCTGGGGCTGGATGTGGATAAAAATGCGATTCAGCGCATTGAAGCGGGAAAAAGGTTTGTTACGGATATTGAGCTGATCTACTTTACCAATGTGTTCCACATTACGCTGGATGCGCTGCTCGGTCTGCAGTAGCCCTCCAGACGATATCATTACGAAAACAAAAGCCGCCGGGAACTCCGGCGGCTTTGCATATCAATATACTATGTATGGCAGGCTGATCATTTCCTGCCGCTTTCGCGTCACACCGCAAGCGCTTTTTCGGCGACACACTTGACAGCAAGTGTACGGGTTGCTGCCCAACAGTATTATATGCGGTGGCTTCAAAAATAAACTGGAAAATTTTACTTGTCCAGATGAACATGCAGATGGGGATAAGTCATCTGCAGACCTTCACGGTCGAAGACCTTTTTGATGTTATAGATGGTGGCGTTGTTTACATCCCAGTACAGATCGGTGGGGCACCAAACACGGACCACATAGTTGATGGCGTGTTCGCCATAGCCGGTAACGGCGGCAAAAATAGCAGGATCTTCCAGAACACCTTCCACATTAGCGGCTTCCTTCAGTGCGGCAATGACCTGATCTACGGGGGCGTCGTAGGAGGCGGAGATCTCTACTGCTACGCGGCGCGTGCCGGTGCAGCTGTAGTTGATGATTTCGCTGGAAACCACGGAGGAGTTGGGGATCTGGGTCAGCTTGTTGTCGGGTGTCAGCAGCTGGGTGTAGGTCATGCCAATCTCCTTGACAGTGCCGCTCTGGCCGGCGATCTCCACATAGTCACCGGAGGAGAAGGGGTGGGTATACAGCAGCGTAAAACCGCCAACCAGGTTGCTCAGCAGATCCTGCAGAGCCAGGGAAACAGCCAGAGTGGCAACGGAGGCCAGTGCCAGTACGCCGGTCACATCAATACCCAGGCTGGATGCTGCCATCAGCGCCAGCAGCACGAACAGAACGGTCTTGATGAGAGAACGAATCAGACCGTGGGCGGCCTTTTCCAGCTTGGATTTGCACAGCATTTTGCTTACGATCTTGTTGACAATGCGGATGACAATGCCGCCGATCAGCAGGATCAGCACAAAGGGAAGGGCTCTGTTCAGCGCGGTAATGCCGGTGTCGGAGAGCCAGTTGAGAATTTTATCCATAATATATGCTCCTTTTGCTTGTTTTTTACAATTTCATAATACCATACCCGAAATAAAATCTATGAACTTTCTGTAAATTTCAAATCCTGTTTAGCGAGCGGTTGCGTCGTAAGGCGGAGGCATGCCCTCCCCGCCCGACGATGGTTATTGCGACGAAGCGATAAACAGAAATTTCTGAGCAATGAAAAAAGAGCCGCCTGGTGGGCGGCTCTTAGAAAAATCAAGCAATGCGTACTGCCAGCAGCACCAGACGGCCATTATTGATGGGCCAGTCTTCACAGGTGGACAGACAGATGAATTTGTCGCCGTACTCAACGGCAATGTCGGAATCGTGAATTGCCAGCTTTCGAATGCCCTTGACAAATTCGTTAAATTCCGCTTCGTCCTTGAAATTATCGTACAGATGGAAGGGGAAGCCTACGCCGTAGGTGCCGGAGGTGCGGAAAATACAGACGATTTGGTACACATGGCGCTCATACAGGGTGTCGAAATAGACGAGGGGGTTTTCGTTGAAGTAAGCCTCATCCTTGTATCTGTGCAAGTGGGCGAACATGGTGGCGTCAGCCATGTTGTGGCCGTAAATCGTCACATTATCGGAAGGACGGAATACATCGCAGGCTTCCCGTACATAGACGCTGCCATGGCGATCCTCGTTGCCGTAGAAGTCGCGGTACAGATAATAGTCTTTCTCGCTCTTGCGCTGTAACACGGGGTAGTTGACGTTGGTGCCCGGAATGTAGATATAGCCGACCACATCGTTGTTTAGGTTATACAGTGCCTCCAGATCCGGCAGCATACCGTTGGAGCCGGTGGGATCCGTGGG
>JAZUAW010000092.1:0-11034 GCA_045638225.1 Faecousia sp. | reverse complement strand
GTCGGACTTGACCAGGATCATGGGAGGCATTTCTTTTTTGTCACCCTCTTCGGAGACGGGAACGACCCATGCACCCTCGGACTGCACAGCGATGCCCCGAGCCTTCAGATCTTCCACCATTGCGGGGATGTAGGGATCGGCATCGCTCTCGCCCAGCCACTTTTCGAAGTGGACATCCAGATTGTCGTAGTTCTTCTTCAGATCGGCCACGGACACATTCATGATGTGGTTCCAAATGGCGCGGTAGCCGCGGTGGCCCTGCTGCAGCTCGAAGGTTGCCTGGTGGGCCTTGTGGGAGAACTCGGGATCGGACTTCTTGCCGGATGCGGTGGGGTAGATCTCCTCCAGCTCGGAGGTGGTGAAGGGGGATTCGGTGGGGTATTCACCGGTGAAATCGGGATCAAAGTAGGGCAGTTCAGGCTGGCGCTCATGGAGCTCAGCGATGATCAGGCCCATCTGCAGGCCCCAGTCGCCCAGGTGCACGTCGCCGATGGTGTTGTAGCCCATGAACTTGTGCAGACGCTTCAGTGCCTCGCCGATGATGGCAGGACGCAGGTGGCCGATGTGCAGGGGCTTTGCCACGTTGGCTCCGCCGTAGTCGACCACGATGGTCTTGCCTGCGCCGATCTTCTCCACGCCAAAGTCCTCGGCGGTGCGCATTTCCTCCAGATAGGCCTGCAGGAAAGCGTCGGAAAGCTTCAGATTGATGAAGCCGGGCATGACAGCCTCCACCAGAGAGTAGTCGTTGGCGTCCAGCTTGGCGACTACGGCGTTGGCGATCATGATGGGGGCGCATTTGTACTGCTTGGCAGCAGCCAGGGCGCCGTTGCACTGGTATTCGCACAGGTCAGGCCGGTTGGAAACGGTAACACGGCCGAAAGATGCGTCATAACCGGCATCGATGAATGCCTGCTGCATCTTCTCTGTGATGATGTCTAAGATTCTTTTCATTCTTTAATACTCCTGAAATCTATATGAGAACCATGTCGGGCGGGGGGCTTGGCCCCGCTGACGGTGTAGCCGCATTTACGGCGTTTGTGTTGATAAATAGAGGGAAATTGCGAACAATACAAGCATTGCTATCCACCACAGTATCCTGCGCAGTGTTTTCTTTCGATTTATAACGATGTTTGCCTGCGCTTCCTGTGTTCTGATTTCCGATTGCGTTAAGCAGCTTTTGTGCAAACTTTTTTGGATATGTTCTATTACGAGCTGCTTATCGTATGGGGTAATAACATTGCAGTCCGGGCAGCGAAAATCGTATTCCGTTACTTCCACATCGCCGGCCCAAAATGTTATTTTGCTGCCACTTCGGCGAATAGCATATTTCTTGTAGTCTGGATCTCCCGGTCGTACGGTCCGGGTTCTGCTATGGCGAAGCAACTTCTGCCCACATTGGTGACAGTAAAACTTGCGAGTTACCATACCAAAAGGAATCGTAATCGATTTACTATACATATTGTCCTCCCGTCCATTTTAGGCGGGCGGGTCGGTGACCCACCCTTGGGATTGAAAATTAGCCGTTAGCCTTCTGCTGCTGCATCCAGTACAGGTACTCGTCGTAGGTACCGTAGCGGTCGACGATGGAGCCGTCGGGCTGGAAGGCAATGACACGGTTACAGGTGGAGGTCAGCATTTCGTGGTCGTGGGAGGCAAGCAAAACAACGCCGTTGAAAGCTTCCAGACCCTTGTTGACGGCCTGGATGGATTCCATATCCAGGTGGTTGGTGGGCTGGTCCAGCAGCACCACATTCGCGCCGGAAAGCATCATCTTAGAGAGCATGCAGCGGACCTTCTCGCCACCGGAGAGGACATTGACGTGCTTGAATACATCGTCGTTGCCGAAGAGCATTCTGCCCAGGAAGCCACGCAGGTACACATCGTCCTTCTTAGCGGAGTACTGGCGCAGCCAGTCCACCAGCTCCATCTCATTACCTTCGAAATACTCGGTATTATCCTTGGGCAGGTAGCTGCGGATGGTGGAAACGCCCCACTTGATGCTGCCTTCGTCCGGTTCCAGCTCACCCATGAGGATCTGGAACAGAGCGGTCTGGGCTTTCTCATTTTCACCAACGAAAGCGATCTTGTCGTTCTTGCCGACGCTGAAGTAGACCTTGTCCAGCAGCTTTTCGCCGTCGACGGTGACGGACACATCCTTGACAGTCAGAATGTCCTTGCCCAGCTCACGCTCAGGCATGAAGCCAACGAAGGGGTAGCGGCGGGTGGAGCAGGGCATCTCTTCAACGGTCAGCTTGTCCAGCAGCTTGCGGCGGGCGGTAGCCTGCTTGGCCTTAGACTTGTTGGCGGAGAAACGCTGAATAAACAGCTGCAGTTCTTCGATCTTTTCCTGGTTCTTCTTGTTCTTGTTGCGGATCATGGCCTGCACCATCTGGGAGGACTCGTACCAGAAGTCGTAGTTACCTACGTACATCTTGATCTTGCCGTAGTCGATATCCACGGTGTGGGTGCAGACGGTGTTCAGGAAGTGGCGGTCGTGGGAAACAGCGATGACCATGCCGGGGAAGTCCAGCAGGAAGTCTTCCAGCCAGTTGATGGCTTCGATATCCAGGTTGTTGGTGGGCTCGTCGAGCATGATGATGTCGGGGTTGCCGAACAGAGCGGCAGCCAGCAGCACCTTCACCTTCAGACGGGGGTCAGTGGTGGCCATCATGTCGTAGTGCATATCGGTGGGGATGCCCAGACCCTGCAGCAGACGGGAGGCGTCGGATTCGGCTTCCCAGCCGCCCAGTTCAGCAAACTCAGCTTCCAGCTCGGCGGCACGGATGCCGTCCTCATCGGAGAAGTCTTCCTTCTCGTAGATGGCATCCTTTTCTTTCATAATGTCATACAGGTGCTGGTTGCCCATGATGACGGTATCCATGATGGTGTAATCGTCATAGGCGTTCTGGTTCTGCTTCAGCACGGAAACACGCTTGTCGGGATCGACGGTGACAGAGCCATTGGTAGATTCCAGTTCACCGGTCAGAATGCGCAGGAAGGTGGACTTGCCGGCGCCGTTGGCACCGATGATGCCGTAGCAGTTGCCGGGCAAGAACTGCAGGTCAACATGTTGGAACAGCCACTGGCCGCCAAACTGCATGCCCAGATTGTTAACAGTAATCATTTCGAACTCCTTAATTCAATCATTATATTCTGCGTAGGGGTATAATCATACACAGTAAATATATCATAAAATCCGAAATAATCAATGGTAAAAACAGTTTTCTTATAAAAATAAGGACATTCCCCTGTGGGAATGTCCTTGTTTTCACTTTCCGAACAAAGGTCGGGCGACCCGCTTATAAAGCAGCATAGTCAAAACCGAGATCATGACACCTTTGACAAGATTCAGCGGCGCCACACACAGCATCACAAAGGTTGTCACATTGTGGATCGAAGTATGGATGGCACTGCCCATGCCGATGATCACATCCAAAGGCATGCCGTAAAGCTGGGCGAATTTAGGCAGCAGATAGATGGCGTTGAAAGCAGAGCCAAATACCGTCAGCACCATCGTGCCAACCACCAAGCCCAGCAGGGCGCACCTGCGGCTTTTGCGCAGGTGATAGAGAATTACGGCTGGCAGCACAAAACTGCAGCCTACCGCAAAGTTGGCAAAATCGCCCACGAAGGCAGTGGAAGTGCCCTTCAGCAGAAGCTTCAGCAGGATCTTGATGCCCTCACAGGCCACTGCCGCACTGGGTCCCAAGTAGAAACCGCAGAGCATCACAGGCAGCTCGGAAAAGTCCAGTTTGTAAAACTCCGGTGCCAAGAACAAAAGGGGAAAATCAAGCATATGCAGCACTGCCGCGAGAGCGGAGCAGATGCCGATGATACTGATGCGCCGGGGTACGGTTACCTTGTGCAGCGCAAGCTTTTTCTCTGCCAGCTTGGCAAGCAGAAACAGCACCGCGATGATGGCGACACATATGCCGATGAAGGATAGGTTCTGCGTGATCTGATCGAGTAATTGCTTCATATCGTTACCTCACAAAAAAGACCCCGGGCATAGACCCGGGGCGTAAAGATTTGCAAACATCTTCTTCCGTCCAGACTGTACTGTCGGCATTGGAATCTCACCAATTCAGCTAAAAGCTCGCGGGCTATACCGCCGGTGGGGAATTACACCCCGCCCCGAAGATACGATATTTACTTGCTGAAAGTGTATCACGGCAATTGCGTCTTGTCAACCCCGCCGGATTGTGGTAAGATGATGGAAAGGGAAATGGTTGTTTATATTTTTATGTCATTGCAAAGGGGAGCACACTGGTGTGGCAATCCTGCGGACATTCTGGAAGCCTTGGGGGATTGCCACGGTCGCTGCGCTCCCTCGCAATGACAGCTCTTTTGTAAACAACAATTTATCTTCTTAATTGCCTGATTTGTCGAAACCCTGGATTTTGCCGGTGGGAGCGGTGTCGGTGATGTCGCCGCCGATGACCCGGTTATCACAGATGAGAATGGTGGCGTACACCGGTTCGGTTGCGCCGGGATAGTTTTTGATGGTGTACACATAGCGCATGACGGTCTTGCCGCTATAGGCGGAAAGGTCGTAGCCCATGGTTTTCTGCAGCGTGTTGTAGCGCTGGAATACCTCGCTGGGCTGGGACGGGATGCGGACCTGGCTGGTTTCGACGGGGGAGGTCACCACTTCCCAACCGAAGCTTGCCAGAAACTGAACCCGATCATCGTTGGTGGATATGCTGATCTGTCCGCCGGTAGGCTGGGACTTACCCCCACGAAAAACAATAGACAAAATCAGAATCAGCGCAAGTACCGCCGCGGCCACGATGGCGATCTTTTTCTTATCGACCTTTGCGGTCATAACAAACATAATGATCCCTCCTGCATGGTGGTTTGTGTTAAAGCGTATGTGCCAGCCGGTGGGGATAGAACGGAGGCAATATGGAACGGTTGGACAAATTCCTGTGCGACAGCGGTGTGGGTACCCGCAGCCAGGTCAAGGTGATTCTGAAAAGTGGAAGAGTGACCTTGGACGGCAAGGTTGTCAAGGACGGAAGCTTGAAGTTTGACCCGGACAAAATCGTAGTTACACTGGACGGGGAGTCCCTCGGTGGCAAGCGGCGTGTGGTGCTGATGCTTAACAAGCCGGCCGGCTTTGTGACAGCTACCGAGGATAAGACGGACAGAACGGTGATGGAATTGCTGCCCCTGCAGTACAAACACATGGATTTGAAGCCTGTGGGCCGTCTGGACAAGGCCACAGAGGGACTGCTGCTCTTTACCAACGATGGTGACCTGCTGCACCGGCTCATCAGCCCCAAAAAGGAAGTGCCGAAGGTCTACTACGCCCGCCATGAGGGAACGGCTACAGCGGAGGATGTGGCGGCTTTTACCGAGGGGCTTGTGCTGCGAGACGGCCTGCAATGTCTGCCAGCCAGGCTGGAACCGCTGGGGGCAGGGGAGAGTCTTGTCACGGTTTGTGAGGGAAAATATCATCAGGTGCGGCGTATGATGGCATCCCGGAATATGACGGTGCTGTATCTGAAACGCCAACAGGAAGGCAACCTTACTTTGGGTGACCTGCCCTTGGGCCAAACCCGGGAACTGACCGAAGATGAGATCGCCGCACTGGAAAATCTTTAATCGGGTTATAAATTGGGATTTATCGTACAGATCTCTGCAGGGGGGAGTCTTTGATCCACCCCTACAATAGCGTATGCAAAATGGAGCGATAAACAAAAAATTGCAAGCTTCTATTTTGGGCCATACATGCGTCAAGGACATTTGTATAAAATGCAACAAAATTTCGTGGACAAAAACGGCTGTGGCAATAGGTCACAGCCGTTTATATTGGTATATTACATAAAAAAGTGCATTGATTTTGCAATAAAATGTCAAAAAGTACTTGCAAAATGTGCAAAAAGGGTGTATACTGTTAATGCAATTTTGTGTAATGCGCATTTATGCACTTTTTATAAGGAGGGGTAATCCCATGTCTAACAGCGTGTTTCAGAACGTGATGCAGCAGCTTAAGGATGTTACCGACCGTACCTTTGGCGTTATGGATGCCGAAGGCGGTGTGATCTCTTGTACCGATATCAATCTGCAGGGCGAGCGTTGGCCCGACGCGGCGCTGAAAGTTTCCGGTGCCGGCGAGGGTACTGTTACATTCAGCCAGAAGACGTTTAAGGTGATGTTCAGCAATGCCGGCTATTTTGAGTATGCCGTGTTCTGCACCGGCGATGATGAATTGGCAAGAGTGTATTGCAACATGGCCTATATTGCGCTGAACGATACCAAGAATTTCTATGAAGAAAAGCATGACCGGGGCACCTTCGTGAAGAATATTATCATGGACAACATCCTGCCCGGTGATATTTACATCCGTGCCAAGGAATTGCATTTTGCCACCGACGCGTCCCGCGCTGTGTTCCTGGTGCGCCAGATCGGTCATGGCGATGTGGCAACTGTGGATGTGCTGTCCGGTATGTTCCCGGATAAGATGCAGGATTTTGTGCTGAGCATCAATGAAACGGACATTGCTGTTGTCAAGCAGATCGCTGCGGATACCGAGCAGGAAGAACTGGAAAAGATGGCTGCCCGCATGGAAGATGTGCTCAAGAATGAGCTGTATGTCAAGACTGTCATCGGTATTGGCACCATTGCCGAGCATCTGCGCAGCCTGGCTGACTCTTACAAGGAAGCCCAGACCGCTATTGATGTTTGCAAGGTCTTTGACACCGAAAAGAGCATCATGAGCTATGAGAACCTGGGTATCGGCCGTCTGATCTACCAGCTGCCCACCACCCTGTGCGAGATCTTCCTGAGCGAGGTGTTCAAGAAGAACTCCATTGACAGCCTGGATCAGGAGACTCTGTTTACCATCAACAAGTTCTTTGAGAACAATCTGAATGTGTCTGAGACTTCTCGTAAGCTCTTTGTCCACCGTAACACCTTGGTGTACCGTCTGGAGAAGATCAAGAAGCTGACGGGTCTGGACCTGCGGGAATTTGACCATGCCATCGTTTTCAAGGTGGCGCTGATGGTCCGCAAGTACCTCAGCAGCAGAGATATGCGCTGATTTCATAACATAACCGCCGGGGCCGCACATGCGGCCCCGGTTTTTCGTTGAATAGCAAATTTTCGTTTATCGCTTCGTTGAGGATGTGAATTTGTCATCCCTTGTGGGGTGACAAATTCAAACAGTGCGAAAAACCCAATTTGTCGGTTTACGTAAAAAATTCACAATTTTGAAAACTTCTCTTTATTGACTTCAATTTTGGGGTGTGTTACAATACCAAGGTAATACTTACTATGGGGTAGTATGAAATGATTGAATTTAAGGAAGTAACCAAATCCTATTCTGTGGGGACAAAAGCGCTGCGGGGCGTTTCCATGCAGATCGAGGACGGCGACTTTGTTTTTTTGGTGGGTCCCTCCGGTTCCGGTAAATCCACAATTATCAAACTGATCACCGGCGAATTGAAGCCTACAACCGGCATCGTTAATGTCAACGGCTATTCTCTTAGCCGTATCCGCAAGCGTGAGATTCCGTATCTGCGCCGCACAGTTGGCGTTGTGTTCCAGGATTTCCGCTTGATTGAAAATATGACGGTGTATGACAATGTGGCCTTTGCTATGCGTGTCATTGGTGCCCGTGAGCGGGAGATCCGGGATCGTGTACCCTATGTGCTGGATCTGGTAGGCCTGTCCGGTAAGGCCAAGCGCCATCCCGGCGAGCTGTCCGGTGGTGAGCAACAGCGCCTTGCCATTGCCCGCGCGCTGGTCAACAATCCGGCTACCATCATAGCCGACGAGCCCACCGGCAACCTGGATCCTGCCCGATCTTATGAGATCATGTCGCTGCTGCAGGAGATCAACCGCCTTGGCACCACCATGCTGGTGGTTACCCACCAGATGGATCTGGTGGAACGGTTCAACAACCGGGTCATCACCATTCAAGATGGCCTGATTGTCAGCGACCAGAATGGATGGAAAGTACCGCTATGAGAATCAACAATTTAGGATATTTGATTAAAGAGGGCGTAAAAAGTGTATTCAAGCATGGTTTTATGTCCTTTGCCGCCATCTGTGTGACGGTGGCCTGCCTGCTGCTTGTGGGCATTTTCGCCAGCGTGATGTACAATTTGAATATCATGGTGGACGACCTGAACCAGACCAATGAAATTCTGGTCTACATAGACGAGACTCTACCGGATTCTGAGGCGGAAAGCCTGGAAACCTATATCCGTGCATTGGACAATATCCATTCGGCAGAATTCATCCATCGCGATCAGGCGCTGGAAGATTTCCTGAAAGAACATCAAAATGATCCGGTGTTCTCCGGTTTGGATGCTTCCACCTTCCGCCATCGTGTGGTAGTGGTACTGGAAGATAACAATCTGATGAAAGATACCATCGATGACCTGTATAAGGTCAGTGGTGTGGCGGAGATCGTAGCTCACTATGAACTGGCCGAAGGCTTTACCATGATCCAGGATATGCTGGAAGTGGTGTTTATTTTGGTGCTGATGGCGTTGCTGGCGGTCAGCTTGCTGATCATTTCCAACACCGTCAAAATGGCCATGTACAGCCGCCAGAATGAGATCGCCATTATGAAGATGGTGGGCGCCACCAAGGGCTTTATCCGTCTGCCCTTTGTGGTGCAGGGTTTCCTGTTGGGCATGCTGGGCGCGGGTCTTGCTTTCGCGGCTGAGTGGTGGCTGTATGATGCCCTGCTGAAGAAGCTGGAACAGATGGATACGCTTAATATGTTTAGCTTTGTGCCTTTCGAGCAGCTGATGGTGCCGATGATCTTTGTCTTTGCTGCAGCTGGTATGTTTGTGGGCATTGTGGGCAGCTGGAGCTCCATCCGGAAGTTCCTTAACGCATAAAAGGAGATAGCAATGAATAAAAAAATGGTAACGATTCTGGCCGGTGTCATGGCGGTGGTCATGCTGCTGGGCCTGTTGCTGAGCGTGCTGGTCAGTGTGGCGCACGCAGCGCCCAGCTCCAGCGAGATTGCTGACCAGATCGAGAATCTGGAAAAGGAATACGAAAAGCAGCAGCAGGAGTTGGAAAAGCTGGAAAGTCAGCTGGCAGAAAACAATAAGCAGATTAAAAATATGGTGGAGCGCAAGAACGGTATCGATCAGCAGATCGTGATCCTCAGTCAGCAGATCGTCACCATCAACCAGATTGTGTCTGCCTACAATCTGCAGATCGCCGACAAGCAGGAAGAGCTGGATGCAGCCCAGGAAAAGCTGGCATTGCTGCAGGAAGCCTACAAAGATCGTATCCGTGCTATGGAAGAGCAGGGCGATGTGTCCTACTGGTCTGTTATTTTTCAGGCAAAGAGCTTTGCTGATCTGCTTGACCGGCTGAACATGATCAGTGAGATCGCCCAGTCTGACCGTATCCGCATGCAGCAGATCCGGGATCTGGCTGAACAGGTGGAGCAGGCTAAGGTGGAACTGGCTTTGCAAAAGGCTGAGCTGGAAGTGAAAAAGCAGGAACTGGTCAAGACGCAGCATGAAAACGAGTTGAAGAACACGGAGGCTGAGGGCCTGCTGTTTGCTCTGGTGGCTGCCGGTGCGGAATATGATATCCTCATCGACGAGGGTGAGAAGCTTGCCGATGATCTGATGGATCAGCTGGAGAAAGCGGAGGATGCCTATGAGGAGGCCAAGTACAAAGAGTGGCTGTCCACTTCGGTTCCTCCTACCACCACTTCCACCAAGGTCAAGGGCCAGAAGACCAATGAAGTCAACGGCATCGTCTGGTATACCCCCACCACCAATTTCTGGGTATCCAGTAAATATGGCTATCGCCATGACCCCATTAACGGCAAGTGGACCGGCCACAACGGCGTGGATCTGGCTGCACCCAAGAATACCCCCATCGTGGCCACCCGCTCCGGCATGGTCAGCTTCGCAGGCTATCAGGAAGATGGTGCAGGCTACTATGTCTGGATCAACCATGGTGACGGCTTTAAGTCCATCTACATGCACATGACCCGCTACATAGTCAAGCAGGGCCAATATGTGGAGGCCGGTGATATCATCGGTTATGTGGGCTCCACGGGCCGCTCCACCGGCTATCATCTGCACTTCGGTTTGAAGTACAATGACACCTATGTGGACCCGCTGAAATATATCAAAGTCTAACCAATACCACTTCCCACAGCTTTCTGTCTGTGGGAAGTGCTTTTATGAGGTGATACAACATGAAAAAGTTTGTAAAAATTCTGCTGCAGGTGCTGTCTTATGTACTGGTGGCTGTGGCGGCAGCGGCGCTGACTCTGTTTTTGGGACTGCGTCATGGTGACTACAGCAAACTGGAGCAGCTGGAAGATCTGCTGATGCGCTATTATATTGGCGAGGCCGATCCCCAAAAACTGGAGGATGCGGCGGCCCATGCCATGGTAGAGGCGCTGGGAGATCGGTGGAGCTACTACATTCCTGCCGATGAGTACGCAGCTTATCAGGAGCAAAAGCAGAATGCTTATGTGGGCATTGGTGTGACCATCCGGGAAACGGAGCAGGGCTACCACATCGATAAGATCGCAGAAGGTGGTCCCGCGGAGAAGGCGGGTCTGTTGGCAGGCGATATGATGGTGGCGGTGGACGGCACCAGCGTGGTGGGCATGCCGGTGGCACAGGGCAAGGAGCTGGTTCAGGGCAAGAAAGGCACCACCGTGCAGATCACGGTAGACCGGGCCGGACAGCAGATCACCTTCACTGTCAAGCGGGATACGGTCAGAACCAAGGTGGCCACCGGCCAGATGCTCGAAGGCAATATCGGTCTGGTGACCATTGAAAACTTCAATACCAACTGTTATGCTGAGTCCAGAGCTGCCGTGCAGGCGCTGATCGATCAGGGCGCGGTGGCGCTGATCTTCGATGTGCGCTACAATGGCGGCGGCTATGCTGATGAGATGGTGGATCTGCTGAATTATCTGTTGCCCAAGGGCGACCTGTTCCGCACCGTGGATTTCATGGGCGTGGAGGATGTGGACAAGTCCGACGCCGCCTGTGTGGAGCTTCCTATGGCGGTGCTGGTCAACGGCAG
>JAZUAW010000091.1:0-6721 GCA_045638225.1 Faecousia sp. | reverse complement strand
CTGGTCATCGACAACGAAGAGGGCGATTATGACGAGGATACCGTCATGATGGACGCCATCGACGCCGGCGCCTACGATTTCGAAGCCGATGGCGATGTGTTCACCATCTACACCCTGCCGGATGGTTTCAACAGTGTCGTCGGGAACCTGAGCAAGTACACCTTCGCTTCCGCCCAGATCGAAATGGTGCCCCAGAATTACCAGAAGCTGGAGAGCGAAGAGCATATCAAGCTGATGGAAAAGATGATCGAGATCATGGAAGATGACGACGATGTGCAGAACGTCTGGCACAACTGGGAACAGGAATAATTGTATACATGCATTACGCCCAGCCGGGAAACCGGCTGGGCGTACTTTTTTCAGTTCCAGAATTGGGGAAACAGCAGTTCGCTGAGCACCTTAGCCGCCAGCAGGATCAGCACGATAACCACGGTAGGGCGGACGATCTTGCTGCCGTTTTTGATGGCCAGGCCAGCACCAATATAGTGGCCTGCCATAGAAAAAACAGCCGCAATCAGGCCCACGCCCCAGAAGACATAGCCTGCCTGCCATGCTGTAAAGAGGCTACCGATATTGGAAGAAAGATTGACGATCTTCACATTGCCTGCTGCCATTCTGGTTTCCATCCGAGCAAAGCGGATGAACACCAGCATCAAAAAAGTGCCGGTGCCCGGGCCATAGTAGCCATCATAGGCGCCGATCAGCAAGGATGCGGCCCAGACGATGGCGGCCTGCTTGGCAAAGGGAATTTCTCCCGGTTCATCGGGCCAGGAACGATTGCGCAGAGTAAACACCGCCACCACAGGCAGCACCACCAGCAGCAGATATTTCAGCACCGTATCGGGGGTATGGTGCTGCAGCCAGGTGCCACCGGCAGAGCCCAGCAGTGCCAGTCCAATGGATGGCACTGCCAAACGCCAAATCACGCACTTATTTTTGATAAATCTGGCTGCGGAAAACACGGTGCCAAGCCCCGCCGACAGCTTGTTGGTGCCGAGGGCATAATAGGTGGGCAGTCCGGAAAAGGCCAGTAGATAGGTGGGCACAGAGATAATACCGCCACCACCGGCGATGGCGTCCATAAACGATGCCAAAAACACACCGCAACCGATCAGCAGCACCACCCACCAGGGGAATCCGTTAATGGTCATAACACATCTCCTTACAGATTAAAATGTTGACGGATCAAGGTGGCAGCATCCTCTGCAGGCAGATCGGAATTATCGATACGCAGATAGTTTTCAAAGGGGATCTCCCCCGGCAGGCTGACGCAGCGGTAAGCAGCATCGTCCCGCAAGACTCTGGCGCGGGAGGCTTCCAGATCCCGCTTGGAGGCCTTATGGAGCAGCCGGTTTTCCGTTTCGTTGCGCTGCAGACGGATCTCTTGGGGTGCGATCAGCTCCACATAGTAGATTTCCGCCCCCTGCTCCTTGAAAATATCCGCAACATGGGCCACATAATCCCAATCCGATTGCATATCGAAGGCCCAGAGGTAGGTAAAGATCAACCCATAGTTATCGCCTTTTGCAAATTCCCGGAAGATCACTTCCCGCAGCTGCTGGGTCACGCGGCCATTGAATGCGCCAAATATCTCGATAACCGGCTCGATCATCATATGATTATGGAACAGCCGCAGGCCGGTCTGCTTCATCAGTTCCTGCCCCACCGTCATTTTGCCAACGGCGGCATCGCCGATCAGAAAAACAAGTTTCATAGGTTTTCCTTTCTGTCTTGGGGCAAAATGGCGCACCACCGCAGGTCGCAGATGCCCTGGTTGTTGATTCCAGCCTGTCGCTGTGTTCCTTCGCATTGCATACCACACTTTTCCATGACAGCGCCGGAATGGGAGTTACGGGGATCGTGGCAGGCTTCCACACGGTTTACTCCCACTTCGTCCAGGAAGAAGCGGATCACCGCATCCAGGGCCTCCGTCATGATGCCCTGATGCCACCAACGCTTGCCGATACAATAGCCGATTTCCACCTTGCCTACCCGGTCATTTATGTTCACGGCGGCAATTGAGCCAATGGGTTGCCCCAAATTCTTGGGAACAATGGCCCATTGATAGTAGTTTTCTTCACCGTAGTGGCTGACCCAATCCGCTGTGACCATGCGGGAAATCTCCACACTTTCATGGGTAGGCCAGCTTAAGTATTTGGTCACATCAGGATCAGATGCCCAATTGTCATACATGGCCGCGGCATCCTCCGGCACAAAGGGTCGCAGGATCATACGGGATGTTTCTATAAGCCTAGTGCCAAGATGTTTCATGACCTCACCTCCTAAAATTACTGCCATCATAGCACCGAACAGGTTTTTTGTCAATGAAACCCGAAAGTAACACAGAAGTAACACCACTTTTTTTCGATTTATGGTATACTGGATGAAAAAGGAGGGACTTTAATGGAATTTAAAGATAAGCTGAAAGCCCTGCGACAGGAAAAGGGTCTGACCCAGGCGCAGTTGGCGGAAAAGCTGTTCGTCAGCCGCAGCACCGTTGCCAAATGGGAAAACGGCCTGGGCCTACCCAACAGCGAGTCCATGCAGCTGCTGGCGGAGCAATTCGGCGTGACCCAGGATGCTATGGCCACAGCAGAGCCGGAAGTTGTCATTGTGGAAAAAAACCGCAGGCTTCATCTGATCGGGCAGGTAGCTCTCTGGACGGTCATAGTGGGGTTGGTGGTGGCCATGTCCATGCTGCCTATGGCACTTCACAGCGGAAAATACGGCTTTACGCCGCACATGGCTGCAGGATCCCTTGCCGACCATCCCTATATCGACGCGGGCAACTACCGGGTCTACTACAGCCTCTTTGAAGGCGATTGGGAGGACGGCAGACATTGGAGTGACCTGGCATATTTTCGGGTAGTAGAAAAACATTTCTGGGGCTGCACCCTATACGATCACGATGCCACCAAGCAGATCATCACCCACAATAACTATGTGGTGGGCAGACTCTACAGCTTTCAGGGGAGGGATGGCTACTACCACATTCTCCACAAGGCGAAGGTGTACAAAACCGATGCCCCGGAAGGGCCTCTGCTTTGGGATATTCCCGCCGAGCTGATTACCGCCACCGCTGTCACCATCGACGGAGTGGAATATCAGTTGGATGCAGGTTTCTTTTTCATAACCAATGAGCCTGTGGAATATTTCAAGATCGGCGGTCAATGGTACAATATAGAATAAAAACGCGCAGCCTATTTTCACAGGCTGCGCATTCTACTTTTATAATTCAACTACAATATTGTCCTTCCGAGACTTTTCTGCGGCAAAGCAAATCAGGTGGCTCTGCAGGGACACCGCGGCGCTGGTGCGGCTCTCGCCGCCATTACGCAGCACCGAAAGGAAGTCTCGCATGATGCCATAATCACCGCCGCCGTGGCCGCTGGCCTCGGTGCCCATATCCAGAGGGATGATCTTCGCATCCTCGCCAAATCGGCGCAGCACGATCTCTTTTGTTCCCATATCAGCCTGGATTTGGCCCTGGGTGCCAAAAATCTTCAGCTGACGGGAGAAGTCTGCAGACAGTCCGGTCATGGTGAAGGTGGCCACCGCACCGTCCTCAAATTCCAGATTTACCACCTGGCGATCCACCACATCATTGTCGCAGTGGTAGACGCAGCGACCATAGGGACCTGACTCCAGGGCCTTGCGGCGACCTTCCATACTCAGATCCGTGGTGATCACATCGATGGGCCAGCCGGTGCGATTCATGTCCATATACAGCTTGGGGGCATAGTAGGGACAGGCATCGGCATGAGGACAGCCATCCAGACAGCGCTGAGGTGCGCCTGTCGGAGCATTTTCCGGTGTAAAGTGGCGCAGAGAGCCAAAGCTCTGGACCCGCAGGCAGTTCTTGCCCATAAGCCACAGAATAATATCCATATCGTGGCAGGATTTTTGCAGGATCATGGGGCTGGTTTCCTTGGTGGAGCGCCAGTTGCCACGGACAAAGCTGTGTGCTTGATGCCAGTAGCCCACATTCTCGATCTGGTTGATGGTGGTCACTTCCCCCACCTCTCCCCCATCGATGAGGGCCTTGAGAGTCATATAGAAGGGCGTATAGCGCAGCACATGGCAGACCGCAAGGCTGCAACCTGTCCGTTGGGCGGCCTCAGCAATGGCGCGGCACTCGGTCTCGGTGTTGCTCATGGGCTTTTCCAGCAGCAGATGATAGCCCAGCTCCATGGCCTGCAACGCAGGGGCTGTATGATCATCGTCCAAGGTGCACACAAAGGCGCAATCTGCCATTTTCGGCTGAGCCAAGAGTTCACGCCAATCAGAGAAACGGTTCTGCGCAGGAACACCTACTTCGTCAGCAAGGGCATCCAACCGATCCTTGCGGGGCTCCGCAATAGCAACGATCTTCAGTTCATCGGGGTGATCCTTGGCATAGCCGGCATAAATAGCGCCACGGCTTCCCGCCCCGAGCACAATAGCAGTAATGGTTTTCATGGTATTGCCTCCAAATCTGTTATTCAACCTTTGTGTGCATAGGATGGTTTTCGTGTCATATTTTTTCATTACAGCACACGAATATAAAAAGATAACTATATAGTAACAAATAATCTCTTGAAATACAAGAAATTTCCAAGAAAGCTTGCTCAAAACAACACGCCATCTGTTTTCATTTTTTCACGTGCGTCTTCCATTTTTCACAAGCACATGCTATAATGTACAAAAAGTACACAAAGGAGCATGACTATGAAAAAGTGGCAGAAAATCACCGCGTCTATGCTGATGGCATTGGTTTTCATTTTTCAGCTGGTGCCTGTGGGTTTGGCCGCCGGGGACGCCGTCATCACCACCTCCCCTACCGGCTATACAAAAGCCCAAGATGTGGAATATGTAATCGTAAGCGGCTCTGTGGTCAACTGGGGTGCCCGTGGAGAAAACTGCACCTTTTTGACCACCTACGCCGAAAGCTATTACACCGACAGCTATGGTTGGGATCAGCTTTCTGATCTGGATGGCGGCACCGGCACATCCGATGCCTACACCAGCCAGCTGTATAAAGCTCTGCAGGAAATGATGCAGGCCAAGCACACCAAGCAGCAGGGCTATCAGGATACCCGGCCCTATTACCAGTATACCGATTGCGTCAGCAATGACTACAGTTTGATTTCCTCCTTCTACAGCGGCAACACCGTCGCCAGCAAATGGACCGGCAGTACATACAACCGGGAACACATCTGGCCCAAGAGCAAATGCCTCTATACAGATAAGACCCGCGATAGCGCCGATATTATGATGCTCAGAGCCACCATCACTTCCGAAAACTCCTCACGTGGTAATTCTGCCTACGGAGAAAGCGGCGGTTATTTTGATCCCGGCGTATCTGTGCGGGGTGATTGTGCCCGGATGGTGCTTTATGGCTATGTGCGCTGGGGCAACACCGGAAAAATGTGGGGCACCAGCGGCGTAATGGAAAGTCTGGATGTGCTGCTGAAATGGATGGAAGAAGATCCGGTAGACACTTGGGAGATGGGCCGCAACGACTCGGTGCAGTCCATCACAGGCGTCAGAAACGTATTTGTAGATTTCCCGGAATACGCATGGCTGTTGTTCGGCAAGCAGGTTCCAGAAAATATGGTCACCCCTTCCAGTAACGAATCGAAAAAGCCCTGCAAACACGAAAACACAGAGCTGCGCAATTTCCGTGAGGCCGATTGCATGGGTTATGGCTACTCCGGCGATACCTATTGCACCGACTGCGGAAAGTTCCTGCAAAAGGGACAAGATGGCAACAAATTGGGCGATCATCATTACGGCGAATGGCAAGAGGGAGGCGATTTCTTTTACCGCTATTGCGATTACTGCGGCGAAGCAGACGTAATAACCTCCAATTGCGTCCATGAACAGGAGGAGCTCCGCAACGAAAAGGCTGCCACCTGCACAGAGGACGGCTATAGCGGCGATGTCTACTGCGTGGCTTGCGGTATACAAATCTCCGCAGGCGAAGTGATCTCGGCTACAGGGCAGCACGATTTCTCCGACTGGGTGACCGACGAAGACGGCGCATATCGAACCTGTAATGTCTGCAACTACAAAGAAATTGACCTTACATCCGCTGGCAAAGATCATTTCAGCGCATTACTGGTGTGGACAGTAGCAGGAATATCCGTTGCCATCCTGTTGACCGCAACCCTCATTATCCTATATCGACGCAAAAAGAAAAGCTAAGATATGCATAATTTATGGGCCGTAGCAAAATCATGTTTTGCTACGGCCCTCACATATTATAGTCATGCCTCTTTTTTGTACGAAGATGCGTCATATCTTCAAAGCGACCACAGGTAAAGTTTATAACAGATCAGGCACGCAAAAGGTCCACATAGGAATTCTTCCTAACAAACCAATCTCCAAAATGGAATAAAAAAGCGGATCTCCACACAGGCCATCTTCTTATACAAGGCGCACTATAATGACAACAAAGAACCAAGCCTAAGCTCGGTTCTATCTGTGTTTGCATTAACTATTTTTACGGTTAGGCAAAGAAAAACCTCCACATTTCTGTGGAGGTTTTCTTGTGTTTGCGTTACCTATTTTCACGGTTAGGGCAATCTATCGTCCTGCTGTAGCAAGTGTCCGGGGGACACTTGCAGGCAGCTGTGTATTGCGTCATTATATAGAAAAAGAACCAAGCCGAAGCTTGGTTCTTTCTGTGTTTGCGTTACCTATTTTCACGGCCAGTCACCCGGCAACTATCGTCGGCGTA
>JAZUAW010000090.1:0-7595 GCA_045638225.1 Faecousia sp. | reverse complement strand
TTGGGATTTATCGTACACCCCGTAGGGCGCGGCATCCTTGACGCGCCGGTCAATTTGCGGGGCAAATTGACATCGCCAACGGCGATTATCCCATTGATTTCCTTCGGAAATTGGAAAATGAAACATTTTTCCGCGGCGCGTCAGGGATGCCGCGCCCTACGAATGGTGGAAATCGGAACGATAAACGAAAATTTGAAACCCCAGCCAGACATCTGCATAATTTTGCTAAAGGGTGCAAACAATACCTGCGTAAATCCAATTTCAGGAGGTATTTACTGATGTTATCCAAACGAACTCTAGCCCTCTGCGTGGGGGTGCTGTGCTGCGCCTGTCTGATGTTCCCCGCACAGGCATCCGACGGCGGCACAGAAGACCCTGTGGTGGCACCGCAGGTAGATTGCGACAGCGTCTACTGCTTCACCGGACAGGAATTTGGCTCTTCTCTGACCGGCGTTTGCATTCTGAAACTGCCGGAAAACCACACCGGCACGGTGCTGCTGGGCACCCGGGTGGTGCGCTCCGGCGATATTCTGGCAGCCGACCAGCTGAATCTGCTGACCTTCCACCCTCTGCGCACCGAATCTGACACAAAAGCCACGGTTACCTACCTGCCCATTTATGAAAATCGGGTAGAAAAGGCACAGATCATGACCATTTCCATCCGTGGCAAGGAGGATCTGGCTCCCGTGGCGGAGGATGGCGTGCTGGAGACCTACAAAAATCTGGCCAATCACAGCCGTCTGAAGGTCAGCGATCCAGAGGGCGGCGAACTGACCATTACGCTGGTCCGTGGGCCTAAGCGGGGAGAAGTAAGCATCGATGCCGACGGCAGCTTCACCTACACCCCCAAGAAAAACAAGGTGGGCACCGATTCTTTCACCTACACCGCCACAGATGCCGCCGGCAATGTCTCCCGAGAGGCTACGGTGACGGTGCGTATCATCAAGCCCGCTGACAAAACTTTCTACACCGACACACTGGGCAGCGATTGCCGTTTCGCCGCCGAATGGATGAAGAACACCGGCCTGTTTGTGGGCGAAACCATTGGCGAGCAGCGCTGTTTCCAGCCGGAAAAGGCCGTAAGCCGGGCGGAATTTCTGACCATGCTGGTGAAATCTCTGGGGTTGCAAGTGGAGAAAAACGCCACCACTACCGGTTTTTCCGATGATTGCCCCGGTTGGCTGAAGCCCTATCTGGCAGCTGCCCAGCGGGCAGGACTGATGGCAGGCTGGCCCGGTGGCAACAAGTTTGGGGCCGATGATGCCATCACCGGGCAGGAAGCGGCGCTGCTGATCCAGAACGCCTTGGATCTTCCCACCTCCGTCATGGCAGGTAACCAAACTGCCGCCCAGCTGGCAGTGGCGGTGATGGCGGAAAACGGTGTTGCGCTGAATGCCGAGGAGGCACTGACCCGATCCGATGTGGCCCTTGCCCTGTACCGGGTCAGCAAGCTGATCCCCACCGCCCCCGGCATGCAGATCATCCGATAACATTGTGATTGCGAGGGAGCAAAACCACCGTGGCAATCCCCCGGATAAAAGGAAACCCTTCCGTAAACAGTCTGTACGGAACCTTTGGGAATTGCCACGTCAGTGCGCGCACCGCTCGCAACGACATAGAATCGGAATGATTAACGAAAATATGAAAAAGCAGCCCGGGGTGACCCGGGCTGCAATTATTTATTGGATATCCTGTCCTGCAAAATATTTACGCATGGGGCCATAGAGCAGACCCGCGATGGCCAGCGCAATCAGCATATTGGGGATCATATAAGTGGCATTATACACCAGCGAATATACATGCGGATTGGTGAATACACCCAGCCCCTGAATGCCGGTGGGCTCTATGATGCGGTACAGCGTCACGCCGCTGATATGGTGCACCACAAATCTTCCCAGACAGCCCAGGCCGATGGTGGGGAAAATGCCCCAGGCCTTACCACGGAAAAAGCCTCCCACCGCCAGTGCCGTATAGGCCACCAGATAGTCCAGCAGAATCGACTGCCAGCCCCAGGCATAGCCCTTACCCAACAGCATATCCAGCAGGCCATAGGCAAAGCAGATCAGCAGGCCGCGGCCAAGCCCCCAGCGATGGACATACAGCAGCAACGGGAACATAGCCAGGGTGACGCTGCCGCCTTGGGGCAGACTGGCAAAGATGATGCCGGACAAGTAGTTGAGCACCACCGCCAGCGCCAGCAAAATGGCGCCCTCCGTCAGTGCCCGAATCCTCAGATGATGTTTGTTTGCGTGGTTGTTCATGGAATTCCCTCCTAAAAAAATTGATCGCATTGCAAACCCGTCCAGGTGCAATGCGACACGAAAGGTATCCCATATTTGCATCTTTCCCTCCGACGGTACTGGCCGTATCAGGTTCACGGGTCAGGGCTGCAGCCCTATCTCAGCCGGTCATCCGGCACCCCGAAGATCAGTTTGTTTTGCGATAAATTGATTATACATGGAAACCACAAGATTGTCAAGCAAATTGGGACTAATCGTTCCGCCATCCGTAGGAGGAGAGTCTTGCTCCCCCACAAAATCCACAGCAGAATCAACATAAATTTGTAATTATCCAAAAGAAAAGACCGGGATTGCTCCCGGTCTTTCATAATTAGCAGTAGAAATCCTTGATCTTCTTGGCGCGGCTGGGGTGACGCAGCTTGCGGATGGCCTTGTTCTCGATCTGGCGGATACGCTCACGGGTAACGCCGAAGATCTGACCCACCTCTTCCAGGGTGTGGGTGCGGCCGTCGTACATACCAAAACGCATCTTCAGCACATCGGCCTCACGCTCGGTCAGGGTGTCCAGAATCTCCTTCAGAGCCTCGCTCAGCAGAGCGTTGGAAGTGGCATCGGCGGGGCCGGGGGTGCGCTCATCTTCCACAAAGGAGCCGATGGAGGTATCTTCTTCATCACCCACAGGGGTATCCAGAGACAGGGTATCAGCGGCGGTGCGGTTGGCCTCGATGATCTTTTCCACAGGCAGACCCAGCTCGGCTGCGATCTCCTCCACGGTGGGCTCACGGCCCAGCTCCTGCACCAGCTTACGGTTGCAGCGGGTGGCCTTGTTGATGACCTCTACCATGTGCACCGGCACGCGGATGGTGCGGGCCTGGTCGGCGATGGCACGGGTAATGGCCTGCCGAATCCACCAGGTGGCGTAAGTAGAGAATTTGTTGCCCTTGGTCCAGTCAAACTTGTCCACGGCACGAATGAGGCCCGTGTTACCTTCCTGGATCAGATCCAGAATGTGCAGGCCACGGCCACTATACTTCTTGGCGATGGAGACAACCAGACGCAGGTTAGCTTCCGTCAGCTTGTTCTTGGCCTTCTGGTCGCCCTCGGCCACCAGCTTGGCCAGCTCAATTTCTTCCTCAGCGCTCAGCAGCTTCACCTGGCCGATCTCCTTGAGGTACATACGCACCGGATCGTCCAGATTGTATTCAGCCGCCAGATCCACCGGGTCTACCAGATCTTCTTCGTCAAGCCCGGAAAGATCCATACCGTCGTCCATATCCAGATCCAGGTCATCGCCCAGATCCAGGTCCAGTTCCGGTCCAAGGATCTGAATATTCATAGCCTCGAAGCGGTCATAGATCTCCTCGATCTTCTCAGCGGTCAGATCCAACTTTTCCAGCTGGGCGTTGAGATGATCGGCACGGATCATGCCTTCCTTGCGGCCCTGTGCGATCAGTTCCTGCAGGGCAGACTGGACATCTTCGGTAGGCTTGGTGGGTTTCTTATTGTTGCTCATATTGTTGATCCCTCTTTATCTAAAAGCGTTAGCCCATAGACTATAGCTTGATTTCTGATTTTTGACAAGGGTTTTTGTGTAAATTTTTTTGAAAAAAGGGCCTTTGGGCGCATTTTGTCGCCCGACAGTGACAGTTTTCCCGAAAAAACCGAAAAACATACGGTTTACAACCGATACAATTTTATGTATAATAAGGAAAATGCAATACTATACACTAAAAAGGTGTCATTGCGAACCATTCCGCAGAATGGTGTGGCAATCCCCAAAAGCGATAGGTGCGTTTCCCCTTTGTTTGGGGGATTCCCACGCCAGTGTGCGCACTGGCTCGGAATGACACAGAAAACGAGGTAAACAATATGACTGAACTTTCCAAAATTCGAAATTTCTCCATCATTGCCCACATTGACCACGGCAAGTCCACCCTGGCGGACCGTCTGCTGGAAGAGTGCAGTGCCATTGACCAGCGCCACCGGGCCGAGCAGATTCTGGACTCCATGGAACTGGAGCAGGAGCGTGGTATTACCATCAAGGCCACTGCCGCCACGCTGACCTATGAGGCCGACGATGGCGAAACCTACGCCTTGAATCTGATCGACACCCCCGGCCACGTGGACTTTAACTACGAAGTTTCCCGCTCCCTGGCCGCCTGCGAAGGCGCCATTCTGGTGGTGGATGCTTCTCAAGGCGTGGAGGCCCAGACTTTGGCCAATACCTACCTTGCCATCGACGCCGGCCTGGAAGTGCTGCCCGTCATCAACAAAATCGACCTGCCCTCTGCCCGCCCCGGCGAAGTAAAGGCCGAGGTGGAGGACATCATCGGCATTCCCGCCATGGATAGCCCCGAAATTTCTGCCAAGAACGGAATCAATATCCACAGCGTACTGGAAATGATCGTTCGTGATGTGCCCGCCCCCGATGGCGACCGTGAGGCCCCTCTGCAGGCGCTGATCTTTGACAGCGTGTACGACAGCTACCGGGGCGTTATCGTCTACACCAGAATCAAGCAGGGCACCATCCGTCCCGGCATGGATATCAAGATGATGGCCACCGGCGCCACCTACAAGGTGGTGGAAGTGGGTATCATGAACCCCATGGGCCTAATCCCCAAGGATGCCCTGGGCGCAGGCGAGGTGGGTTATTTCACTGCCTCTATTAAGACCGTAGCCGACACGCAAGTTGGCGACACCGTCACCACGGCCGAAAACGGCGCAAACGAGCCCCTGCCCGGCTACCGCCCTGTGCAGCCCATGGTCTACTCCGGCGTATACCCCGCTGACGGTGCCAAGTACCAGGATCTGCGTGACGCCCTGGAAAAACTGAAGCTGAACGACGCTTCTTTTGTCTATGAGTTGGAAAGCTCCATCGCCCTGGGCTTTGGTTTCCGTTGCGGTTTCCTTGGCCTGCTGCATATGGAGATCATCCAGGAGCGTCTGGAAAGAGAATATAATCTGGATCTGATCACCACCGCTCCCAACGTCGTCTACCGGGTCACCAAAAATGACGGCACAGTGATCATGGTGGATAACCCCCTGGACTACCCCCACCCCATGGAGATCCAGCTGGCGGAAGAGCCCTATGTAAAACTGAACCTCATCGGACCCCAGGAATATGTGGGCAATATGATGGATCTGGCCCAGCAGCGCCGTGGCGAATTTAAGGACATGGTGTATCTGGATGCCAACCGTGTGGAGCTCCACTACGAAATGCCCCTGAACGAAATCATTTACGACTTCTTCGATGCGCTGAAGTCCCGTACCCGTGGTTACGGCTCTTTGGACTATGAGCTCATCGGCTACCGTCCCAGCAAGCTGGTAAAACTGGATATTCTGCTGAACGGCGACATCGTGGACGCCCTCAGCTTCATCCTCTTTGCGGAGAATGCCTACCCCCGTGCCCGTAAGATCTGCGAAAAGCTGAAGGATAACATTCCGAGAGCCCAGTTCGAGATCCCCGTCCAGGCAGCCATCGGCGGCAAGATCATTGCCCGGGAAACCATCAAGGCAGTCCGTAAGGACGTGCTGGCCAAGTGCTACGGCGGTGATATTACCCGTAAGAAGAAGCTGCTGGAGAAGCAGAAGGAAGGTAAGAAGCGTATGCGTACCTTCGGTACTGTTTCTGTTCCTTCCGAAGCCTTCATGGCCGTGCTGAAGCTGGACGAAGATTAATATACTGTGTCATTGCGAGCCAGCGCGCACGCTGGCGCGGCAATCCCCTAAGGCTTCTGGAATGTTAAGGGGATTGCCACGTCGCCGCTTTAAGAGCGGCTCCTCGCAACGACCACATGTTTTTGAAAGGAGGCTGTTATGACCTGGCAAGTCTTTTTTGATACCTACATCAATATGGAGCCCGGCATCTGCGCTATTGCTCTGCGGCTTGGCTGCGCCATGCTGTTGGGCACGCTGATCGGCTTGGAGCGGGAATTTACCCACCGTCCCGCAGGCCTCCGAACCCACATTCTGGTGGCGCTGGGTGCCTGCGTGGTGTCAATTTTGGGTGAAATGTTGTTCTCCCACTACAGCGCCTTGGGCGCTATGCCGGACCCGGCTCGCCTCAGCGCTCAGGTCATCACCGGCGTAGGCTTTTTGGGTGCCGGCACCATTATGAAAGAGGGTGCCAATGTCAAGGGTCTGACCACCGCCGCCAGTGTCTGGGCGGTGGCTTGCCTGGGCATCGCCACCGGCTTTGGCTATTATGCCCTGGCCATTGTGGGTATGCTGTTCACCTTGATCACCCTCACTATTTTTGAGGCGCTGCAGCGCCGTTTTGTCCATAGCCACAGCGCCGAGGATCATTACCTGGTGCTGTCAAAGGATCTGCAGCTGGCCCTGGAAGCCATCCATAACGCAGCGGCAGGCCCCAAGATCACCATCTTCGACCTGACCAGCCAAAAGCAGGGGGATGTGTATCGTATTACCTTCCGGGTCTGGTTTGTGGGTCGGAAGAATGAAAAACGCCGCACTGCATTCTTTGCCGCCCTGGCCCAGGATGGGTGCATCCATAGCGTGAGTAATACCGCGGAAGCGAAAGTATAAGGAGATTTTTATGGAAAATTGTCTGTTTTGCAAAATCGTCAAGGGTGACATTCCCTCCACCAAGGTCTATGAAGATGAGAAGGTGCTGGCTTTCCGGGACATTGCCCCCATGGCCCCCACCCATATCCTGGTGATCCCCAAAGATCATATCGGCTCTGTGGCAGAGATCACCGCCGAGAATGCTGATGTGGTTGCCCATATCTTCACTGTGATCCCCACCATCGCCAAGGCCGAAGGCCTGGAAAATGGCTATCGTGTGGTTTCCAACTGCGGAAGCGATGCCGGTCAGACCGTGCATCACCTGCACTTCCACATCCTGGGCGGCAAAAAGCTCAGCACCGATATGGCATAACAAAACGCGCCCGGAAACCCCGGGCGCATTTTTATCGCACTGTTTTGCGCCCCCCTGTTTAGAGGCGACAGGTTGCCCCTGCGAAAGAAATTTCAAGATAAAAATTCGTCAAAATTCTTGCAAAACGGGAAAAACTATGGTATTATTCTAAGTTGGAACTATATTTTAACTTACAGGAGTGCATTTTTATGGCAACTCAGAACAATATTCGTAACATCGCCATCATCGCCCACGTTGACCACGGCAAGACCACCCTGGTTGACGAAATGCTGAAGCAGGGCGGTATTTACCGGGAAAACCAGGCCACCACAGAGCGCGTCATGGACTCCGGCGACCTGGAGCGTGAGCGTGGCATCACCATCCTGGCCAAGAACACCTCCGTCCATTATAAGGACTACAAAATCAACATCGTCGATACCCCCGGCCACGCCGACTTTGGCGGCGAGGTGGAGCGTATC
>JAZUAW010000089.1:0-29516 GCA_045638225.1 Faecousia sp. | reverse complement strand
TCGATGATGCCTTCCTTAACGTTCAGGGTCAGCTTGCAGCAGCCCTGCTGGGGAGCGCACCAGCCGATGCCGTGGGTGAAACCGCTGATGTCCTTGATGCCCTTGGCCTGGACCCACTTGCCCTCTTCGGGGATGGGAGCGGGGCCGTGGTAGGCACCCTTGGCCACGGTACACATATGCTGTACTTCAGTGCTGTAAATCATGGCAATTTTCCTTTCTTATTGCAGGCGGATCACTCCACCCTTTAATTTCCGCAAATATTATACAAGAATGCAGAAAAAAAGTCAATTATCCCAATGACGAAATACATCATTTTTTACACACTTACTTATGCAAAGTGGACAAATCGATATTTTCTCGTGTATTTATTCAAGAAACGCAGTTTTATACGGAATGCCTTTATACTTTTCTTTGAGTTTTTCAAAAGCATCCACATATTTCTGAATTTTCGCCTCGTTGCCTTTGATGACCAGGGCGGGCTTACGCTTACCGACGATGATGGTACCAGGTACAAGCCTGGAGCTTGTATTGGATTCGACCAATTTGCAATCGTGCTTAGCCTTCAAAGCAAAACCAGACAAAGCTGGGAAATTGGACACGATCCAGGCTACCTGCTCGGTTGAGAACAGATTTGTAGCAAAATCAAAAGATTTCAGATTTGGCATGGTTTCCAAAAAGGACAGATCATTGTCGCATATTTTCCGTCCGTGAAAACTAAGATGTTCCACCCCGGTATTGGCTAGGGGCAAAAAGCTTTCTACCTCCATGGTATTCCACATTGCATTTCCAATGCAAAAATGCTTTAAGCTGGGTGATCTCTCAACGCCGGCGATAGAGTTGAGTCTGGAAAAGTCTTCCAAACCCAGTCCCGTCAACGCCAGATTTTGCGACATATCCCAAAGACGGGTCACACGCTGGTTAGCAAAGAAATACACATATTCCAGCTGGGGTAAAGTACCCAGCAACGACAGATCTTCTACAAACTTATTTTTGAAAAAACGAATGGCCTTTAGCTGCTTGCCGTATGTACGGATAAAGTATTCAAAGGTATCTTGACGCAGACCAGATACAGTAACAACACCAACATGGGGATAGTTTTTCAGTACATCTATATCGGAAAACGTGATTCTGCCACCACCTATGTCCATATTGCTTTCCCGAAGCCACAGACAGGTGTGCCTTCCATTGGCAGCATCATAGTCAAAACTGCCTCTGACAAAGGAATCAAAAGAAAAGTTCATAACGCATGTCCCCTGTACATTTATATGAAAAAGCCTCAAGAACTTTCGTCCTTGAGGCTTTGGAGGTACCGGCCAGATTTGAACTGGCGAATAACGGTTTTGCAGACCGGGGCCTTACCACTTGGCTACGGTACCATATGAAATTAGGAACGCTAGGCGTTCCTAATCTGTTTGGAGCGGGTGTCGAGGCTCGAACTCGCTACCTCCACCTTGGCAAGGTGGCGCTCTACCGCATGAGCTACACCCGCATAATGGTGCCTCCGGTCGGAATCGAACCAACGACACGTGGATTTTCAGTCCACTGCTCTACCGACTGAGCTACAGAGGCATATCGTCGAGAGCTTTTGCTCTCCACAACACATTATGGCGACCCCGAACGGACTCGAACCGTCGCCCTCCAGCGTGACAGGGTGGCGTGCTAACCGACTGCACCACAGGGCCATTTTTGGTGGGAACAACAGGGCTCGAACCTGTGACCTCCTGCTTGTAAGGCAGATGCTCTCCCAGCTGAGCTATGCTCCCGTTACCGCTTCGTGTGCTCCGCACCTCAGCGACGTGGATTATTATACATACAATCCCCTATTTTGTCAAGCATTTTTTTCGATTTTTTTACAAGAATTTTATAACCCGGATTTCCCGGAATTTACCGGAAAATCCGGGCGGAAATCACACTTTTTTCAAAAGTTCAGCAATGTCCTCGGGTGTAAAGCTATAAACTGTATCGCAGAACTGACATTCCACAGGGAAGGCTTTCCCGTCGTTCATGATCTCGGTCAGTTCTTCCCTGCCGATGCTGATCAGCGCTGCTTCCACACGATGGCGATCGCAGTAGCACTTGTAGCAAACCGGCTCATTTTCAAAGAACAGCACACCCAGATCACCGCAGACTTCTGTCAGGATTTCTTCCGGGGTCATGCCCTTTTCCAGCATCTTGGTCACAGCACCGGCCTGCTTGATGCCGGCCTCCACAGCGTCGATGATCTCGTCAGGAGCGCCGGGCAGCAGCTGCACCAGGTAGCCGCCAGCCACCTTAACAGTGCAATCACGGTCCACCAGCACGCCCAGGGCGCAGGCGGTGGGGGTCTGCTCGGAATGGGCAAAATAGGCGGTCACATCGTCGCCGATTTCGCCGGACACCAGAGGCGTAGAGCCGATATAGGGCTCCTTCATCTGCAGGTCGCGGATAACGGTGATGGTGCCATCCAGGCCCACCGTTGCGCCCACATCCAGCTTACCAGGGAACTTCTCCACCAGCGGGACATTGAGTTCGGTGACTGTGCCGCGGAGATTGCCCTCAGGATCGGACACTACGGTAATGGTTCCGATAGGGCCACCGCCACGGATCTGCAGGGTCATGGAACCATTTTCCACCTTCTGCATATTGCCCATCATGGAGGCCGCGGTCAGGCAGCGGCCAAGGGCAGCGGTGGCGTTGGGGGTGGTGTGGTGGATTTCGGCACCACGGCGCACCAGTTCCGTAGAACGGATGGCTACCATCTTCACAAAGCCATCCATGGTCATACCACGTACTAAATAGTCATTCATTTGATTTTTCCCTTTCTTGCACTGAAATAGATGCGTTGCTCACCTGTTGCGGGAGCCTCCAGTTTACCGTCGGCATAGACCCGGATCTGGGTAAAGCCGGCGGCTTTTAAGTATTCGGTCAATTGCTCCACCGTGTAAGCGTATTCCCGGTGTTCTTCAAAAGAGCGGTGCCACACATCCCCCTGCCGCTGGAACAGGTCCATGCCATAAGAGCAGATATTGGTTTCTTCGTCAAACTCCCCGCGCCAGACACAGTAGACATCGTCATCCTCATCAAGGAATACCTGTCCATCCATGGCACGGAGTTTTTCGGGTGTGTTCACATCGAAGATAAAAATACCGCCGGGGTTTAGCGCCTTATAGACCCGCCGGATGGCCTCTTTACAATCGTCTGGATTCAGAACATAGTCCAAACCGTCCAAGGCGCACACCGCCAAGTCCACACCCACAGGCAGGTGCAGCTGTTGCAGCTTCTGACAGATAAACAGCGGCATATTCTCCTGCTCACAAGCCCGCTGCTGGGCCACTGTCAGCATTTCCTCGGACATATCCACGCCGATGACCCGGGAATATTTCTGCGCCAGCAGCAGGGCTACAGAGCCCGTACCACAAGCAAGGTCTACAGCAGATCTGGGACGGATATTCTCTTTATTCAAGATATCATGGTAAAAGGCTACAATGGCCCCATAGTCCACATCATTGGTCAACCGGTCGTAGCTGGCAGCCAACGCATGATAGGCGTTCATAAATTCACCTTCTTATTCTGTAGGAAACGCAGTTCTCTGCAATATCTAATAAATCGTGCCACTTCGCGTTCGGAACGCTGAGAACAGCGTTCCATACTGCGAAAGCTGAACAATAAACATCCCGGGCAGTTTGCCTGCCCGGGAACGTATCATTCAAGCATTAGCGGCGGAACAGGCTGAAGATCTCGTCCACATCGCTGTGGTCATTCTTCAGACCGGCGGCGACGCCGGGCTCTGCCTTGGGGGCAGCGGGCTTCTCCTCAAAGCCGGTGGCGATGACGGTGACCCGCATCTCGTCCTCAAAGTCGTTGGAAGAGGTAGCACCGAAGATGATGTTGGCGTCGGGGTTGGCGTTCTCCTGCACGATGCCGGCAGCAGTTTCCACATCGTCCAGAGTCAGCTCAGAAGAGCCGGTGACGTTGACCAGCACGCCGGTTGCACCGGTGATAGCGGTCTCCAGCAGGGGGCTGGAAATGGCAGCCAGAGCAGCCTGCTCAGCCTTCTCACGGCCGCTGGCGGTACCAACGCCCATGTGTGCACGGCCTGCATCCTTCATAACGGCGGAAACGTCAGCAAAGTCCAGGTTGATGATGACGCGATCGGAGTAACCAACCAGCTCAGCAATGGAGGTAACAGCCATCTTCAGCACATCGTCGGCGATGCCGAATGCGTTGGCGAAGGTGATCTTCTGGTCGGTGACATACTTCAGACGGTCATTGGGGATGACGATCAGGGAGTCCACCTTATCGTGCAGCGCAGCGATACCGGCGTCAGCCTGACGCATGCGGTTTGCACCCTCAAACTTGAAAGGCTTGGTGACAACACCAACGGTGAGGATACCGGCCTCGTGAGCCAGATCAGCCACGATGGGAGCCGCGCCGGTGCCGGTGCCGCCGCCCATACCAGCGGTGATAAAGACCATATCCACGCCTTCCATTACCTTGGCAATAGCGGCACGGGATTCCTCAGCGGACTTCTGGCCGATCTCAGGCTTGGAGCCTGCGCCCATACCGCCGGTGAGCTTCTCACCGATCTGGATCTTATTGGTGCAGTTGGACTTGTTCAGGTCCTGCTTATCGGTGTTGACGACAACAAAATCAACGCCTTCCACACCGGCCTCGATCATACGATTGACAACATTGTTACCGGCGCCGCCGATACCAATGACCTTAATTTTTACTACGCGCTCCTGAAAATCAGCCATAATAATTCCTCCTGTATGTGCTTTCGCGGAAAAACACCTATTTACCGCGATAATTTCGTTTGTACTAGTTTATTCTATCCAATAATTTGGATTTGGTCAATAGAAATTCTTATTTTTTCCCAACTTTTTTTGCGACTATTTGGTGAAAGGAATACACGGGATCGTGATTTTTTCCGAAATGTCAGTCACAGATGACGCATCCAAAATTCCTGTCTGATAGTCACTTGCCGAAGCGATGGCAACTTTGACCGCCGCAAGCTTTTCCCGCATGTGTTTCACATCGCCCAGTTTCACCTGGTAACGGTTACCATACCAAAACTCCAGCGTTTGCAATTTGGAAACATTGACAACTGTGGCCTTATCAAACAGTTCGTTTGCTTCCAACTGTGCCAGGATCTCCAAGGCAGCGGCCAATCGATCCGCGCCAGTAACAGAGCCTTCACCAGTCTCCACAGCCACAGCATTTTGGCCCGCAACAGGGTTATGAAGTGTAAAGCCTTCGATCTTCACACAACCCAGTGCCGTGGCAGCATTAGCCTGCTCCGTCAAGCGGCCTTGCGCCGTCATGAGCCACCAGGAACCATCCTCCGCCTGGACACTATAGGCTACCGGTGCCTCTTCAATGATGATGTGCACAGTACCGGGCAGTTTGATTTCAAAGCGTACCGACTTGACATAGGGCAATGCATCAATGATCTTGCTGCTTGCCGACGCTTCACCAAAAAACAGCAGGCTATCACCGGACTCAATACCCGAGGCCTCTGCTACGGTCCATTCAGAATAGCGCTCGGCACCGGATACCGTAACATTCTCCACCTTAAAAAAAATGGAAAGGCCTAAGAAAATCGCAAACGCAACCGCCACGATCGTCAGTATATTCAGCACCAGACGGCTACGGTTAAACTCCTTGGCAGGCGTATATACCACTTCCGGCGCGTTTTTTCTTTGTTCCGGTTTGCGGCGTTGTTTGCCCGCACCCCGTCTTCTTTCGTTGTCTGCCATAAATACCTCCTTAGCGCTGCTGGCAGAGCTGCTCGATCATATCGCAGATCCTCTCTGCCGAATCCAACACCACAGACTGCCGCAAAGTTGCCGACATTTGAGAAAGTCTTTCCGGATCGGACAGCAATTCGACAACGGTGTCATAGATCTTGCGACCCATTTCCTCCTGCTCAGGCAGCATCACCGCACCACCACGCTGGGCAAGGATACGAGCATTCTTTGTCTGGTGATCATTGGTCACATTGGGGGACGGAATCAAAATACAGGGCGTACCGGAGGCGCCGATCTCATTGCAGCTGGATGCGCCGGCGCGGCTGATGATCACATCCGCCGCCGCCATCACAGCGGGCATATTGTAGATATATTCTTTTACTTCCACGCCGCAGCCTTCCGGCAATTCTACACCGATGGATCGCATATGTTCCGGCATCCACTTAAAACCTGCCGTACCGGCAGAGTGGATATGCTGGAAAGGAAAGCCTGCCTCCTGCTCCAGCTTCAGCATATCGGACACGGCATAATTCATATCCCGGGCGCCGAGGCTGCCAAATACGGACACCACCAGAGGGCGATTATCCAAACCCAGTGCCTTGCGAGCCTCCTGCTTCTGATTCAGAATGAACTCCTTACGCACCGGCATGCCCACAACCTCCACCTTCTCGGGATGGCGATAGAATTGGGCACTTTCTTCAAATGTGACCAATGTCTTATCCGCACGGTTGGCCGCCAGTTTGGTGGTCAGTCCCGGGACGGCGTTGGCCTCGTGAACACAGGTAGGAATACCCATAGCGCTGCCTGCGTAGAGCGTAGGGAAGCTGGCATAACCACCCGTACCGACGATTACATCTGGCTCAAACTCCCGAATGATCTTCTTGCACTCGCTGACCGCGGTCAGCACCTTTCCCACAGCTTTTACATTCCATTTAAAGGCTTTCCACGTACGGCGGCGGGACAGACCAGCGCAGCGAATACACCGCAGGGCATACCCCGCTCTCGGTACTAACTTTTCCTCCATACCACCTTCTGAGCCTACAAAGAGGATATTGCAGTCGGGGTGGCGCTCTTTCAACAGATTGGCTACCGCAATGGCAGGATTGATATGGCCGACGGTACCGCCGCAGGTAAATATCACATTCATAGGAGTCCCTCCTGTTGCTTTGGTTGATTTCTCTGTCGGGATACGCTTAATACGATCCCCATTTCTCCCAGATTCACTGCCAGCGCGGTGCCACCGTAGGAGAAAAATGGCAGCGCGATGCCGGTAGATGGCAGCAGATTGGTAACCACACACAGATTCAGCACCGTCTGCACCGCGATTAGCGTAATCAGCCCCGCTGACAGCACTGTGCTGAAACGATCCCGGGCCTGTAAGGCAATGCGATAACCGCAGCAGATCATGCAGGCAAACAGCGCCATGATCAACAGCGCGCCCACAAACCCAAGCTCCTCGCAGATCACCGCAAAAATATAATCATTATATTGAAAAGGCAGATACAGATATTTCTGTCTGGATTTGCCAAAGCCCAGACCGAACACACCCCCGGAGCCAATGGCATACAGCGATTGCAGGATCTGATAGCCGGTATCACCGGGATCCTGCTCTGGGTGAAGCCAAGCGGTAACGCGGTCACCGGCATAGCCCATGAAGGTGATATAGATCAGCACAAACAGCGCCGCCGCACAGGCACCGGCTGCCAGCCATTTAGGACTGGTTCCGGCTACAAACATCATCACGACCCCCACCATGCCCATCAGCATAATGGCGGAAAGATGTTTTTCCAGCGCCAGCGGAACCAGCAGGCCCAGCATAGCGCAGCCGAAACCCATCACACCGTAGCGAAATTGTTTGGCATCGCTGCCGTAGTGGCGGGTCAACCTTGCCAACAGCAGGATCATGGCAAATTTGGCGATCTCGGAAGGCTGAAACTGGATGCCGGCAATGTTGATCCAGCGCCGCGCGCCATTGACAGACTCCCCTGCCACCAGCACCAGCAGCAACAGACCAATGCTTATACCATAGATCGGCCATGCCCAGCGATACCAAAATCCAGCGGGAATGCGACTGAACAGCCACATACACACCAATCCCAGCAGGCCGCAGACCGCCTGCTTTTGCAAATATTTTGTAGAACTTTCGTAGCCGGTGTCATAGTGGCTCTGGGCATAGCTCGCTGAATACAGCATCACAAGCCCTACCACCAGCAAAAGCAACACCAGCACAAGAAAGGGATAATCAACGCTTGTCCGCGGCTGTGTATTTCTTAGCCGCAGGTCCTCCTTGGCATGACGCAAACTCTGCGCAGCCATAGGACGCTCCTTTCCGATTTATCGCACCAGGCCAGCAATGCCAAACCAGGCGATCAGACACATCACCGCACTGACAGCAGCGAAAATCAGTACAACCTTTACTTCCTTCCAGCCACTCATCTCAAAATGATGGTGGATAGGTGCCATCTTGAACAGCCGCTTGCCATGGGTCAGCTTGAAATAGCCAACCTGCAGGATCACGCTGAGAGTTTCACAAATATACACAAAGCCCACCAGGATCAAAATCAGGGGCATATTAAGCGCAAAGGCCATACCGCACACGATGCCGCCCAGGAACAGGCTGCCGGTGTCGCCCATAAAGACCTTCGCCGGGTGCCAGTTATAGAACAAGTAGGCAATCAAGCCACCCAGCAGACAGGCAGGCAACAGTGCCAGATCCCACTTCTTCAGCGCCACGCAGGCCACAGTAAAGAAAAGCATCACAGGCACGGTAACGCTGCCACAGAGGCCATCCACACCATCGGTCAAATTGACCGCATTGACACAGCCCACGATGACGAACATAGCAAAGAAAATGTAGACCATGGGATGAATCACAAACTGCACATTGAAAAACGGGATGTACAACACAGTTTGCAATGTGCCCTGCCGATACAGAAGATACAGATACAGCGCGGAAACTGCCATCTGTAGCAGCGCCTTCTGGATGGCGGTCAAACCCTCGTTTTGCTTATGCTTGAGCTTGCACAGGTCATCCACAAACCCCACCATGCCAAAGCACACACCCAGCACAAATACATAAAACACAGAATATTCGCCCATAGCCGGGATACTGAACAGCAGGCAGAACATGACGCCAAAAATAAACATCAAACCACCCATCATAGGGGTGCCGGACTTATAATTGTGCCAGATGGGACCTTCTGCCAAAATGGATTGGCCAGCCTTCAGCGCCCGCAGCACTGGCAGCAGCAGATAGCCCAGACCCGCGGTCAGCCCGCAGCAGACAAGGCCCGTTATGATCACTCTTAACATAGGATATTCCTCCGCTTATGTTTCTTCTTTCAGGAATGCTTCCAATACCAGTTCCATGTGCATGCCATGGCTGCCTTTGAACAAAATGGTATCACCGGAGCGGGCCTGCAAACGCAAGCTGCGCGCCATCACTTCCCGGTCCGTATAGACAGCCGCACCACCTGCAGCCCCCTGGGCCACATGGACCGCATTGGGGCCATAGGCCAGTATGAGATCGGCATTTTGCTCTGCCAGCATACCTACCCGGCGATGCTCTTCCGGGGCGCATTCGCCCAATTCCAGCATATCGCCCAGCACCGCAATACGGCGGCCCTTGCGCTTGCCCAGCACTGCCAATGCAGCTGCCATGGATTCCGGGCCTGCGTTGTAGCAATCTTTGATAATGGTGAAGCCCTTGGCTTCAAAGATCTCCTGTCGGCCTTCCATGGTCTCAAATTCCGCAAGGCGGGCTGCTATCCGATCCGGACGGACACCCATATGCAGACCCACACTGACCGCAGCAAGGCTGTCAGACACATAGTGCATGCCTTCCAGAGGAAGCTCCACACGGAAGTGCTGATCCTCTGTACAGACGGTGTAGCTGATGCTGCCGTTTTCTTCCGCAATATCTTCGGCACGAACAGCGCAACGGGACTGCGTGCCAAAACAGCATGCTTTCTGGTCAGAAGCCCAATCGCCCAACAGATCATTGTCCCCATTCACAAAGAGAGGGGCATCTTCAGCCATACCTTCCAGAATCTCCAGCTTGGCCTGCAAAATGCCTTCCCGGCTGCCCAGATGCTCGATGTGCATGGTGCCTACATTGATAATAACGCCCACGTCGGGACGGGCGATGTTGGACAGGTAGGCGATCTCGCGGAAATGGTTCATGCCCATTTCCAGCACCGCCACTTCCGTAGTATCGGGCATAGATAAAATAGCCATGGGCATACCCAGATCGTTGTTGAAATTGGCCGGAGTCTTGCTGACACGGTAAGTGCCCTGCAAAACGCAGGCAATCATTTCTTTTGTAGTACTCTTACCAACAGAGCCGGTAACACCCACCACTTTCATAGCCATGCGCTGCCGCTCCCCTGCCGCGATCTTGCCAAGGGCTGTGCGGGGATCATCCACGATGATAGCCGGCACACCATCAGGCGCATGCTTGCACAATACAGCGGCAGCCCCTTTTTCCATAGCTGTGCCGATAAAATCATGGCCGTCACGTACGCCCTCCAAGGCAATAAACAGCTGACCGGGCAGCAGTTTGCGGGTGTCGTTATTGGCACCAAGGAAGGTTATATTTTCATATTCCGGGGCTACCTTGCCGCCACACCAATCAGCAGCTTGACGAAGGGTAATGATGCCCATACGCGTTCCTCATTTCTGCAGGTACTCTGCCACAACCTCACGCTCATCCAAATGATGTTTGACGCCCATGATCTCCTGATAGGTCTCATGGCCCTTGCCTGCAAGGACTATTATATCATCTTTTTCAGCGATGTCCATGGCATAATGGATCGCTTTCGGTCGATTTTCCACAATTTTATAATTTTTTGCGTCCCCCAAGCCCTTAACGATGTCCGAAATGATGGCATTGGGGTCTTCGGTGCGGGGATTGTCAGAAGTAATGATGGCAAGATCGGCGATCCGCACACCAATTTCGCCCATGATGGGGCGCTTAATGGGATCGCGGTCGCCGCCGCAGCCAAAGACCGCGATCAGACGGCCCTTGCAGAAATCCCGGACCGAGGAAAGTACATTTTCAAGACCGTCGGGGGTATGGGCGTAGTCCACCAGCACCGTATAGGGCTTACCGGGGGTGGGCACGACCTCTACCCTGCCCTTGACACCTGCCACAGTCTTGAGCACCTTGGCAGATTCCTCCAAAGAAATGCCCAGCTGTAGCGCAATACCCAGCACGCCAAGCACATTATATACGGTAAACTTGCCGGGAATCGGCACGGAAATCTCGGCCTGCTGATCGCCGCAGACGGCAGTAAAGGTAACACCATCGGCCTTCATTTCCACATGTTCCGCCCGCAGATTGCCATTGCCCTGCACAGAAGTGGTCAGCACCGGCGCTGTGGAATTTGCCAACAAACGAGATGTCCAAGGGTCATCGGCATTGGCAACTGCCTTATTGCAGCGGCTAAAGAGGATGGCCTTGGCATCGCAATAGGCTTCCATGGTCTTGTGGAAATCCAGATGGTCTTCCGTCAGATTGGTAAAGGCCGCCACATCAAAGTGGATACCCGCCACCCGATCCAGTTCCAGCGCATGGGAAGACACTTCCATCACAGCATAGCTGCAACCAGCATCCCGCATGCGGGCAAACAGAGCCTGCAGCTCAATGCTTTCGGGCGTAGTACGGTCGGTCTCCAGAATTTCGTCGCCAATGTGATTTTCCATAGTGCCGATGAGACCCACCTTAGCACCCTTGACCTTCTGCAGCACCTGCTTCAGCAGCCAGGTGGTGGAGGTCTTACCATTGGTGCCGGTGACGCCGATCATGGTCATGGATTGGGCGGGACGGCCGTAATAATTGGTACCGATGATGGCAAGGGCATACCGGTCATTATCCACCAGGACATAAGGAATATCCTGCTCCGGTTTCTTGGCGGTAACCACCACCGCGGCCCCCTTTTCCATAGCCATGGGAATGAAGCGGTTGCCATCGGCAGCAAAACCCGCCACAGCCACAAAGAGTCCGCCGGGCTGCACCTTGCGGGAATCGCTGGTAACATGGGTGATGGGCATATCCAAATCGGCACAAATTTGAAGAGGCTGCAAACCCTGCAGCAAATCGCTCAGTTTCATAAGTATTTCTCCTTAATCTTGGATAGATGTATCTGTAAATGTCAGCTGTATAGTGGTACCCACCGCTACTTCCGTACCGGCGGCAATGCCTTGGCCTGTAACGATGACGCTGTGGCTGACAGTTTGATTGCCACTGACCAGAATATAGAGCCCCAGGGCGCCCGCCGCATCGCTGGCAGCTTGCCGGGTCATGCCGGAAAAATCCGGCACTTTCACCATTTGTATCGCCGGCGGTGTGCCAAAGTACAGCAGTACTTCGCTGCCCGTGGGCACAGTTTGGCCCGCAGCCGGGATCTGGCCGGTGACGGCATCACCGTCGCCTATATTCTTTCCGGTCAAGCCCAGCGCTTTCAGCGCTTTTTCCGCTTCTTTGGCTGTCATTTTCGAAAGATCGGGCATAAGCACCGTATTCTCCGAACCCTCAACACGAGCAACACCCAGGTAAGGAAGAATATCCGACAGCACAGCACCAACAGTGGGGGCAGCCATCACACCGCCGGAAATGTACAGTCCCGTTTCCCGTGACGGTGTATCGAGGGCTACCAATACAATATACTGCGGATCGTCCATAGGCGCAACCCCCACAAAAGATACGATTTTATCTAGTGTGGGCTTGCCATTTTCATCTAAAACGTCAATTTTCTCGCTGGTTCCCGTCTTTCCCCCAATGGAAAATCCAGCAACAGCGGCATTTTTTGCGGTTCCTTCAATTACCACCGACTGCAAAAGTTGGCACATAATCTTGGAAGTCTCCTCCGAAATCACCTGCCGCACTACTGTAGGCTCCTGTTTCAAAACCGTGTTGCCGTTATGGTCGATGACCTCGGACACGACATAGGGTTCCATCAGATACCCCCCATTGACCACCGACGAGATAGCTCGCACCAGCTGCAAGGGTGTCAGCTTGAAGGTCTGACCAAAAGAACCGGAGGTCAGTGATGCTGTACCCCATTTGTCGGTATTGGTCACCAATTCTTTGGAAAAGAACACGCCCTTGCTCTCACCATACAGATCCACACCGGTCTTTTCCATGATGCCAAAGTTTTGAATATAGGAGTAGAAAGTTTCCCCGCCCAGTTTCAAGGCAATGTGGGCAAAGGCCAGGTTGCAGGAATTTTGCAGGGCTTGCGCGGTGGTTTCTGAGCCATGACCAGCCGATCGCCAGCAGTGCAGCAGCTGGGAACGCCCAGGTATCTGCTCTGCGCCTTTACAGTAGAAATGGGTGTCCAGCGTAATGGCGCCGCTATCCAGCGCCGCTGCCATGGTCAGCACCTTGAAGGTAGAACCAGGCTCATAGCCGTCGGAGATTACACGGTTGCGCCACTGCTTCAGCCGTGCTGTTTGGATGGCGTTTTTGTAAGCCGCAAGGCCCTCAGCGTAAGCATCACTGCCTTCCGGAAATCCCAGATAGTGCAAGCGCAGATCTTCCACTGCCTGCGCTTCTTTCGGATCATATATCTGCAAATAATCATTGGGGTCATAGCCACCTATGGTGGCCATGGCCAGAATCTCTCCGGTTTTGACATGCATCACAATACCAAAGGCACCGTTTTGCACCGCGTATTTGGCAATCGCCTCCTCCATTCGCTTTTCCAAACAAGCCTGCACAGTAGAATCCAGTGTCAGGATCACGTCGCAGCCCGGGATGGAGGCAACGTAGTTTTGATAGGAAAAGGGCATATCCATATCATTATTGCCCTTGGTGGTAATCACCTTGCCCGCTATACCGGCAAGATAGCTGTTATAGGCAGCCTCGATTCCCTCTGAGCCGGTATTGGAAGCATTGGTAAAGCCGATCACCTGGCTTGCCAAGCTGCCAAACGGATATCGTCGTTTAGTAGAAGGTTCCAGATGGATGCCGGAAATTTGGTGCTCATTAATATAAGCACGAACCGAGGCGGCAGTTTCTGCATCCACATTGGCAGCGATCTGCTGATAGCGCAATCTGGTATTGTTTGCCAGCGCTGTAATGTGGCCCGGGTCCAGATCCAGAATCTGTCCCAGCGTATGGGAAATAGCGGCAATATCCTCTTTCGCCTGCTTCAGCTCGTGGGGCGCCAGATAAATGTTTTCCACGCTGACGGAACAAGCCAGGATATTCATGTTTGCATCGTAAATTGTGCCCCGCTTCGCAGACACGGTGGTAGTGCGGGTCTGATTGCGCAGGGCAAGTTTCGCGTAGTATTCGTAATCGATCACCATCAGCCTATACAGCTGCAGCGCGCCAGGCACAAAGGCCAGCAGACCAAAGATGGCCATAGCTACAAGGATACGGTGGTGCTGTCCGGTATCGAATCGGACTCTTTCGTAGCGAAGTTTCCGTTTGGTTTTTCTTGCCATAGGTCATCGGCCCTTCCCAAAGATTTCAAAACTGGGCAGCAAGGGGTTGCCCTTACTGCCCAGTTCGCAGCTGCTATCTTAATCTTATGGGCCGGTACTGACATTATGCAAAAAGGCCAGCTAAAAAGGTGGTAATGGATTCCCAGACGGACATCTGTGCGCTCTCCTCGGGAGGAAGCTGCACCTGAATCTGAATCTGGTTGGCATTCTGAGCAGGTACCATGCCCAGCGCATCGGCTACCTCCTCCACATATTCCATATCAACATTGCTGTCATAGCGCTGCTGAAGCTGAGCATTTTCCAGTTCCAGAGAGCTGACATAGTCCTGCATCTGACGATTGCGCTCGCGGCAGGCGGTATACTCGGCAAAACCTGCCAGCAGCATCACCAGCATCACCAGTGCGAGCACTGTACCGCAAATAGCGACAGGGTCCACAGCAATGACCTTCCGCTTGGCCCGGCGACGCTGGGGCGCAGGTGTTGCGGTGGCCTTTTTCTGGGGCTGACGCTGAACCTTGCGGGCAGCGCTGCCATCTACGTAGCAAAACGGAACGTATTGAATATCAGGCTGCATTGCCATGGTTGTCACTCCTTTTCAAAGTTTTTATAGTTTCTCGCAGACACGCAACTTTGCGCTGCGCGCTCTGGGATTTTGCTCCAATTCTTCTTCACCGGAAGTGATGGGCTTTCGGGTCAGGATCTGCACCCGGGGCTTTTTTCCACAGACGCAAACCGGGAAGTTGGGCGGACAGGTACAGCCCTTGGCCCCATCCTGCATGCCGTTTTTCACGATTCGGTCTTCCAGAGAATGGAAGGTGATGATAGCCAGCCGTCCACCTGGGTTGAGACAATCGATGGCATCACGCATTACCTTCTCCACAGAGCCAAGCTCATCGTTGACCGCAATACGGATGGCCTGGAAGCTTCGCTTTGCAGGGTGCTGCTTTTCTCTGAGTGCCGCTGCCGGCATGGCAGATCGGATAATGTCCACCAGTTCCAATGTGGTTTCAATAGGTTTTTGCTCTCTGCGGTTGCAGATAGCTGCGGCGATTTTGGGGGCGTAACGCTCTTCGCCGTAATCATAGAGGATTCTGCGCAGCTCTTCGTAGGACCACTGATTGACCACCTCATAGGCACTGAGGCTGTCGCTGCGGTTCATCCGCATATCCAGAGGGGCATCCGCCATGTAAGAGAAACCCCGCTCACCGTCATCCAGCTGGGGTGAGGAAACACCCAAATCCAGCAGAATGCCATCCACGCCTTTGATTCCCAGATCCTGCAGGACTTGCTTGACCTCGCAGAAATTGGAATGGACCAGCGTGACATTGTCATGATAGGGTGCCAGCCGCTCCCCTGCTGCCGCCAGCGCCACCTGATCACGGTCGATACCGATGAGTCGGCCGGTAGTCAACCGCTTTGCGATCTGGCTGGAGTGGCCCGCACCGCCCAGGGTGCCGTCCACATAAATACCGTCGGGTTTGATATTCAAGCCGTCAATGCACTCCCAAAGGAGGACGGATACATGATGAAAATCTGTCATAGACCGATCGCCTCCAAAGATGCCAGCAGCTTTTCGGGGCTGAGATTCTCGGCCTCGAAGGCTTCGTACTCAGCGGCGTCCCAGATCTCTGCCTGGCCCGCACGGCCAACGATCAGCACATCGCGCTCGATACCGGCATAGCCCAGCAGATTCTGAGTCAGACCGAAACGGAACTGCTTGTCGGGGGTGCACTCGGCAGCGTTGATAAAAATCAAGCTTGCTGCACCGGAGCGCTGGGTGATGGAAAGCTTATTGAAGTTATCGATCATGGATTGCCAGTCAGCAGCGGTATAGGCGGTAAGACATTTATGACCACCATTGAAGCCATAGGTCACATAAAACTGCTGACCCAGCTCCTCTCTCAGCTTCGCGGGCACAAACAGACGACCCTTGTCATCCATTTTTGCCGGGAATTTACCGATCATAACGTCTCACCTCCTCCATTTTGCTCCACTTTACTGCCATTTTGCTCCACGTAATCACAGTATAACAACACTTTCCAAAAAAATCAATCTTTTTTTGCAAAAAATCCGAAAAAATCTGCAAAACTCGGCGAATTTCGTATTTTTGAACAGATGTTTGTTTATTTTAGGGATAACAAAATATTTGTTCGTTTTCCACCATAACCCGGATCGTCTCCGGCTTTTGATCCTGCTCCAGCAAAATGGCCGCCACCTTCGATTCCACTTCCCCTTGGATCAAGTGCCGCAGCTGCCGGGCGCCCCCTGCGCTGCGGCAACGCCTGGCAAGAATATCTGCCAAGTCTTCCGGCAACTGCAGCTCCACCCCAAGGCGTTGGGCACGGACACACAGCTGAGAAAGAAATTTGGATGCGATGGCAGCAACCGTCCCATCGGACAGGGTTTCAAAATGGATCACCTGGTCCAGCCGGCCCAAAAACTCCGGTGAAAAAGCCTGTTTCAAGGCCGCCTGCGTCAGATCTGCTCTACCCTTTGGCTGGAATCCAAGACCGTCGCTCCGCAGATCGCTGCCAATGTTGGAGGTCATAACCACAATGGCATGTTTCATGCTGACTTTACGGCCGGTGGAATCCGTCAGTTCCCCCTCCTCCATGATCTGCAGCAGAATACCGGTCACATCCCGGTGTGCCTTTTCCAGTTCATCAAACAAAATCAAACTGTACGGGCGGCGGCGCACCGCTTCTGTTAGCTTTCCACCTTCCTCATAGCCCACATAACCGGGCGGCGCGCCGATCAGGCGGGACACCGATTGTTTCTCCATAAATTCCGTCATATCCAGGCGGATCATAGCCTCCCGGCTTCCATAGATTTCCTCCGCCAGTGCCCTGCAAAGTTCTGTTTTTCCCACGCCGGTAGGACCAGCAAACAGCAAACAGGCCACCGGGCGGTTTTCATCCCGGATATCCGACAATCCCCGCTGCACCGCCTGCACCACAGCCTCCACGGCCTTTTCCTGACCGATGACCTGTTGAGACAGCCGCTTCTCCAAATCCAGCAAACGCTGCCGCTGACTGGCCGTCAAACGTCCCACAGGAATACCTGTACGGGCCGACACCGCCCAAGCAACATCGCCTGCTGTAACGGTACGACCGTTGGTGCTGTGTTGGACAGAAAGCTGCATCTGATCCCGCAGCTGTGCCGCGGTTTCAAACCGTTTTTCCCGCACCGCTTCATGCAAGGCCTGTTCCAACTCCTTGCGGTTGAAACCGGCGCTGTGGCGCATTTGCTCCATGCGGGCATAAGCTGCCGCTTCATCCACCAGATCGATGGCCTTATCCGGCAGTCGCAGCTCCGGCAAATATCGGACAGACAGGCCAATGGCTGCCCGCAGCGCATCCTCTCCAATGCGGATATGGTGGTGCTGCTCCAACCCCGGCTTCAGGGCATGCAAAATCTCCATAGTGGTTTCCCGGTCCGGCTGCTCCACCATCACGGGACGGAAGCGGCGATCCAGTGCCGCGTCTTTTTCGATATACTTATGGTATTCCTCCAGTGTGGTAGCACCCACAATCTGCAGCTGCCCTCTGCCAAGAGCTGGTTTAAAAATATTGGCTGCGTCGATGGCACCCTCTGCTGCTCCTGCACCGACGATGGTGTGCATTTCATCTACAAATAAGATCACATCTCCGCTGCGCTGGATCTCCGCCAGCACATCCCGCAGCCGCTCTTCAAACTCCCCACGGTATTTGGTGCCCGCCACCAGATTGGCCATATTCAGGCTGATCAGCCGCTTATCTTTCAACTGTGGCGGCACATTTCCAAGGGCCATCCGCTGTGCAAGTCCCTCAGCGATGGCGGTTTTGCCCACACCGGGATCACCGATGAGCGCAGGATTATTTTTATTTTTACGGCAAAGAATACCGATGACCATATCGATCTCCCGGTCGCGGCCGATGACCGGCTCCATATTCACTGCCTTTGCCACCAGATCCTCGCTAAATTGTTCCAAAAGTTTCGTGTTGCTTCCCTCCCTTTTTATTTTTACCGGCACGCTATTTCCTGTCAGCATGCTCTCAGCCACACAAGTTGACAACAGCCCGGTATCCACATCGCAAAGCATCAACAGGCGCCATGCGGTGCTATGGTCGGTACGGCAAAGTGCCAAAAGGATATGTGCCGCACCGATCTGACCGAATACTGCCTCCCGGCTGGCCATACGCAATACCGCCGCAGCCTCTGCAGTAAAGCCCTGTCGCAACGGCAAACCGCCATGTCCCCTGCCATAGGAAAGCTCTGTCAGATCCCACAGCAACTGTTCCCCCGCACCCATCTGGCGCAGCAGACGCCCATAACGGCCTGGACGGATCAGCAATGCCAACAGCAGATGAGCCGTGCCCACAAAACTATGCCCCATGGCACGGGCTGTAGAAGCTGCAGTAGCGATCAGATCCGCCCCATCCGGCGAGTAATACATAATCCTCATCCCCCATTGACGGAAATTCTCCCCTTGCAATCCAAAAAATATACGGCATTTTTTAAAAATAGGAATTGCATTTTTTAAAATCCGTGCTAGAATGATGGTAAGATATCACCAGAGGGTGGTACAAAAAACATATGGAGGGAACAATCATGGCATACAAGATTACTGACGCTTGCGTCAAGTGCGGCGCCTGCGCCGACAACTGCCCCGTCGAGGCTATCTCCGAAGGCGAAGACAAGTACGTCATCGATGCTGACACCTGTGTTAGCTGTGGCGCTTGCTGCGACAACTGCCCTGTCGAGGCCATCGTAGAAGAGTAATTTTCCAAAAAACGAGATTGGCCTGTGCATCACAAGATGCGCAGGCTAATTTTCTATGGAGGACGCCATGGAATATTTGTCCAATGGATTTTCGCTGGACACTACAGACGGTAGTTTCCCCCTTAGCACAGACTCGATGCTGCTAAGCGCATTTGTCAGATTGCCCAGAAACGCCACGGTTTTGGATCTTGGCTCCGGGTGCGGCACCTTGGGTGTACTACTGTGTGCCAAAGACGCCAATTGTCAGGTAACTGGCATCGAACTGACCGAAACCGCCCATGCCGCAGCAGAAGGCAATATCCAGCGCAACGGTCTGCAGAACCGTTTAAGCAGTATATGCGGCGATCTGCGGCACTTTGAAGGCAGAAACTTTCACTGTTGCGTGTCTAATCCCCCTTATTTTTCCGGCGGCCCTGCCAGCAAAAGCAATCCTCTTGCCCGTCGCGAAGATTGCTGCAGTCCGGAAGATTTGTTTACCGCAGCGGCAAAGGCGCTAAAATACGGCGGCGACTTCTTTCTCGTTCACAAACCGGAACGGCTGGCACAGCTCATTGCCTGCGGCGCCAAGGTCAATTTGGAAGCCAAGCGGCTCCAACTGGTGCGCCACAGAGAAGGCAGCGAAATATCCCTCATTTTGCTGCAATTCCGAAAAGGTGGTAAGCCGGGCCTGATTTTGGAAGAAGTCAGCCTTTTTGACAACGAAAATAATCCCACCGATTTCTACAGATCGGCCTATCATATGACTTAATGCACAGGAGGCTTGTTATGCCTGGTATGTTATATCTCGTGCCCACGCCTATCGGCAATTTGGGTGATATCTCCCCCCGCGCCCGGCAGACTTTAGAAGAAGCGGATTTTATTGCCGCCGAGGATACCCGGGTTTCTCTGAAACTACTGAATCATTTGGGCATTAAAAAAAGCCTTGTCAGCTACTACGAGCATAACAAGGACTTCAAAGGCAATATGATCGTGGAGCGAATCCTGGCCGGCGAGACCTGCGCGCTGGTCTCTGATGCCGGCTCCCCTGCTATCTCCGATCCCGGCGAGGATCTGGTGAAGCAATGTGCCGAGGCAGGTATTACAGTCTGCGCCATCCCCGGCCCTTGCGCTGTGATCACAGCGCTGAGTATTTCCGGTCAGGCTACCGGCCGTTTCTGCTTTGAAGGCTTCCTTTCCACGGCAAAGAAGAGCCGCCGGGAACATTTGGAGGCTCTGAAAAGCGAGACCCGCACCATGATCTTCTACGAAGCTCCCCCCAAGCTGCTGAACACTCTGGAGGATATGGCAGAAGCGTTCGGTGTCGATCGACCCATCAGTCTGTGCCGTGAGCTGACCAAGCTCCACGAGGAAGTGGTGCGCACCACATTGGGTGAGGCCATCGCCAAATACACAGAAAACGCCCCCAAGGGTGAATTCGTTCTGGTGATCGCCGGCGCTGCCCCCGTGGAGAAAGAGGTAGCAACCGAAGAGGATGCTGCACAGATGGTCAAGCGTCTGATGGCAGAAGGCATGAGCCGCAAGGATGCCATCAAGCAGACCGCGAAGGCATTAGACCTTCCCAAAAATGTGGTGTATGACGCCGCATTGAGCATTGATGAATAAAAAACGCACCGCAGGAAATTGCTCCTGCGGTGCATTCGCTTATTTAGGTTCCTTTCCCTCTCCGAAGATGCGGATCATTTCCCGGGTAAGGCTGATGCCATCGTCCTTAGCGGGCAGGTCATTGCGGTCAAACCACTCAGCGGAGGCCAGCTCATTTTCATCCAGATGAACCGTATCGTCACCATCCAAATCGCAGAAATAGCCAATGGACAGGTTACCCGCCACGCCCCAGGGCTGGCTCTTGTAATAGCGGATATTCTTGACCTTCAGTCCCACTTCCTCCATCACTTCCCGGGCCACAGCTTCCTCGGCAGTTTCGCCGATCTCGATGAAGCCGGCCAGCAGACCGTAGCGCTTATAATCCCGGCCGGCATAGGTGCTGAGCATCAGCTTGTCCTCATGGGTCAAGGCAATAATGGCAGCAGGCGCAATGCGGGGGAAGATCATATTGCCGCAACTGGGGCAGCGCATCATCCGCTCCTTCCCGTCATGGATCGTCTTTTCGCCACAGGCACCACAGAAGCGGTTGACCCGGTACCAGGTGTACAGGTGCCAGGCAGTCATCATGGCAAAGAGAATATTCTTGGAGGTCTGCTGCCGCAGAATGGTAGCATTCTCATATGTAAAATAATCATCCGGGCAATCCCCTGCCTTGCCCATGAACAGGAAATAGTGCTGCTCCTGCATGGTAAAGGCATACTGTGTCGGATAGTCAAACCAACAATTCCAATTACCGCACCAGTTTTTTACCTGCCCCCAAGTAGGCAGGGTCAGGATATCGTCCGGCGCGCGGTGCAGCAGCATATTCTTACCCTGCACGCAGATGACGATATCCCCATCCCGAGGCGCCTCGGCATGGTACTGATTATCCAAATAACCAAAATCCAGATCTTGCAGCATACTGTTCCCTCGCTTTGTTTTTCTTTCATTATAGCACGGAGGAAAATGAAGTCAAGAATCATCTTGCCGATGCATAGGCTGTCCCAAGAGGTGATTGCATGGTCATGAGTTGGATCTTTACAGGTATTTTACTGATTTCGATCACATTCGCGGCATTGACCGGGCAAGGCGCCACGTTGGCAGCGGCAGTGCCACAGGGCGCCCAGGCGGGCATAACACTGGCCATTTCTTTGGCGGGGTCCATCTGTCTGTGGTCTGGGATCGGCAGGTTGATGGAAGCAGTAGGCGCTACCGGCACACTGGCGCGATGGTTGCGGCCTGTATTGCATCGAATCTTCCCCTCCACAAAGACAGATCCCGCTTTAGCAAATGACCTATCGGCTAATATCTGTGCCAACATTCTGGGGTTGGGCAACGCCGCCACGCCCATGGGCATCCGGGCCAGCAAGCGGATGGCTCTGCACGCCCCAAACGGGACAGCCAGCGACGAAATGTGCCGGCTCATTGTGCTCAACTCCGCCTCCATCCAGCTGATTCCAGCAAATGTGACGGCGATTCGAGCAGGACTGGGCTGCGCCACGCCTTTTGACATCCTGCCAGCGGTTTGGATCACCAGCCTTTGCTCGGCAGGAATCGGTTTGATGACCGCATGCCTAATGGGAAAGCTGTGGAAAGATGCTTGATTACATTGTACCTGGACTCCTGCTACTTATGTGCAGTATCGCACTGCGGAAGCGAGAAAATGGGTATGCCCTGATGCTGTCCGGCGCAGCGGAAGGCCTACAGCTTCTGGTATCGTTAGTACCAGCGTTGGTACTTCTGCTGACAGCGGTGACCATGCTGCGGCAAAGCGGCGCTATTGAAATTTTAAGCCAATTCTTTACCCCGGTGTTTTCCTTTTTCGGTATTCCACCGGAAACCGCCATACTGGTGCTGATCCGTCCCATCTCCGGCAGCGCTGCTTTGGCAGTGGGTGCGGAACTGATGGCACAGCACGGGGTAAATTCTCAAATTGGCAGAACCGTAGCGGTGATGCTGGGCTCCACAGAAACCACCTTTTACACGATTTCCGTATATTTCAGCGCTGCAGGGATTAAAAAGAGCCGCTACGCAGTACCGGCAGCGCTGTTCGCCGATTTCACAGGGTTCTTCATGGCTTCCCTAACGGCAAAACTGTTTTTCTAAGCAAAAAGTGCGTGCCGATCGGCACGGACTTTTCTCATTTATGAATTACTCCTCGTCCTCGAGGTCAAACTCCAGATTCTCATTGCAGTTGGGGCAAGGAATGGAGCCAGCTTCCAGGGTCTCCTCATCGAAGTTGACGATCTCGCCGCAGACAGGGCACTCCACCTCGTAGATGGTATCTTCCTCATCACCGAAGTCGAAATCTTCGTCCTCGTCGTCCCAGTCTTCGTCCTCGTCCTCTTCGTAATCCCAATCATCCTCGTCTTCTTCATCCATGATGAAGTCTTCGATGGCATCCAGGTCCTCTTCGATCTCGTCCAGCTCATCGGAGATAGCGATGGTGGTCTCCTCGATGTCCTTCATGCGCTTGGCCATATCGCCGAACAGCTCCACCATAGCGGCGATCATCTTGCCCTCGGCCTTCTCGGTATCCAGGTTCAAGCCATCCATCAGACCCTTCAGGTAAGCAGCCTTTTCAGAAATAGTCATATTTGTTCTCCTCTCCTTTTGAAAAAAGGGGACGATTGCGCATCGTCCCCTATCCAGTTTACAAATTAAGCCTTGGAACGGCCCAGGTACTCGCCGGTGCGGGTATCGATCTGGATCTTGTCGCCTTCGTTGATGAACAGCGGCACCTTCACCTCAGCGCCGGTCTCAACAGTAGCGGGCTTGGTGACGTTGGTAGCGGTGTTGCCAGCGAAGCCGGGCTCGGTCTCGGTAACCACCAGGTCCACAAAGTTGGGCACTTCGACGCCGAAGACCTTGCCCTTGTAGCTCATGACGGTGCAGATATCGTTTTCCTTGACGAACTTAAAGGAGTCGTCCAGAACATCACCGTTCAAAGGCTCCAGTTCGAAGGTCTCCTGGTCCATGAAGTAATACAGCTCGCCATCGTTGTAGCTGTACTCCATCTTCTTGCGCTCAACAAAAGCGGTGGGGAACTTGGCGGAAGGGTTCAGAGAAGTTTCGGTCACGCCGCCGGTGATGACGTTACGCATCTTGACGCGCACAAAGGCAGCGCCCTTGCCGGGCTTGACGTGCTGGAACTCGATAACCTGCATGACCTTGCCATCCATTTCGAAGGTAATGCCGTTTCTGATATCGCCTGCAGAAATCATAATGAATATCCTCCTAGATTGCTCTCCCTTTCGGGGGGCGTATGTTTTTATTCTTTAACTGTTATATTTTAACCGAATTTTCGCTATATTGCAAGAGCAAAATAGAATTTTTTTAGACAATAATCAAATTCTTGGGGCTCTTGGTAAGAATTTCGATGCCATCAGCCAGGAAAACGCAGGTATCTTCGATACGAACGCCGAATTTACCGGGCAGATAGATACCGGGTTCCGCAGAAGCAACGGAGCCAACGGGCATGGGTTGCTCGTTGCGGGCATTGGGGCTGGGGTTCTCGTGGACTTCCAGACCCAGGCTATGGCCATAGCCGTGGCCGAAGTATTCGCCGTAACCGGCATCGGTGATGACCTTACGGGCAGCGCCGTCGATATCCTTGCCGGGCACGCCTGCCTTGGAAATGCCAAGACCGGCCAGCTGGGCTTCCAGAACTGTATTATAAACCTTCTGCATCTCTTCGGTAGCGTAGCCCACAGCCACGGTACGGGTCATATCGGCGCAGTAGCCCATATAGGAAGCACCAAAGTCCATGGTGACGAAATCGCCGGGACGAATAACCCGCTCACAGGCCACGCCATGAGGCAGGCTGGTATTGGGACCGGAGACCACGATGGGGTCAAAGGCCAGGCCGGTGGCGCCGTTCTTATACAGGCAGTAGATCAGTTCAGCCTGCAGCTCCAGTTCGGTCATGCCGGCCTTCAGACGGGGCAGCACCTCAGCAAAAGCCTTATCGGTGATGGCCTGTGCCTTGCGCATCAGCTCCAACTCCCAGTCTTCCTTGGTGGCACGGAAGCCATTGATGGCAGCATTGTAGGGCACCAACTTGGCGTTCAGGTGCTTTTCGTAGTTCATCAGCTCCACAGCCAACATGTAATTCTCTTCATAGCCCAGGGTGGTGACACCGAAATCAGCGATGGCATCATTGAGCAGCTTAATATAGCCGATCTTATCTACGCAGATAACCTCAAAGCCCTTCAGGCCGTTCTGGGCGGACTCGATGTAGCGGGAGTCGGTAAAATAGCGGCAGCCCTTTTTGGTGACGATGGCAGCGCCCTCGGCAATGTCAAATTCGGCACCGTAATGGCGGCTATAGCGGGATGTCAGCAGCAGGCCGTCCACCTCACCGTCCAGCAGTGTCAGGTACTTTTCCAGGGTTGTCATAGTTACATTCTCCTTTTTCTAGCAAGTAAGATAAATGGCATTTCCAGCACGTGACGTGCCTTCAGCCAGAAATTATGATTGTCGATGGCCTTAACGAGAATAGGCCGCACGCCACAGCCATTGGCACCCAAAGTATCCGTAAAGATCTGGTCGCCCACAAGTGCTGCCTCCCCTGCCGGGATGCCATAGCGCTCAAGGCATTGGCGAATGCCCTTGGCAAAGGGTTTTTTTGCATGGGTGATGCAATCCAAGCCATAGGCAGCGCAGAACTTTTTCACCCGATTATGTTTACTGTTGGACACTACACACAGCTGAATATCGGAGGTATTCATTTCCCGCAGCCAGTCTGTCATGGCCTCGGTTGGGGTGCTGGTGGTGTAGGGCACGATGGTATTATCGAAGTCCAGCATCAGCAAGCGGATATTCTGATCGCGCAGATATTGCACCGTCAGATCTGTCAGTTTTTCCGTGATCACATAGGGAAGGAAAGAAAGTTTCATAATTCACCCGGGATTTTCATAGATATTGATAAGATTGTAGCATACATGGAGGGATTTGTCCATGCCTTCAGCATTTTTTCTTGCACAAACCGCCGCGGAGTTTCAACAGAAATTGCCGGCAAATGCCCAAAAAGCATGGATGGCCTGCCATTTTTCGCCTTACGGCACCGGTCTTTCCAATTTGCCCACTGTGCTTCCCGCGCAGAGCATGGTGATCGTCAACGACCGTATGCCGGTTGCCGGCCACGATCCCGAGAAGATCGCGGAACAGCTCCGGCGACTGGTACAGAAATTTGACATCGGTCATGTGCTGCTGGATTTTCAGCGACCCGGAGAACCCCAGACAGCAGCCATTGCCAAGGCCATCGCAGAAACCCTCCCCTGCCCTGTAGGCGTATCAGAGCAATACGCCCAAGGTTTGGAGCGTCCGGTATTTCTGCCACCTGTGCCGCTGCATATGCCTCTGCAGGACTATATAGCGCCTTGGCAGAATCGCGGGGTGTGGCTGGAGATAGCACCGGCGTGCACTACCTATCGGATCACAGAAAGCGGTTGCTCACAGGTTGTCAGCAATGCAACTGGGCAGTTCCCCCACTTTGACTCACAGACCTGCTGCCGTTACCACATAGAAATGCAAACAGATGCCATATGCTTTACATTGCACAGAGGGTGGGAAGAACTGGCTCTGCTACGGCAAAATGAGACTGTGGAGTGTTTTATTGGACTTTATCAAGAGTTTGCCCAGCCGGAGGCACAGGCTACCGCCTTCGACCAGTGAGCCAGACGGTCAGCCCGTTCTGCATCCGGGATCTCCGGGACAAACTGTCGGTCTACCGCCCAATTTTGTCGGATCTCCTCCTGATCTTTCCAGTACCCCACAGCAAGTCCGGCCAGATAGGCCGCACCCATGGCTGTGGTCTCCACACAGCGAGGCCGCAACACAGGGGCAGCGGAGATATCGGATTGGGTCTGCGTCAAATAGTTATTGGCAGATGCACCGCCGTCTACCTTCAGTGCCTGCAAGCGGATGCCGGCATCGGCTTCCATAGCAGTCAGCACATCGTTGACCTGATAAGCGATAGAATCCAAGGTGGCACGAATAATGTGATATTTATTGACGCCCCGGGTCAGGCCCAGGATGGTGCCCCGTGCACGGGCATCCCAGTAGGGCGCACCCAAGCCAGTAAATGCCGGCACCACATAACAGCCGTTGGTATCCGAAACTTTACGGGCCATATATTCAGAATCAGAAGCGGATTCGATAAAGCGCAGTTCATCCCGCAACCATTGAATGGCCGCACCGGCTACGAAAATCGAGCCCTCCAGCGCATAGTGCACCTTGCCATCCAAGCCCCAGGCAATGGTAGTAACAAGGCCATTTTGAGAAAAAATAGGTATTTCGCCGGTGTTCATCAGCAGAAAGGCACCGGTTCCGTAGGTACATTTGGCGTCGCCGGGGGCAAAACAAGTCTGGCCAAAAAGCGCCGCCTGCTGGTCACCTGCCGCACCGGCAATGGCGATGGGCGCGCCAAAGAAAGCCGCGTCGGTTTTGCCTACCATACCGGAGCTGGGTACAGCGGCGGGCAGCATAGAGGCAGGGATATTCAGCCTTTTCAGAATTTCCTCATCCCAAGAAAGGGTATTAATATTGAAGAGCATGGTGCGGGAGGCATTGGAATAGTCCGTTACATGGACCTTTCCGCCGGTCAGTTTCCAGATCAGCCAAGTCTCCACCGTGCCAAAGAGCAGTTCTCCCCCATCGGCCGCTTGCCGGGCGCCGGGAATATTCTCCAATATCCAATGGATCTTGGTGGCCGAGAAATAGGGATCGATCACAAGACCGGTCTTATCTCGGATGGTATCCACAAGCCCCTCCGAGCGGAGATGGTCACAGAAAGGCGCCGTGCGGCGGCACTGCCAGACGATAGCGTTATACACAGGGCGGCCGGTATATTTGTTCCAGACGATGGTGGTTTCTCTCTGGTTGGTGATACCGATGGCAGCGATATCGGAAGCGTTGGCGCCGATATTGGCAAGAGCCTGCCGGGCCACTTCCAGTTGGGTAGCAAAGATCTCATCGGCATCATGCTCTACCCAGCCGGGCTTGGGGAAGATCTGGGTAAATTCCTTTTGTGCAACCGAGCAGATCTTACCGCTGTGATCAAATAGGATGCAGCGGTTACTGGTGGTGCCGGAATCCAAGGCCATGATATACTTGGGCATAACTATACTCCCTTCCTAGATAAATTGTTGTTTACCGATTTTTCTGCCATTCCGAGCCCGTGCGCACACTGGCGTAGGAATCCCCCAATAGAGGGGCAATCTAGCGAAAAGTGCCCGGAAAAGTTGGGTGAATTGCGCCCCAAGGGCACTTCCTCGCGCTATGTGCTCAGGTGCCACGTCGCCTTCGGCGCCTCGCAATGATACCTCTTTTGCAAACAGCAATTTATCCTACTATAAAATAATCAGGGCTGCTGCATTTTGCAGCAGCCCGTTGAGTTTACTCGATATGGGTATGATTGCTGATATGATCTTGGCAATAGCAATGGTAGCCATTGCACTTGGAGCAGTAGCGGAACTCCAGATGGGGATGGGACACATCCGTACGACCGCAAACGGTGCAGCGATGGGTATAGTCAGCCTTGGCAGGCTGTGCCTTGGGCTGAGGGGCAGCGTCAGCACCCGGGAACTGGATGGGTCTACCGGGGGCAGGTCTGTGACGCACAGGGGCCGCATGCTTTCTCATCTTTGCACGCCAAGTAGGGGGCAGCAAATTAGGGATATCCCCACCAAAGAGCAGGAAGTAATTCAAAAGACCGACCAGCGGGAACAGAGCGTGGGGCATCAGATTGACGGGATAGCACATATTCATCACATCGATGCCTACCACCAGCAGATACACCAGCGCCATCACCCAAGCGCGAATGGGGATGATATAGAAGATATAGAACTGACTATCGGGATAGCTGGTGGCAAAAGCCAGCACCAAGCTCAGATGCAGGTAATAGGCCATGCGGCTATAGAGCAGGTGGATGGGATATCCTGCAACGATCACATACTCAGCAGGACAGAAAACCATGGCAAACACATTCATCAGAACAAAGCCTGCCAGATAAAACAGGGTGAACTTGAATGTGCCGATGGTCATTTCCACCATTCTGCCAAGGCGGTAGAAGAAATACAAAAACAGCAGATTCAGCAACGGATTGCCGCTGGAAAGGTCAGTAAAAAGCCATGTGACAAGACGCCACACCTGACCCTGCAGGATCTTGGCCTTATCAAAGATCAGCAGTTGATACAGCACATAGCCACCATTGACCAGATCAAAAATCGAAACCAGACCTGTTCCCAGCACGATATAGAGCATCAGATTGGGGATGCCTTTGTTGCGGTTTTTATAATAAAACCGTTCCATTTGATGATGAAGATTTTTCAAAATTGTCACTCCTTTTTCTTCTTATTATCATAACAACTTTTTCTTCGTTTGTCCATACGGGATTTTGCAATATTTTTTGTTGAAATAGTCGAAAAAGGTCTTGACTTTTCGTGCAAAACAGCTATAATATCATTCGAACTGCATACAAGCCTTATCAAGAGTGGTGGAGGGAACGGCCCGATGAAACCCGGCAACCTGTTTAATCAAGGTGCCAAATCCGGCGGCAACGAGAGATGAGGATTCGATATACGCACACGTCGAATCTTCGATGTGTGCATTTTTGATTTTAGAAGAAAAATGAAAGGAATCTGTACAAATGGAAAAAAGACTGTTTACCTCTGAATGTGTGACCAACGGCCATCCCGACAAGGTGGCTGACTCCATCTCCGACGCCATTCTGGACGAATGCCTGCGTCAGGACCCCAACTCCCGCGTGGCCTGTGAGACCACCGTTACCACCAACTTCTGCCTGATCTGCGGCGAGATCACCACCAAGGCTGTGGTTGACTACCCCGCTGTTGCCCGTGAGGCCATCCGCAAGATCGGTTACATCTACCCCGATGCCGGTTTCGATGCCGACTCTGTGGAAATTCTGTGCCGCATCCACACCCAGTCCGCTGATATCGCGCTGGGCACCAACGACGAAGTTGGCGGCGCAGG
>JAZUAW010000088.1:0-3239 GCA_045638225.1 Faecousia sp. | reverse complement strand
TGATCCGCTCTTCCATCATAGCCTCTGCACCGCATTGAGCGCTTCGGTATCTCCAAGGACCACCAGAATATCACCCTGGAGGATGCGGAAATCTGCCGCAGGAGACACCGTAATGCTGCCGCCCCGGCGAACAGCCAGAATATTTACACCCAGCTTTGCCCGGACATTCAATTCAATCAGACTCTTTTCCGTCCAGGCACCCGGCGCGGGAACCTCAATGATTCCATAATCCTCGGAAAGTTCAATATAGTCCAGCACATTCCGGGAGGCAAGACTCCTGGCAAGTCGGGCAGCATTTTCCTGCTCCGGGATCACCACCTGATCGGCACCCAGCTTTTTCAGCACCTGCCGATGGGTCTCATCACTGGCCTTGCAAATAATTCTGGGGACACCCAGTTCCTTTAGATTCATTGTGGTGAGCACAGAATCCGCCAGAGAATCGCCGATGGCTACCACGGCGCAATCAAACTCCTTCGCACCCAGTGCCCGCAGGACCTCCTTGTCCCGGGCATCTGCCACCACCGCCTGGGTCACATCATTGCTCAGATGCTGCACCTTCGTGCTACTGGTATCGATGGCCAGCACCTCACAGCCCAACTCACACAGCCGCTTGGCCACTTCCCTTCCGAAACGGCCCAAACCAACTACAATATAGGACTTCATCTTATTCCTCCTTAACCAATCAGCAGATTGGTGTCTGCAAACCGGTACCGTTCTTCTGTCTTATCAGCCAGTAGGAAGCCTAAACTCAATGTCAGCACGCCCACTCTACCAAAATACATAAACAGAATGATCATAAGCCGTGCCACCAGACTTAACTGGGGTGTGACCCCCGCAGTCAGTCCCACTGTTCCCAAGGCAGACGCCGCTTCATACAAAGCATCGGTAAAACCAACCGGGGAAGTCACGCAGATCACCACCGCGCCCACGAGGCACAAGCCTACCACGATGGAAACGATGGTCATCGCATCCATCACCTTTTCCCCGGGAATATTCCGGCGGAATACGCTGACCCGGCTATGCCCTCTGGCCCGAGAGATGACGAACAGCAAAAGCACCAGCACAGTGACGGTCTTTAGGCCACCGGCTGTGGAGCCGGAAGATCCGCCAATCAGCATAAATACAACGCTGACTGCCTTTGCCCCATCTGTCAGCTGCGCCTGGTCGAAAGAGGCAAAGCCCGCTGTACGCAAGGTTACAGATTGGAAAAAGCCGTTGAGGATCTTCTGCCCGATGGGCATCGTGCCAATGGTTTCCGGATTGTTCCACTCCAAAACCAATGTCAGAAGCGCCCCGGCCAAAATGAGGATACCGGTAGAGAGCAAAACCAGCCTGGTATAGACGCTGCATTTTTTGAAGCTGCGCTTGGTGGCAAGCTCCTCCCAAACAAAGAATCCCAAACCACCGACGACCACCAACCCCATCAGGGTAATCAGAACCACGGGATCGTTGTTAAAAGGCATGATACTCTGTCCCGGTGCAATAGAACCGAAAATATCGAAGCCTGCATTACAGAATGCGGATACTGCGTGAAACAGCCCCCACCTAAGTGCCCGCGCCCACCCATATTCAGGCAGGAATCGGGAGAACAGGATCACAAAGCCGATGCTCTGGATCATTAAACTGCCCACGAGCACCCACTTCTGCAGCCGCACAACGCCTTCCATTTCATTGACACTCAATGCCTGTGCCATAACCATTCGCTGACGGAGGCTGACCTTTCTGCGCAGCATAAAAATCACCACGGATGCGGCGGACATAAAGCCCAGACCGCCCAATTCGATTAGGCACAGGATCACGATCTGACCGAATCCGGAAAACAGTGTCCAGGTATCACCAACCACTAAACCTGTCACGCAGGTGGCGGAGGTGGCGGTGAACAATGCCGGTAAAATCCCGATACTCACGCCGGTTCTGGAGGCTGCAGGCAGCGACAAAAGCGCCGTGCCGACCAGAATAATCAGCGCAAAGACAAGGGCAATGATCTGGGTGGGCGAAAGCTTTCCGCTGAGCAATTTTGCCCTGGTTTTCCTTTTGGCAGCCACCAAAACACCTCCCTTACAACAGTGCATACTTTCACACTTTAACCTTTATTATACCAAATTTGCAACTGTTTTCAAGTGTTTTTCCAAAAAACCGAAACAACCCTCCCGGAATCCGTATCCGGGAGGGTTGTTTTAAATTCCAAGATATCCCAAAGCGATGCCGATCACCGCAGAGATGATAATGATCCAAATGGGATGTAACTTCCGCAGCGCCAACACCAGCATGGCGATGCACAGGCCAGCATACACATACAATGCCGGTGATGCAAAAACCGACAGGGACAACCCCGCGGGGAAAAACACAGTCATCAGCACCGTCAGCACCGCATTTCCAATCAGCCCCACCACAGCGGGCTTCAGGCCGGACATACAGCCCTTGACGACCCTGCTCTGGCGGAATGCGTCATAGCATTTTGCTACGATGAGAATGATGACAAAGCTGGGCAGTACCACGCCCAATGTGGCACAGAACGAGCCGAACACGCCGCCCATTTCCGCGCCCACATAGGTAGCCATATTGACCGCAAAGGGGCCGGGGGTGGATTCACTCACTGCTACAAAATCCACCATGCTCTGCGCCGAGATCACCTCTGACCACCGCTTTGACACCTCGGCCTGGATCAGCGGCAGCATGGCATAGCCTCCACCGAAGGTCAGCGCACCAATGGAAAAGAAGGTCCAGAAAAGTTCCAGATAGATCATTTTTCAGCCCTCCTGTCCATAAAACCGGCAGTCAACAGGCCAAACAGCGCACAGCCGATAATCACAAGGAAAATATTGACCTTCAAAAAAGCAGTCAATACAAAGGATGCGCCCATGACCACATAGGCCACCCAACCCTTGGGGCTCTTTTTGTACATCGTCCACAATGCCTTTATGAGCAGTGCCAGCACACCGGCACGGATGCCATTGAAGGCATACTGCACCGCCTTGATCTGCTGGAACTCCCGCAGTACATAGGAAATGAGCAAAATCACGCAGAAGCTGGGCAGTACCACGCCCAAAGTGGCACATGCAGCGCCAAAGAAGCCACAGGTACGGTAGCCCACGAAGGTGGCCGCGTTGATGGCCACCGGGCCGGGGGTGGATTCCGCGATCGCCACGATCTCCAGAATATCGTCATCGGTGATCCATTTTTGCTTTTCCACCGCTTCAAACTGGATCAGTGGGATCATGGCGTAGCCGCCGCCAAAG
>JAZUAW010000087.1:0-18022 GCA_045638225.1 Faecousia sp. | reverse complement strand
TGGAAGATGGATGCGGGTCTGACCCTGCTGAGTCTGATCCCCATGGCCTTCCTGCTGGCCTCCGCCACCATCGTGGGCAAGCGGCTGGCCAAGAAATGGGATGCCCGTCAGGAGGCTTATTCCCGTCTCTCCGACTTTTCCCAGGAAAGCTTCTCCGGCATCGCTGTGATCAAGGCTTTCGTCAAGGAAGCCAAGGAGCTTTGGGCTTTCAAGAAGCTGAATGTAGAAAACGAAGAGGCCAATCTGGCCCATACCAAGGCATCCGTCCTGTTCCGCGTCATGGTAACGCTGTTTGTAGAAAGCGTTATCTGCATCATTTTGGGCTACGGCGGCTACCTGGTATACAAAGATGTGCTCAACCCCGGCCAGCTGCTGGAGTTCACCGGCTATTTCAATAGTGTGATCTGGCCCATCATGGCTGTATCCGAATTGATCGACATGTCCTCCCGTGGCAAGGCATCTCTGGCTCGTATCAGCGAGCTGCTGGATGCGCCTGTGGTGGTAAAGGACCGGGAGACTGCCCAGTCCCTGCCGGAAGTGAAGGGCCGTATTGAATTTAGAAATCTGACCTTCCGCTATCCCGACGGCGAATTTGACGCGCTGGAAGATGTGTCCTTCGTCATCGAGCCCGGCGAGAATATCGGCCTGGTAGGCAAGACCGGCTCCGGTAAGACTACCCTGGTGGATCTGATTCTGCGTACTTACAATGTGCCCGATGGCACGTTGTTCATAGATGATCACGATGTCAATGATGTGAAGATCCGGGACTTGCGGGACGCCTGTGCTTATGTGCCCCAGGATAACTTCCTGTTCTCCGATACCATTGAAAATAACATTGCCTTCGGCGTTGACAGCCATAAGATTACCGCAGTCCAGCAGGCTGCCAGAATGGCAGATGTGGATAGCAACATCAAGGAGTTCTCCAAGGGCTACGGCACGGTGCTGGGTGAGCGTGGTGTTACCGTTTCCGGTGGCCAGAAGCAGCGTATCTCCATTGCCCGCGCGCTGATGAAGGATGCGCCGATCCTGATTTTGGACGACTCTGTTTCTGCTGTCGATACCAAGACCGAGCGTACCATTTTGGAAAACCTGCGCACCACCCGCGGCGGCAAGACCACCATTCTCATTGCCCACCGCATTTCCACCATCGAACAGATGGATAAGGTGCTCTTCATCGACAACGGCCGTCTGGCTGCCTTTGGCAAGCATGATGCGCTCTATGCCACCTGCAAGGAATATCGCAAGATGGTAGACTTGCAGAAATTGGAAGAGGAAGGAGGTAATCACAATGCTTGATTTTCTGAAAGAGTTTTTGCCCATCGTCATTGTGGTTTCCCTCATCGGTTCCTTTACCACAGCTTTCATCATTGCCTGGTTCGCAGTGAAAAAGCGCACGGATGACGGCGATGACCGGGAACGCAAGATCTCTGATAAAGAGCTGTTCGCCCGTCTGCTGCACTACGTCAAGCCCCACTGGAAAAGCTTTATTGCCGTGTTCGCCATTATGCTCTTCTCCGTTGGTTATGACGTGATCTCTCCTCTGCTGATGAAGTGGGTTCTGGAGTTGATCGCAGCCGATTTTGAACTGAAGGAACTGTTTACGCTGGTGGCCGCATATGCCAGCATTCTGGCGGTCAGCTTGGTCTGCACCTATTTGCAGGCATTGCTGCTGCAGCGCATTGGTCTGAAGATCCTGTCCCAGCTCCGCTTGGATACCTTCACCCATATTGAAAAGCTGAGCCATGAGCAGCTGAACAATATTCCTGTGGGCAAGCTGGTGACCCGTGTCACCAACGACCCCAATCGCATTTCCTTCATGTTCACCAACATTTTCGTGACCCTGCTGAAAAACACGATGGTCATTATCGGTGTGTTGGTGGCTATGTTCCTGCTGAACTACGCGCTGACGCTGATGATTTTGTGCTTTGTTCCCTTTGTGGTGCTGTTTACCCTGCTGTTCCGCCAGTTCAGCCGCCGGGTCCACCGCAAGGTCACCAATGCTACCACGGATATCAATACCTACCTGTCCGAAAACCTGTCCGGTATGAAGATCACCCAGATCTTTAACCGTGAGCAGCGCAAATATGAAGATTTCGCTGTCCGCAGCGCCGGTCTGAAGAAGGCTAAGCAGAACAGAATGTATGTCTTCGGCATTTTCCGCCCCATGGTGTACATGCTGTTCGTCTCCAGCCAGATGTGCCTGTTCTTCTTCGCTGCCCGTGGCTATATCCAGCAGACCGTGTTCCTGGGCCAGATGATCACCGCGCCGTTGGTGGTGGCCTTCTATAACTATATCTCTCGCTTCTTCAACCCCATCCAGACTTTGGCCGAGCAGTTTGATATGCTGCAGCAAAGCTTTGCCGGCGCGGAAAAGATCTTCGCCATTCTGGACATGGAGCCGGAAGTGGTGGATTCCGAGGATGCCATCGAGCTGGAAGAGATCAAGGGCGAGATCGAATTTAAGGATGTCTGGTTTGCCTATAAGCCTGATGAGTGGGTTCTCAAGGGCGTTAGCTTCCATGTGGAGCCCAAGCAGACCGTGGCGTTTGTCGGCTCTACCGTCTCCGGTAAGACCACCATTCTGAGCCTCATTTGCCGCAATTATGATATCCAGCAGGGCCAGATCCTCATCGATGGCATCGATATCAAGAAGATCAAAATTTCTTCCCTGCGTCGCCACTTCGGCCAGATGCTGCAGGATGTGTTCCTGTTTGCCGGCGACATCCGCAGCAATATTCTGCTGCGGGAGGAGGGCATTTCCGATGAGGAAGTGATGGAAGCCTGCCGCTATGTCAATGCCGACAGCTTCATCAGCCGTTTGGAAAAGGGTCTGGATGAGCCTGTGCGTGAGCGTGGTAACAACTTCTCTGCCGGCCAACGGCAGCTGCTGAGCTTCGCCCGTACCATCATCCATAAGCCCAGCGTCATGATTCTGGACGAGGCTACCGCCAATATCGATACCGAAACGGAAATCTTGATTCAGGATTCTCTGGAAAAGATGAAGAACATCGGTACCATGCTGATCGTGGCACACAGATTGTCCACCATCCAGCACTCCGACAATATTATCCTGCTCAGCAAAGGACAGATCATGGAGCAGGGCAACCACCAGCAACTGCTGGCCCAGAAGGGTCGCTACTACCAGCTCTATACCCTGCAGTACCAGAAGCAGCAACTCCAGCAGAACTAATATCCACCCCGGGGCCGGAATATCCGGCCCCGGTTTTTTTAGCGCTTCAAATTTTCGTTTGTCGCTCAGATAGGACTGTCATTGCGAACCAGTGCGCACACTGGTGTGGCAATCCCCAAAGACTTTAGGCAGTGCTTTTCGACACATCTTTGCCTCTAACCGGGGGATTGCCACGTCGCTTCGCTCCTCGCAATGACATATGATTGAAACAATAAACAGCAATTTGTTTACAAGCCCGGTATTTACTTTTCTGTTTGGGGATGATAGAATAACATTCTGAAAGGAAGGAGGCGGAGCGATGCGCAATTTTATCAACGAACTGAAAAGCTTTCCCCGCAGAGGCGACATGATCCTGCTGCTGCTGTGCGTGGTCACCTCCGCCTTTGGCTGTCTGGTGATCACCAGCGCCACCAATTACACCGGCGCTCTGCGTCATCTGTTTGTGCAGGTGGCGGCTATTGGCATCGGGGTGGGTGTATATGCGTTGGTGTCCAGTGTCGATATCAGCATCTTGTCCGAGGGCCGTCGCTGGCTGTTCTGTTTTAATTTACTGTTGCTGCTGCTGTTGCTGTCTCCCTTTGGTACCGATAAAGGCACCGGAAACCGAAGCTGGCTTGCCTTTCCTTTTATGCCGGTAGATATCCAGCCGGCAGAATTTTGTAAAATTACCTTTGTTATCATTATGGCCTCGGTGATGGCCAGCCACCAGGATCGCATATCCGCCATTACTTCGGTAGGTCATATGGGCCTGCACCTTGCCGTGATTGCGGGTCTTAACATGTTTGTGTCCGGTGACTTGGGTGTTACGCTGATCTTCGTGTTCGTGTTCATCGGCATGGCATGGTCCGGCGGTGTGAAGCTGATCTGGTTCTTTATCGGCGGTGGTGCGGTGACAGCCGCGGCACCCTTCATCTGGAATTATGGTATGAAGGAGTATCAGCGGCGGCGTATCGAGGTTATTTTCAACCCGGAGATCGATCCCTTTGGCATGGATGAGCGCTACCATATGCTGCGCAGCCAGCGCTCCCTTTTTGGCGGCGGTCTGACAGGCCAGGGCCTGTTCAATGGCAACCGCACCCAAGGCGGCGTGCTCTATGCCCAGCATACCGACTTTATTTTCTCCTCCATCGGCGAGGAGATGGGCTTTGTTGGCTGTCTGCTGGTAATGGTGATGCTGATGGCTATCGTGGCCCGGTGCATTTATGTGGGCACCCGCAGTCCCGATTTCTTGAGAAAGACGCTGTGCTTCGGCGTGGCGGCGGCGCTGGTATTCCAGATTCTTATCAACGTGGGTATGTGCATTGGCGTGTTGCCCATCATCGGCCTGACGCTGCCCTTTATCAGCTACGGCGGCAGTTCCATCGTGTCGCTGTATGCCATGGTGGGCCTGGTGTCCGGTGTCTATGCCCGACCGCAACGACCGGTCCATGAGCGCTATATCCAGCCGCCCATCGGTATGGATATCAAAGTGTCCCGTGGCCGCGAAAAAAAAGAAATGTTCTGATGCCCCTGTTTTATACCCAGACCAATGCCGCCTCCTGACACGGAGGCGGCTGCTTTTTTGAAACCCGGGATATTATCATGTTGTTTCAATTGCCAACAGTGGGATAAACAAAAAGTTGCAAGGTTAATATGATACTGAATTTGTATATTTTATATACTTTGTTATCGATACAAATTTATTTTTTGTTCAAAACGGCAAAAGTCTATGGACACGGTTACCCAAATATGCTATCATGAGCATATAGTATGGCGCAGTGTTTCTGCGCGAAATTTCAAAGAGGTGATCGACTATGGCATTTTCCTTCTTTGGCGGCATCCACCCCAAGGAGAATAAGTTTTACGCCTGCAGCCGTCCTTTGCGGGACTTCCCGGAGCCGGATGTTTTGGTGATCCCTATGCAGCAGCATATCGGCGCGCCCTGCAAGCCTTTGGTCAAAAAGGGTGACAGTGTTACGGTAGGTCAGAAGATCGGCGACGGACAGGGTCTGTGCGTGCCGGTCCACGCATCGGTATCCGGTGTGGTCAAGGCTGTGGAGCCCCGTCCCCATACCAGCGGCACCATGATTATGAGCGTGGTGATCGAAAACGATCATCAGAAGACCCTGTGTCCCGATATTCAGAAGCGCACACCGGAGCAGGTGGAGGCGCTGACGCCGGAGGAGTTGATGAATATCATCCGGGAAGCCGGTATCGTGGGCATGGGCGGCGCGTCTTTCCCCACCCATGTGAAGCTGTCCTCGGGCCTCGGTAAGGTGGATACCATCATTGTCAATGTATCCGAGTGTGAGCCGTACATTGTTGCCGATGATTGGGTCTGCCGTACTTACGCCAAGGAGTTGGTTTCCGGTCTGCAGATCGTCATGCGGACACTGGGTCTGAAGCGAGCCCATATCGCCATGGAGGACAATAAGCCGGAAGCAGCCGATTGTCTGAAGCGGGAACTGTATCACCAGAAGGACATCGAACTGAATCTTCTGCCTGCCAAGTATCCCCAGGGCGCGGAAAAGCAGCTGATCTATGCCATCACCGGGCGGGAAGTGCCCTCCGGTGGACTGCCTGCTGCTGTGGGCTGCGCGGTATTCAACGCCGCTACCTGTAAGGCTATCCATGACGCGGTTTACGATGGCATGCCTCTGGTGCGCCGCATTGTTACCGTTTCCGGTGATATCTGTATGGATCCCAAGAATCTGATGGTGCCAATTGGTACGGCCTTCAATCAGCTGCTGGATGCAGTGGGTGTTCGTGAGAACCCTTATAAGGTGCTTTCCGGTGGACCTATGATGGGTGCTGCCCAGTATGACCTGGCGGTGCCGGTGATCAAGGGCTCCAATGCCGTCACGATTTTGGGTATCCGCAATAAATATGTGGTGGAGCAATCCCGCTGCATCCGCTGCGGCAAGTGCATCGATGTGTGCCCCATGCATCTGATGCCTGTTCTGCTTTACAAGGCCGCCCAGACCGGCAATGTGGAAGACCTGAAGCCTGTGCATCTGATGGACTGCATCGAATGTGGCTGCTGTGCCTATACCTGCCCGGCTTCCGTGCCGCTGGTGCTGGCGTTCCGGGCAGCCAAGCAGCGTTTGCGTGATGCAGCTGCCAAGAAGTAAGGAGGTGGAGCGTTATGGCACAGATGAAATACTTTTATGAGCTGACGATCTCCAGCTCTCCCCATGTACACGCACCCCATTCTACCCGCACCATTATGCGGGATGTGGTCATTGCCCTGCTGCCTGCTCTGGCCGGTTCTGTCTATTTCTTCGGCCTGCGTGCCTTGATGCTGACCCTGATCAGCGTCAGCGCCAGTGTGTTCTTCGAGTGGGCCTATTGCAAACTGACCGGTATGAACTGCAAGGTCTATGACCTGTCCGCTGTGGTCACCGGCATTCTGCTGGCCTTTGTCTGCCCGGTGACAATTCCCTATTGGACACTGATCATCGGCGATTTCTTTGCCATTATCGTGGTAAAAATGCTGTTCGGTGGCATTGGCCGCAATATCGTCAATCCTGCTCTGGCGGGACGCGCCTTTATGATGAGCTGGGCAATGCTGATGTCCACTTCGATTAAGGTGGGCTTCCAGAACGCCGCTCCTGTATTCGGTGATACCAGCATGGAGGCGCTGGACGGCATGACTGCTGCCACCCCCATGTTCTATATGCACCAGAAGGGTCTGCCCGATGCGTCCGTGCTGGATGCGTTCCTTGGCAATGTGGGCGGCAGCCTGGGTGAAACCTCTGCTGCGCTGTTGCTGATCGGCCTGGTATACCTGCTGATCCGCAGAGTTATCACCCTGCGTATCCCCCTGAGCTTTGTGGGTACGGTAGCACTGCTGACGTTCCTGTTCCCCCAGGGCGGCCATGACCGTTTGACTTGGATGGGCTATCAGGTCTGCTGCGGCGGCCTGATGCTGGGCGCCATCTTCATGGCAACCGACTATGTGACCTCCCCGCTGACTAAGCTGGGCCAGATCTGCTACGGTATCGGCTGCGGTCTGATCACTGTGGTCATCCGCTATTTCGGCGGCTATCCCGAGGGCGTTTCCTACGCCATTCTGATCATGAACTGCTGCGTGGTGCTCTTTGACCGCATCGGCCGTCCCAAGAAGTTCGGTGCGCCCAAGAAGGTAAAGGAGGCGAAGAAGGCATGAAAAAGGAAAATACTGTCCAGTACATCCTGCGCCTGACCTTTACGCTGCTGGCCATCTGTGCGGTGGTTGCAGCGGCTTTGGCCGGTGCCAACGCCATTACCAAGGATAAAATCGCGGAAAACAAAGCGAGAAAGACCGCCGAAGCTTTGCAGCAGGTGCTGGAAGGCGCTACAGAATTTAAAGAGATTTCCTTCACCGATGAAACCGGTATGGTCAGCAAGGTGTATGAAGCCGAGGGCTTTGGCTATGCCGTGGAAGTGATGCCCTCCGGTTTCGGTGGCGAAATCACTATGATGGTGGGTGTAGGTTTGGATGGCAAGGTGACAGGAATCTCCATCATCTCCCACGCAGAGACCCCCGGCCTGGGCGCTGTGGCGGCTGCGGGTACCGATAAGGGTACTTCCTTCCGGGAACAGTTCAAGGGTTTGATGAGCGGCATTACCATTGGTGATGGCGAAGACAACCAGGTTGATTCCCTGGCCGGCGCTACCATTTCTTCCCAAGCCATTGTTCAGGGCGTCAATGCGGCGCTGGAATGTGTAAAAAATTTGGGTTAAGGAGGTCGACTTATGAATTTTAAGAAACAACTCAAAGAAGGCCTGCTGACCAAGAACCCGGTGTTTGCCCAGTTGCTGGGCATGTGCTCCACCTTGGCTATTACCACAAGTCTATTCAATGGCTTGGGTATGGGTGTGGCGGTCACCATTATTCTGATCTGCTCCAATGTGCTGATCTCCGCCCTGCGGAAGGTCATCCCTAATCAGATCCGTATCGCCGCTTACATCGTCATCATCGCCGGTTTCGTTACCATCGTGGACCTGCTGCTGCAGGCATATATCCCTGCCCTGGCAGAAAGCCTGGGTGTGTTTATCCCGTTGATCGTTGTTAACTGTGTCATCCTTGGCCGTGCGGAAGCTTTTGCTTCCAAGAATGGCGTGCTGGCCTCCGCTGTGGACGGCCTGTGCCAGGGTATCGGCTACACCGTGGCGCTGGTCGTGATGTGTGTCATCCGTGAGCTGCTGGGCAGCGGTACCTTTGGTGGCGGTCTGCTGGGCGAAAACGGCGCCGGTATCCAAGTTTTCCCCGCCGATTACGCGGCGCTGCAAATGATCATGCCTGTGGGCGGCTTCCTGACCCTGGGCTTTGCGGTGGCCGGCTTCCAGTGGCTGCTGCGCAAGGTGGAAAATAAGAAGAAGGAGGGCAGCAAATAATGGATAATGGTTATATCAATGCATTGCTCGGTATTCTGCTGTCTGCCGTTCTGACGGAAAACTTCATCCTGGTGAAGTTCTACGGCATCTGCCCCTTTATGGGCGTTTCCAAGAAGATCGACACCGCTCTGGGTATGGGCATGGCCGTTACATTTGTTATGGCCTTGGCCTCTGCTGCCTGCTGGGCCGTGAACCTGCTGCTGGGTACCACCTACGCTTATATGCAGACCGTGGTGTTCATTCTGGTCATTGCCTCCATCGTACAGCTGGTGGAAATGTTTCTGAAGAAGTCTGTGCCCGCCTTGTATAAGGCGCTGGGCGTGTTCCTGCCGCTGATCACCACCAACTGCGCCGTGCTGGGCGTTGTGCTGGTGAATGTGCAGGAGAGCTTTGATTTCCTGCAGAGCGTGGTCAATGGCGCTGCCGGCGGTCTGGCCTTTACCCTGTCCATCGTGCTGTTTGCCTCCATCCGTGAGCGGGTGGATAAGACCGATTGCCCCCGGGCATTCAAGGGCTTCCCCATCACATTGATCTCTGCCGGTCTGCTGGCTCTGGCCTTTATGGGCTTCTCGGGCCTGAAGATCTTCTAAGGAGGGCGCGATATGGATATTGTGATTGCGATTGCGATTCTGGGCGGTCTGGGCCTGGTGTTTGGTCTGGTGCTGGCGGCAGCCTCCAAGGTGTTCTATGTGGAGACCGATCCCCGACTGGATCAGCTGAATGAATGTCTGCCCGGCGCCAACTGTGGCGGCTGTGGCTTTGCCGGCTGCGGCGGTTATGCGGAAGCTGTGCTGAGCGGCGAGGCCAAGATCGGCCTGTGCGCCTCCGGTGGTACGGAATGTGCCCAGGCCATGGGTGCTATCATGGGTATGAAGGTGGACGATGTGGCCCGTAAAGTGGCGCTGGTCCGCTGTTCCGGTTACCGCAGTGTGGACGCCGAGGGTAAGGAAAAGGGCGCCCGCATGAAAGCGGAATATGAAGGTTTCCAGGATTGCCTGGCAGCCTCCAAGGTGGGTGGCAACGGCCCTCTGGCCTGCAAATTTGGCTGCTTGGGCTTTGGTAACTGTGTCAAGGCCTGTAAGTACGATGCCATTGCTATTGTCGATGGCGTTGCCAAGGTAGATTCCGAGCTTTGCCGGGGTTGTATGGCATGCGCCCAGGTTTGCCCCCGCGATGTGATTGTGCCGGTGGATTACGACAAGCATACCGTGATCGCCTGCGCATCCCATGCAAAGGGCGCGGTGACGGTTCGTGGCTGCTCCGCTGGCTGTATCGGCTGTGGCATCTGCAAGAAGATCTGCCCCCATGACGCCATTACCATCGAGAACAATCTGGCAGTGATTGATTATTCTCTGTGTACATCCTGCGGTCTGTGTGCGGCGGTCTGCCCCAAGAAGCTGATCGCTTCTCCCATCGACACGCCTGAGGAAGTGCTGGCTATCGTCAAGGCGGCTATGAAGAAATAAAACATCTGCCAAGGGAGGGCGACAGCCCTCCCTTGTGATTTAACCCGCTGTAGCGGAAATTAGGTATTTATCTGCATTAGCCCCATAGGCATACGTCAAGGGTGCCGTCATTCCTGGTTAACACAGCGATAAATGAAAAACTGGAAAATGCAAGATTTTTTGCAAAACCTCTTGACAAGTTTGAGTTTTTCTTGTATGATAACCCAGCAAATGGCCCTGTGGTGCAGTCGGTTAGCACGCCAGCCTGTCACGCTGGAGGTCGACGGTTCGAGTCCGTTCGGGGTCGCCATAAAATAAAAACACCATCCGCAAGGATGGTGTTTTTATTTTATCAGTTCTCGGAAGGACTCGAAAGCCGGCACTTGGCGACAGTCCGGGGGACTGTCGCAACCGGCGTGGCTCGCCCCAAACCTCCCTCTCGTCAGAGGGGGCTTTATCGCAGCGATAAACCTAATTTCTCTCTACATATCATATATTATAAAAAAGCTAAAAATAAATGCAAATAATTCTCATTTAGATATTGACAAACAGAAACTGTTGTGCTAGTATATAGATGTAAACAATAACTGTTCGCAAATAGGAGGTGACCATGGAAACTAAAACCAAACAATTCCGCAAGCGCAGCGCCATTTTAGAATGTCTACGCAGCACCCACGCACACCCCTCAGCGGAAATGCTGCACCAGATGCTCCAAGACGAGCACCCGGATATTTCCCTGGCCACAGTTTACAGAAACCTGGCTCTGTTCAAAAATCAGGGCATCATACAGAGTCTGGGCACTGTGGGCGGCATCGAGCGTTTCGACGCCAACACCCAGCCCCATGTCCACTTCATCTGTACCAACTGCAGCGCGGTTATGGATCTGCCCCAGATCACAGTACCTCAGCAGCTGCAGGCTACAGTAGAATCTGCCACCGGCGGCCGGGTGGCAGAATGTCAGCTCAGCTTTACCGGCGTATGCCAGAGTTGCTGTCAGGCCGAAAAAACAGCATAAAAACAAAATCAAAACGATAAAATAATAGAAAATAATTTGGAGGATAATTTTATGAAGAAGTTTGTTTGCAGTGTTTGTGGTTACGTTCACACCGCCGAGGAGCTGGATGCCGAGTTCCGTTGCCCCGTTTGCCGCGTCCCCGCTTCCAAGTTTGTGGAGCAGAAGGGCGAGATGAAGCTGGCTGCCGAGCATGAGTACGGCGTCTATGCCAAGACCGTCAAGAACAACCCCGACATTAGCGAGGAAGATAAGAAGTATATCTTCGAGCAGCTGATGGCCAACTTCCAGGGCGAGTGCTCCGAAGTGGGTATGTACCTGTGCATGGCCCGCATTGCTCACCGCGAGGGCTACCCCGAGATCGGCCTGTACTGGGAAAAGGCTGCCTGGGAAGAGGCTGAGCACGCTGCCAAGTTCGCCGAGCTGCTGGGCGAGGATCTGGAGCCCAACATGAAGGCCAGCACCAAGGATAACCTGGCATGGCGCGTTGACTGCGAGTACGGCGCAACTCAGGGCAAGTTCGATCTGGCTGCCTGCGCAAAGAAGAACGGCCTGGATGCTATCCACGACACCGTCCATGAGATGGCCCGCGATGAGGCCCGCCACGGCCGTGGTCTGGAAGGCCTGCTGAAGCGCTACTTCAAGTAAGAAAATACCGACGATAACATTTACCGCCGGTCCCCACACCGGGGACTGGCGGTTTTCTATGAAAAGGAGGCATTTTATGAAAATTCGTATCGAAAAAGATGTTGTGACCTTTACCCCCGAGCATGCTGCTGAAGCCGCTGAGCTGGAAGCCCTGTGGATCAAAATGGGCAACTGCGTAGGCGAAAATAAGAGCCTGGAGCCCATGGGCGTGTATATTCCCTCCGAAAACAAGACCGCTGCTTTCCACATCGCCGGCTTGAACGAAGTGGAGAAGAACGCCATTCCCGAGATCCGCGCCCCCTATGACACCGATGTGTACTGCGTTACCTGCAATAAGACCGTTCATGTGAAGGCCGGTGAGGTGGTGCCCTTCTGCTGCGGAAGATTGATGGAGATCCTGGATTAAAAACCAGGGCCTGCTGAAGCGTTACTTCAAGTAAGAGAAACCGCATAAATAAACATTTTTCGGGGCATTTCGCAAACCAAGCGAGATGCCCCGAATTGATATAGTGTGTAAGTTACACACCAAAACACACCGCAAAAACGGCACAAAAAGAGTGGTGTGTGTATCGGCAGGTGTAAAACCCACCACAGACCCCCTAAAATGCCCCAGGAGCGACTTTCTTGCCAAACCCATACAGAACCACAAAACCCCTCATAGACTGTTAAAAACGGTCCAGAGGAGCAAAAAAGAGGAAAGCAGAGGCGGTTGCCTCTGCTTTCAAACTGTTCGAGTAAATTGGAATTTACTTACTTAAATTGATAATTGAATAGACCATAAGGCCAACGCCAACACCAAATGCAATACAACCATATACTTCGGTTAACTGGTTTGCAAAGAAACCTACCATGCCACCGCCCATGGCACATAATATTGCAAACAATAATTTTTTATTTTTCATATAACTACACTCCTTTGTTAAATTCTTATTTTTTGAACTCATTATATCATAAAAATGTGAATTTTTCAATGCTTCTGGGTGAGTTGATAAAAACGACCAACGGGGCAAATACAAGGAAAGCGGAGGCAGTTGCCTCCGCTTTTAATCTGTTCGAGTAAATTGGAATTTGTCAATTAATTACCCACGGTAAGTAAGCTTCTATTTCAAGCTGTATACAAGGCTTGGGGAAATCCTTTTCAACAAGAACAGCTTTTGACGTAAACCCTACCTTAAAATTCTTGTCTATCTCATAGAAATTCTCGTTAATTAACTGATAGCCATTGTCTCCGACAGGTTTGTATATATCAACTGACTGAATAAGTGTGCCAACGACATGAAAAATAATAGAATAATATGCGATACCATCTTCGTTTGTGTACCACCATGTTGCTTCGGGAGATTTTTGCGGGTCTATTCCGATGGAACTGAAAAAGCTTTTTACTTTATCTGAGGCTTTAGATATTGCTTCATGATAATTTCGACAATTAACGCAACCGCAATCCTCAAGAACGGTCTTCCCGTGCTTACTATAAAATGCTTTTGTGGATTCGAGATCTATATCCAGTCGAAAATTACCAAAATCAAAAATCATAACATACCCTCCGTTCCACAAATTCAGAATTTACCGGACTCATTATATCATAAAAATGTGAAGTTTTCAATGTTTACGGGTGAATTGATAAAAACGACCAACGGGGCAAATACAAGGAAAGCGGAGGCAGTTGCCTCTGCTTTCAAACTGTTCGAGTAAATTGGAATTTATCGAACGCTTTTTGTTCCCAATTAAATCATCCAAGATACGAAGCAACTACTGCAAACAGAAAAAGTGTACCTAGAATAATTGAAGCCACCGAGACGATTACACCGTCTCGTACCGCACCATCCCGATACATAATTTGGGGGTTTTCCTGTTATAGTGTATTCTAATTTTGGACGGCAGTTTAGCCTCATCATCTTCATGAAAGTAAGACTTACAGTACTGAATGCCTTCCACAGCATAGCCGTATTCCCAATAAACCACCGTTTTAGAACTCTTGTCGCTACGCACATACTGGATTCCTGGTTTATCTGGCGCTTGAATACACACCTTTTCGCCTGGGTGAATGTACCTGAGGTTTCTTAAATATGCATTGGTTGAATCAAAAGCAGATTTTCTCCAACGATACAATCTAATACAAGAAGAGACAAGAAGTATAATAGATACAAATAAGACCGATATTTTTAAGATAGCGATTATAACATTCACTGGATACCTCTTTCGTTTTGCGGGCTGTTCGTCAAATTCTTATTTTTCGAACTCATTATATCAGAAAAATGTGAATTTTTCAATGCTTCTGGGTGAAATGATAAAAACGACCAACGGGGCAAATACAAGGAAAGCGGAGGCGGTTGCCTCCGCTTTTAAGCTGTTCGAGTAAATTGAATTTATCTATCCGTGGTATTTTCAATAATGCTATACACTTTTTCAGACCAATCCCAAATATCTTTGCAATCATTTTCGATATAGATAATTTTGTCCTTTAGATCAGACGGTATGTATGGGGCAAGGGTGTTCTTTAATTTCATTGGTATCACGATTTTGTGAACCCAATCGCTGAGGAGAATTTCATCCTTGACTTTCATGGGCAGAACACCATCACATATGGCGTTGGGATGGGAGAGTAGTTGTTCATACCGGAAATAAAAGCGCACACCTGGCTCAAAATGAACACTCAAATCACGCTCGTCAGGGAATCGGCCCAAGGCGCGCTCCATAACCAGCCGGTCGCCCGCTTGACAATTTCCCCACGCGAACATGATATATTCAAAGTAATCGGCAGGGTCGTTTGCCGCATTTCTGCTCTCGCGCATCAATTCCTCAACGGGAACATTTCTTGCATTGATTGCTGACAATAACTTCCCGCACTCAAAAATTTTAATGGCATTGTCGGCAGAAGTTGTGTGGCATACATACTCCGTGACACATCCTTTTCTGTATGGACAAGCAGTGCATTCTGTTATGAGCTTTGGGCGTGGCGTAGACAGATATGCTTCTTTATGTTTGACGCCATCCAGAATCATGCGTAGTGCATTCTTGTCATCGCACGCAATTTCACATTTTCTTCCGTGCTGCTGCTCATACTCTATAAATTCAATGATGGTTCTCATCTCCCAATCCGTCACCATCGGATAATGGGAAAGCTTCTTGTAGAATATGCCATCCCATACGGAAGTAAATTCAAAATTGCCAATTTTTATCAGCATATTTCTACCTCGCAAATTCAGAAATTATTGAGCTGATTATATCATAAAAATGTGAAATTTTCAATGCCTGCGGGTGAATTGCTTAAAAATCGCATACAGAAAGTTCAGCATATCTTTTGTGTTTCGTGACCCAGAACATTGTCGCCGGTATCACGCGAATCTTCTTCTGGTACTAACACATATGCAGAGATATTTTCAGTAATTCTGATGCCCGAATGGGTGGGCTTGCGTCCACCGGTTTTTTATGATATAGTAGTGTTATTATAAAAAAGGAGGAACAAGTATGACAAAACAGGAAGCCTTTCTGGCAAAGTTGTTTGACGAAGGCCTGACCGATGCACGGAATATGGCTGTGGTCGCAAATGCCAAGGCTTTGCCGGACGGTGGGTTCGGTTTGTGCCTGCTGTGCTTGAAAGATCACATCCTCTGCGTTTACGATACGGATTTTCGGCAGAATGTTGGCCCGAAGATTTGCCAGTTCGATTTGCGTGGCATAGCCGACTTCAAGGCCAGTTCCTTCGTTTTTAACCGGTATATGAAATTCACCTGCGATGGATTCACCTATAAATTTGCGGATTTCGGAAATGCAAAAGACTTTATTGCAGCCGTATCTTCTGAAATGCGCAAATAACCCCGGCGAACCCCGCAAAGACAATATTATGAGGTATTTTTATGGAAAATGAACTGAAAAGCAGCTTCTCCACTGTGGTACGGGCGGAAAAGGAATGTGATGTATACTGCCCCATCTGCCACAAGCTCCTCCATGTGGAGGAAGGTCAGGTCATCCCCCGCTGCTGCGGCAAGGTGATGGAAGAATTGAAATAATCAAAGGGATCGGAAATTTCCGATCCCTTCAAATTTTCGTTTATCCAGCAGTTGCACCGTAGGGCGGAGGCATGTCCCCGCCCTACGGTGGTTATTGGGCGGAGTGGTAAACAGCAACTTGGTTTCTGAGCAGCGGGGAAGTTTTGAAAAAATTTATAATTAGGGGGCAGACAAGAGGCAAAAACTGTGATATACTAATCAAAACTATACCCTGCATAAAGGAGGTTATTCCTTTGCGATATTGGCGTGGATATTTAACGGCCGGCATTCTTGCAGTGCTGACGATGGGTATGACGGCGCTGGCAAAACGGTTTTCCCAGCTGGTGGATGCCTTTTATCCTTTTTTGACTCGAGAGATCCAGACCACTTTGGCCGCTTGGTCCGCTACGGTGGATATTACGGTCTGGCAGGTGGCTGCACTGCTCATTCTCTTGGGTGTGCTGCTGAGCGTGGTGCTGATGGTGGCGCTGAAATGGAACTTTTTCCAATGGCTGGGCTGGGTCTTGGCCGGCGCGTCGTTGGTTTGGCTGCTGCATACCGGTGTGTATGGTATGAACTATTATGCCAGCCCCTTGAGCGAAGATGTGCATCTGGACAGCTATGACTTTACTGTGGATGATCTGGCGGATGCCACCATCTATTTCCGGGATAAGGCCAATGCCCTGGCACTGGAAATGCCCCGGGACAATAAGGGCAATCTGATTTTTGACGATTTTTCTACGCTGGCCAATCAGGCCGGTAATGGCTTCCATACGCTGACGTATGAGGCCTCCGGCTCTGTGTTTGCCGGTTCGCTGGAGCCGGTGAAGGAACTGGCATGGGCTGACATGTACACCGCCATGGGCATCATGGGCATCACCATGCCGCTGACCGGTGAGGCGGCGGTCAATCCCCAGATCCCTGCTGTGACCATGCCCTTCACCATGTGCCATGAAATGGCCCACCGGATGTGCATCGCCACGGAAGATGATGCCAATTTTGCCGCTTTCCTTGCCTGCCTTGCCAACGAAGATTCCCAGTTCCGTTACTCTGCCTATTATATGGCCTACCGCTATTGCTACATTGCCCTGCTTACTGCCGGTACCGGCGAGGCTGCAGCGGCAGCGGCCCGTATCGATCTGGAGGTCAATTCCTACCTGCGTTACGATTTGAAGACCTATGATCGATTCTTTACCAGCAACCGCAACGAGTTGGCCACCAATGTGGCCAATGCCGTCAATGATGCCTATATCAAGGTCAGCGGTGATGGGGCCGGCACCGAGAGCTATGGTCAGGTGGCCACTAATCTGGTAAACTGGTATATCGATGTGATGGTTATGCCCTATGTAGATCAGCGGGAGGAATCCGGCTTTGATCCGCTGGACAAAGACTATATCAATGGTATTTTGGGGAATGGCTAATGGATAAGATGTACGAAACTCTCTGTTCCGGTCTGGCCAGCATGGCGTTGCCATTGCCGGAAAGTGCCTGCCGTACCCTGTGCCAATTTGGCAATGCGGTGGTAGAGCAGAATAAAGTGATGAATCTGACCGCCATTACCGAACCGGAAGCGGTGGCGAAGCTGCATTTGCTGGACAGTGTCAGTGTGCTGAAATGCGCCGACCTGCGAGGCAAACGGCTGATCGATGTGGGCTGTGGTGCCGGTTTTCCCGGTGTGCCGCTGAAAATCGCCTGTCCTGAAGTGGAATTGACCTTGCTGGATAGCTTGGGAAAGCGGATGAACTGGCTGGCGGCCACTCTGCCGGGTTTGGGCGTGGAGGCCACATATATGACCGCCCGGGCGGAGGAGGCAGCAGTAAACTTAAGGGAGCAGTTTGATTTTGCTTCCAGCCGTGCGGTAGCCCGGTTGAATATTCTGCTGGAGCTGACAGCGCCCTTTGTGAAGGTGGGCGGCGCGGTGCTGGCAATGAAGGGCTCCGCCGCTGCGGAGGAACTGGTGGAGGCCAAGGGCGCCATCTCCAAACTGGGACTGAAGCTGGAAAGTGTCCACCATTTCCCGGTGGATGGGGCAGACCACGCGGTGATTGTGCTGCGGAAAGTCAAGCCTACGCCGGCTTTGTATCCCAGAAGATTCGCCAAGATCAAACAGTTTCCCCTGTAATATACTATATTATATATAATGTAAGGAAGCGGCAAACGCCGCTTCCTTTTTTGTTGCGTAAATTGGGATTTATCGTACACCCCGTAGGGCGCGGCATCCTTGACGCGCCGGTCAATTTGCGGAGCAAATTGACATCGCCAACGGCGATTATCCCATTGATTTCCTTCGGAAATTGGAAAAATGAAACATTTTTCCACGGCGCGTCAGGGATGCCGCGCCCTACGAATGGTGGAAATCGGAGTGACAAACGAAAATTTG
>JAZUAW010000086.1:0-4716 GCA_045638225.1 Faecousia sp. | reverse complement strand
TTGCAAGACATTTGACAAGTGTGCCGCTTTGCGGTACAATATTTACGCAACCAGGTTGGACAGCCGCGGCTGCAAGCCGAAAGGCTGCAGATGAGGAAAGTCCGGGCTCCACAGGGCAGGGATAACGGGTAACGCCCGCCGGGGGTAACCCCAGGACAAGTGCAACAGAGAGATCCCGCTGATTATTCAGTAAGGGTGAAAAGGTGGGGTAAGACCCCACCCGGCCCATGGTAACATGGGTTTTACGATGTAAACTCTATCCTGAAGCAACGCCGTGGAGGAGCATATAGGTTTGCCCGACCGCTCCGAGGAGGCGGCTTGAGCCCAAGAGCAATTTTGGGCCTAGATAGATGGCTGTCAAGACAGAACCCGGCTTATAGACCCGCGTCGCACCTAAAAAAGTAACGCACCGTTTCGGTTTGAAACGGTGCGCTTTTTATTTATTCTCCTGTCTTTACTTCTTCCACAGGCATAGCCAGACCGGCCACATCGGAAACCGGCAGGCTGAACACGATACCCTGGGACTTTTTACCCAGGCTCATTTCCTTATACAGAGCATTGAGCACCTGGTCGCGGATACTCTTATCCACCACCATCATCAAGATTTCTTTATCGGCGTGGAGAGTAATACCAAAGAACGCCGCAGCATCCTCATTGACCACGCCACGGGCACCCAAAATGGTGCCGCCTCTGACGCCCTGCTCCTTTGCTACCCGCATGGCCTCCTCGGCATAGCCGGAATTGACAATGGTGAAAATCACCTCATGATTATTTGTCTTCATATTATTCTCCCTTCTTCATGCGGTTATCGCTGAGGAACTGATACATATTCACACCGATGACAGAGCTCAGCGGCACAGCAAAGGCCACGCCCTTGCCGTTTCTGACGATGGCGAATTTTTCTTCCAGCGTGTTCATCACCGTATCCATCAGATCCTCGCGCACCACGCTGACCAGCACCGCTTTTTGCCGGTTCAGGCCCAGAAGTTCGATAATATCGGAGGTAGCAGTGCCCATGCCGGGCAGGACCATCTGGCAGTTCACAGGGAACTGGCTCAGCACATCCAGAAAAAACTCGCCCTTATTGCGATCGACCACCGTAAACAGGAGCTTCAGCTTCTTGATGGCAGATTCATTAATCGTATTGGCCATGTCCGCTCCTCCTTACATAAAGTTGATGATCTGCTGATCGTCGGCATCCAGAATTTTCTTCATAGCCCGCATCTCGCTGAGTTTTTCAGTCACAATGCCCTTGAATCCCAGCAGCTGAATGGTGATCAGCGGAGCCATAGCTACCAGCGCAACCACACCGAAGGCATCCGCCATAACCGCCGCCTCGCCCTGCAGCGCCACGCACACACCGGTGGCCAGCGGCAGAATGAAACCGGAAGTCATGGGACCGGAGGCTACACCACCGGAGTCAAAAGCGATGGCCGTATAGACAGGGGGCACAAACAGGCTCAGTGCCAGAGAAATAAAGTAGCCGGGAATGACGTAATACACCAAAGAAAAATCGAAAATAATTCGGACCATAGAGAGCGCAATGGCGCTGCCCACACCGATGCACAGGCCCAGCATCATGGACTTTTTGCTGACCAAACCACCGGTAATGGTTTCTACCTGTGCGTTCAGCACATGGATAGCAGGCTCCGCCAGTACTACCAGCACGCCGGTGATCAGGCCAAAAATCACCAGAACCACCTGATTGGTTTCTGCCATAGCGGTGCCCAGCTTGTAGCCCACAGGCATGAAGCCCACTTCCACACCGGTCAGGAAGATCACCAGTCCGATATATGTAAAGATAACACCCACCGCAATCCGCAGCAAGCGACGCTTGGGCAGCTTCAGGAAGGCGATCTGGCAGACAACGAAGCACGCAACAATCATGCCCAATGCGATGGCCACTTCCTTGACCTTCAACGTAGCCGCATGGAGAAACGCCCCCATAATATCGTTGCTGACCGCATAATCCGGCACCTGATACTGCATATTGGAGTTGGAGAAAATACCCAGAAGCAGCACCGCCAGAATGGGGCCAACCGAGCACAGGGCCACCAGACCGAAGCTGTTTTCCTTGCTGCGATGGTCACCCAACACACCGGCAATACCAACACCCAAAGCCATGATAAAGGGTACAGTGATGGGGCCGGTGGTAACGCCACCGGAATCAAAAGCCAAGGGCAGCAGACTGCTGTTGCCGCTGACCACCAGCATCAGTGCCAGTGCAAACAACAGCATGTAGAACAGCATCAGAATCTGGGACAGGCTCTTTTTAAACACGATCTTCAGCACGGAAACCACCAAAAACGCACCCACGCCAATGCCGACAGCATAGATCAGCAGGGTTCCATTCATCACAGCGCCAACCTGGGTAGCCAGAACCTGAAGATCCGGCTCTGCCACCGTGATCAGCATACCCATAATAAAACAGACCGTCAGCAGCAGCCAAAGCTTCTTTTGCTTGGAAAGGCCGCCGCCCATATGCACGCCCATGGGCGTCATGGCCAGATCCGCACCCAGATTAAACAGACCGATGCCCAAAATCAACAGCACCGCACCTACGGAAAATGTGATCAATTCCACAGCTGACAAATCCACCAGCGGGGTCAGCGCCAGTATGTAGACGATCAGTGTGACGGGTAACGTTGAGATCAGCGCTTCCTTGATCTTTTCCCAAAGTTCTTTCAATTCCATCACTCATTTCTTACTTGCTTTTTTCGAAACTATTATAGCAAATTTCCTGCATTAACACAAGGTAATTCAAAAAAGTTTTCAATTTTTAGCATTTATTAATAAGTCCCCCGGACCAAAAATCCGGGGGACTTATCCAAAGCGCATAATTCTCAGATTTCGCCGGTATTGCTATGCGTTTCCTTCTTGTTTTTCCATCTAAAAATTCCGAAAGCCAACATACTGATTGCCAGCAAACCGATACTGATCCACTGGGAAACAGACAGTGTGAAATAGATACCCCTTGCCGCGTCTCCTCTGAAAAATTCCAGAGTAAAACGACTGACGGCATACAGGCCAAGATAAACAAACAGCAATTCCGATCCCAGTTTTTTCCGTTTCTCAACAAACAAAAGGATACCACATATGACAACATTGATCAGCGCTTCCAAAGGCTGTACAGGAAAATAACCCTGCTCCGGCGGCAAGGAGAGCACCGAACGGGGGTAATAGACTGCCAGATGACCGCTATACTCCATGCCATGACAGCAGCCTGCCATCAGGCAACCGATCCGTCCAATAGCGTGTCCCAAAGGCACAAAGGGCACAATAGTCACAATCAGATCCTGCATGCGTCGTTTGGCAATGTGGGCGCCCAAAAAAGCACCAGCAATTCCACCGATCAAGCCACCGTAAAATACAATTCCTCCTGTGAGAAATGCAAAATCACCTGCAAGGATTCTGTCGATCACCACATCCATAGGAAAGGTCACCAAAACATAGAGTAAACCGCCGCCAAAAATAGCAAAACCAATGGCCGTAGCACTTACGATCAAAATATCTTCCATCGCGAGACCATGGCGCTTGCCTCTTTTCACAGCCAGGAAACCAGCCAAAAAAATACCCAACACCATACAAAGGCCGTAGGTTCCAATCACTTTATCAAAAATTCGAATATAAGGATACATACTCCGTCTCCGAAAAAGAATTTTTCAGTGTCCGTTCTTTTGAGCAGATCAATCGGAATTCGGCTAAAAACCGCCTTTCCGCAAAACAATTATAGCATAAAATGCCGGTTTGTCTACTGTTTTTACCCCGACTCCCCAGTTTTTACCTGCTATTTCATAAAAGAAAAAATCCCCCGGACAAAAGTCCGGGGGATCATTATGATGCTTTGCAGCGTGAGAATTACTCGTAGATCTCGGTAACAACACCGGAACCGACGGTACGGCCGCCTTCACGGATAGCGAAACGCAGGCCCTTCTCGATAGCGATGGGGGTGATCAGCTCAACGTTCATAACGACGTTGTCGCCGGGCATGCACATGTCGGTGCCTTCGGGCAGGGAGATGATGCCGGTAACGTCAGTGGTACGGAAGTAGAACTGAGGACGGTAGTTGTTGAAGAAGGGAGTATGACGGCCGCCTTCTTCCTTGGACAGGACGTAGACCTGGCCAGCGAACTTGGTCAGGGGCTTGATGGAACCGGGCTTGCACAGAACCTGGCCGCGCTCGATTTCCTTCTTGTCAACACCACGCAGCAGAGCGCCGATATTGTCGCCTGCTTCTGCGTAGTCCAGCAGCTTGTGGAACATTTCGATGGCGGTGACGGTGGTCTCGACGTTCTCTTCACGCAGGCCAACGATCTGAACCTTGTCGTTCTTGTTGATGACGCCACGCTCAACACGACCGGTAGCAACGGTACCACGGCCGGAGATGGTGAAGACGTCTTCGACGGGCATCAGGAAGGGCATGTCAGCCTTACGGTCGGGAGTGGGGATATAGGAGTCAACAGCATCCATCAGCTCCTTGATGCAAGCATACTCGGGAGCGGACTGGTCGTTGGACTCGGAGATCAGAGCGTTCAGAGCGGAGCCCTTGATGACGGGGATGTCGTCGCCGGGGAACTCGTAGGAAGACAGGGTCTCGCGGATTTCCATCTCGACCAGCTCCAGCAGTTCTTCGTCGTCAACCAGGTCAGCCTTGTTCATGAAGACAACGATAGCGGGAACGCCGACCTGACGAGCCAGCAGCAGGTGCTCCTTGGT
>JAZUAW010000085.1:0-5082 GCA_045638225.1 Faecousia sp. | reverse complement strand
CATCGACATCTTCACCCAGTCCGGCGACGACCGTTACAACGGTGCTGATAAGATGATCATCAAGGGCGCTCAGGTTCTGCCCCACGCTCTGATCAACAACGTGGAAGACAAGCTGGGCAAGAACGGCGAGAAGCTGGCTGAGTACGTTGCTTGGCTGCGTGACCGCATCCTGGCTAACCGCTCCAACGAGGCTTACGCTCCCGTGTTCCACATCGGCGTGTACGGCACCATCGGCGCTATCTTCGGCAACAACAACTATGTTGGCATGGCTGACTACATCGAAGAGCTGGGCAAGATCGCCAAGCCCTTCAAGCTGCGCATCGAAGGCCCCATGGACTGTGACTGCGACCGTGAGACCCAGATGACCGCTCTGGCTGGCCTGACCGCCGAGCTGGACAAGCGTGGCTGCGATGTGGAACTGGTTGCTGACGAGTGGTGCAACACCCTGGAAGACATCAAGCTGTTTGCTGATAACAAGGCTGGCCACATGGTCCAGATCAAGACCCCCGACCTGGGCGGCATCAACAACACCATCGAGGCTGTTCTGTACTGCAAGGAAAAGGGCATCGGCGCCTACCAGGGCGGCACCTGCAACGAGACTGACCGCTCCGCACAGGTTTGTGTCCACTGCGCAATGGCTACCCAGCCTGTGCAGATTCTGGCCAAGCCCGGCATGGGCGTGGATGAGGGCTACATGATCGTTTATAACGAGATGAACCGTATCCTGGCTATCCGCAACGCCAAGAAGAATAAGTAATTTACTTACGATAACACCGGAAGGGGAGTGATCCTCTTCCGGTTCTTTTTTTGAAAAATTTTTTCAAAAAAAGTGTGACGAAACGCGAAAAAATGGTACTGTATAAGTGAGAAGAAAAAACATACAGGAGGGTGTTCTATGAAAAAATCGGCGAGTATTCTTTGTTTGATCTTCATGCTTTGGTCTATGCTGCTGCCTGTAAGTGCGCAGGAAACTGCAAAGACCGAGGATTCCGTTACCATTTCGGATGAGATTCTGTCATGTCTGGATATGGAAACGGTGGATACCATCTTTCGTGTATATGTTTTTAGTCACTTTTATTCCGACTTTGTAAAATATGGCGATCTTGACGGGGTGCTTGCAAATACAAGCGCATCCCAGTTCGGGACCTGTTATTTTGTAAAAACAAAGGGAGGAGAAACAAATTCCTATACCTATGACGGAATTGGACTAATTGAATCGAACCGCTATTCCGGTCGAGCTGCCCTGTGGTTCGATATTCACAGCGAACAAGCAGAAGAGATTATCAAGAAAGTTTCCTCCGATATCGTGGTAGAAAATGTTTTTTACCTGTGGTTTTCCGGTATGGATGATAGTTGGTTCGCAGTCTACTATAAAACCAATTTGGGTGACTATGTCTACATCCCATCGGAGCAAAAGGCATATCTGATGGGGCTGGATCAGTTTATAGCTATGCAAAATGTAATATATGATCGTTATGCGTATATGGCGATCAGGAAAGGCCCCTGGACGCTGGGTCGTGACATTGTGGTTACTCCCGAATCTGCTCCTGTTGATTTGTCGCCCTATGACATCACCTCGCCGGATTTTAATCCCCATGCGCCGCTTAAAACCAATTTCAAGCCAGGTAAATTCATCGCCATCGGTTCGTTTGTCCTGTTGCTGACTTTGATCGTTTGCCGTTATCTGATCCGCGGCCATAGGAAATACCGAGAGAAAAAGGAAAGAATGATATATCGATTCTGAATAACAACCGGAAGGGGAGACCCTTCCGGTTGTTTGATGCCCGCCGGGTAATTTGTAATCTGCGGCAGTATGTGCGCGGATGGCGGACATTTCTGAAATTTCCTGAGCAAAATTCTACTTTTGTTATATTTGTGCATTGACTTTCGGGGGGTTTCATCATATCATAATAATGCTATAGTTTTATACAAGATGGGTCACTCTGTCCCCATCGTTTTTTGACAGAACATACAATAACAAAGGAGTAATTGCTATGATCCGTTCTCTGGAAACCCTGCGTACTTCTCTTGGTGAGCGCGGCCGCAGTAAGATCGCTGTCGCCGTGGCACAGGATGCCGAAGTGTTGCTGGCTGTAGACGCTGCTGCCAAGCTGGGCATCGCTTCCGCCATTCTGGTGGGCGACGAAGCCGAGATCTGCGCCATCGCCGAAAAGCTGAACATTTCCCTGGCTGATTATGAGATCGTCCACGAGGCGGACAAGGTGGAAGCTTGCCGCAAGGCTGTTAAGCTGGTACGTGACAAGGTGGCAGATGTGGTTATGAAGGGCATCGTTGATACCTCCGTGATCCTCAAGGCCGTTCTCGACAAGGAGATCGGCTTGCGCCAGAGTCCCGTGCTGAGCCATGTGGCAGTGTTTGAGGTGCCTGGCTATGATCGCTTGTTCTACCTGACTGACGCCGCCATGAATATCGCCCCCGATGTGGAGGCTAAGAAGCACATCCTGCGTAACGCTGTGAAGGTCGCCCACGCTCTGGGCAATGAGAATCCCATCGCCTGTTGCCTCTGCGCCGTGGAAAAGGTCAATCCCAAGATGCAGGCCACTTTGGACGCTGCCGCGCTGGTGGAAGCCAACAAGGCTGGCGAGATCGAAGGCTGCACCGTCATCGGCCCTCTGGCTCTGGACAATGCCATTTCTGTGGAAGCTGCCCATCACAAGGGCATCACCGACCCCAATGCCGGCCATGCGGATATTCTGCTGGTGCCTGCCATCGAAGTTGGTAATGTGTTCTACAAGTCCATGGTATTCATGGCCCGGGCCAAGAATGCCGGTGTTATCGTAGGTGCAAAGGCTCCTGTGGTGCTGACTTCCCGTGCTGACTCCGACGAGACCAAACTCAACTCTATCGCCCTGGCCCTGCAGATCGCTGCTGCCAACAACTGATAAATAAGGAGATAGTCTATGAGCTACAAAGTATTAGCAATGAACTTCGGTTCTACTTCCACCAAGGTCGCCATCTACGAAGGTGACAAGGAAGTGATGATTCAGACTTTCCGCCATACCAATGAGGAGATGGCCGGCATTCACAATATGGAAGAAAATGCTGCATTCCGCAAGAGTGTCATTATGGCCTATCTGCATGAGCAGAATGTGGATCTGGCTGCTTTGGATGCCATCGTGGGCCGTGGCGGCCTGATGCGCCCCATCGAAGGCGGCACTTACATCGTCAATGATAATATGCTGAAGGACCTGCACAGCTGTGAGTATGGCTACCATGTTTGCAATCTGGGCGGTATTCTGGCCAACGAGATTGGCAATGAGCTGGGCAAGCCTGCTTATGTTGTGGATCCTCCTGTAGTATACGAAGTGGCAGATGTGGCCAAGCTGTCCGGTCATCCGGATTTCCCCCGCCGTCCTCTGTTCCACGCGCTGAACCAGAAGGCCATTGCCAAGCGCTTTGCTGAGGAGAGCGGCCGTCCCTATGAGAGTTTGAATCTGATCGTTGCCCACATGGGCGGCGGTACCTCCGTTGGCTGCCACCGTCAGGGCATGGTGGTGGATGTCAACAACGGTCTGGAGGGCGAAGGCGCCTTCACCGGCGAGCGCTGCGGCGGCTTGACCGCTTTGGATGTGGTCAAGGCTACCTTGAGCGGTAAGTGGGGCACTACTTACGCTGAAATTCGCCACGAGCTGTGCATGAAGAGCGGTCTGGTGGGCCATACCGGCACCAACGACGGCCGTGAGATCACCCGCAGAATCCAGGAAGGCGACAAGGCCGCGGAACTGGCCTACCGCACCATGGCTTACCAGGTTTCCAAGGAGATCTGCGCCCTGGCCGCACCCCTGCAGGGCAAGGTGGACGCCATCCTGCTGACCGGCGGCTTCGCTTATGACAAGGGCCTGATGGGCTGGATCAAGGACTATGTTGGTTTCCTGGCTCCCGTCCATGTCTACCCCGGCGAGGACGAGATGCTGGCCCTGGCCCAGGGTGCTATGCGCGTGCTGAACGGCAAGGAGACCGCGAAGGTATACTGATATGAAAAGAATGCAGATCATTACCGGTCACTATGGCAGCGGCAAAACGGAATACGCCGTCAACCTTGCCATGCACATGGCCGGAGACATGGAAAATGTGGCGCTGGCGGATCTGGATATCGTCAACCCCTACTTCCGTAGCTATGAGCAGACAAAAATGCTGGAGGATGCCGGCGTGAATGTGATCGTCACCTCCTGCGGTGGCGTGGCGGATATTCCCGCACTGAATCCTGCGGTCATGTCCATTTTCCAGCAGGAAAAGTGGAATGGCGTGCTGGATATCGGCGGCGACCCCATTGGCGCCCGGGTGCTGGCAAGATTTGCCCACATGATTAAAGAAGGGGAGTACGATCTGCTGTTCGTGCTCAACGCCAACCGCCCGGAGACCAGGACTGTGGAACTGGCGCTGGAATATCTGAGAAATATCGAAGCGGAGTGCCACCTGAAGGCTACCGGTATCGTCAACAATACCCACCTGTGCCAGGAAACCGTTCTGGAGGAGATTTTTAAAGGCGCCGATCTAGCCCGGGCGCTGTCGGAAAAGACGGGCCTTCCCATTGTTCACCACGCAGTGCAGAAAAAGTTTGCTGAACAAGCTGCTGCCAAGCTTTCTGAGCCTGTGCTGCCGATGAAAATATATATGAAAAAACCTTGGGAAATCATATTCTGTGAGGAGGAATAACCAACATGGCCGGAAAAGTAACATTCCAGCGCGACAGATGTAAGGGCTGCGAGCTCTGCACCCTGGTCTGTCCCAAGAACATCATCGTTATGGATGATGCAACCAACCGCAAGGGCTATCATCCCGCAACGGTGAAGCCCGAAGACATGGAAAAGTGTGTAGGCTGCGCCAGCTGCGCAAAGATCTGCCCCGATTCCATCATCACTGTCGAACGCGACTAAGGAGGACACATGGAGAAAGAACTTTGGAAAGGCAATGAAGCTGTTGCCGAAGCCGCCATTCGTGCCGGCTGTAAATACTTCTTCGGTTATCCCATTACCCCCCAGAATGAGATTCCCGAGTATCTGTCCCTGCATCTGCCCAAGATCGGCGGCTGCTTCCTGCAGGCTGAATCTGAGGTCGCTG
>JAZUAW010000084.1:0-4576 GCA_045638225.1 Faecousia sp. | reverse complement strand
CTTTTGCGGAGCCTGCGGTTTATTGGAATCAGCGTTGGGTTGATTCGGCATAAACACCACCGGATTTGACGGTTGTGTCATCTTTTTAGTGGGAAACACCATAGTCGGATCTTTCCGGAACTCATCCATATCTGCCAGCATATCTCCAGCAGTAGCATAGCGGTGCTTCACATCATGGGCCATGGCCTTCATAATGATCTGTTCCAGACCCTTGGGTATATTGGGATTGATGACAGAAGGCTTCACCGCACCACCGGCAATATGCTGGATGGCCACCGACACCGGAGATTCTCCATCAAAAGGAGTGCGGCCAGTGATCATCTCGTACATCACAACGCCCAGAGAATACAGGTCGGAGCGGTTGTCCACCTGGCTGCCTTTGGCCTGCTCCGGCGAAATATAGTGGACGGAGCCCAGGGTTTCCTTTGTCAGCGTATTGCTGTTGGACATAACACGGGCAATACCAAAGTCCGTCACACGGACAGAGCCATTTTTCAGTACCATCACATTGTGAGGCTTGATATCCCGGTGGACCAGACCCCGACTGTGAGCATGCTCCAATCCCTTTGCGATCTGTGTGGCAAAATGGAGGGTCTCCTTCCAGTTGAGCACGCCTTTTCGCTCCATATACTGCTTCAGCGTGATACCCTCCACCAGCTCCATGACAATGTAGTCCACACCGTCTACGCTGGAAACATCGTACACAGATACAATGTTCGGATGGCTCAACATACCGACCGCCTGTCCTTCCGCATGGAAGCGGCGACGGAAATCATCATCCTGCAAGTTCTCATCCCGCAGGATCTTAATGGCTACCATCCGATTCAATCGATGGCAGCGGGCTTTATATACAACGGCCATGCCGCCGGTGCCCAAGATCTCCAAGATCTCGTACCGGTCATCCAGCATACGCCCGATATATCTATCCATAATTTACTCCTTTATGCTTGCACCAAAATGCAGGTCACATTGTCCGGCGCACCGCGGCTGATCGCGATCTCCAGCAATCGCCGGCAGCAAGCCTGCCGGTCTTCATTGTACATGATCTCAAAGAGGATTTCCTGATCCTCCACCAGATTCGTCAGGCCGTCGGTACAGATCAGCAACGTTTCTCCCCATTCCGGCTGCAAATGGAATAGGTCGCTGTGTACCGCAGCCTCTGTGCCAATTGCCCGGGTAATCATGTTCTTACCGGGGTAAGAGCGGCCCTGTTCCGGGGTCAGTTCTCCCCGGTCGATCATCATCTGCACCAGAGAATGATCCTTAGTCACTTGGCGGATACCATCAGCATTGATCCGATATACCCGACTGTCACCTACATTGACTACGGTAATCCGGCCTTCCTCCACCAGCATTGCCGCCAACGTCGTACCCATGCCGGCAAAATCTTCGAAGCTCACAGCCTGGTCGTATACCGTAAAATTCGTCAGTTTCACAGCATTGCGCAGAAGGGTATCCACCTTCTCCTGCCCCATGCCAGACTTCCAAGAGCCCTTTACCGCCTGCGCAAAGATCTCGGCCGCTAACGCGCTGGCAACATTGCCAGATTTTGCACCGCCCATGCCATCACAAACCACGCATAGCAGTGCGCCGTCCAGACGCTCAACCGTGTAGGCATCCTGATTCTCTGTGCGCACACAGCCCGGATCGGTCATCGCCCAATATCGCATAGCAGCCACTTCCTTTCAAACGGATTTCTCTTTGTTATATTTGCGGCGTAGCTGACCGCAGGAAGCATCGATGTCGCCGCCTAAAGTACGACGCACCGTAGCGGTGATGCCGCCATCTTCCAAAATCTTTTGAAACGCAGCCACAGCAGCCCGGCTGCTGGGCTTCAGGGGACTCTCCTCCACATGATTCAAGGGGATCATATTGATATGGGCCGGCAGGCCTTTTAAGAGCCGCAATAGCTCTTTGGCATCGCAAGGCCGGTCATTGACCCCATCGATCATAGCATACTCAAAATGGATGCGCCGGGAGGTGGCGTCGTAATACCGGCGGCAGGCCGCGATTAGATCCTCAATGGGATAGGCCTTGTTCACCGGCATAATCTTGCCACGGATCTCATTATTAGGACCGTGGAGGGAAATGGCCAAGCTGATCTGCAACCTTCGCTCCGCCAAGGCATCGATCTTGGGGATCAGACCGCAGGTAGAAAGGCTGATGTGGCGCATAGAGATATTCATGCCGTCCTCGCTGTTGACCAGTTCCAAGAATCGCAGTACATTGTCAAAATTATCCAGCGGCTCGCCGATGCCCATCAGCACGATGTGAGAAATGGGCAAGCCGGAATCAATCTGGGTAAACAGCACCTCATCCAGCATTTCCTGCGGCTCCAGCCGCCGCACCAGACCGCCGATGGTGGAAGCGCAGAAGGCGCAGCCCATGGCGCAACCCACCTCCGTAGAAATGCAGACCGTGTTACCATAGTGATAGCGCATCAGCACCGTCTCCACGCAGTTACCGTCAGCCAGTTGCCACAGATATTTAATAGTGCCATCCTTCTTGGATTCCTGTTTGCGCACCACCTGCGGGGAATAAATGGGATATTTTTCCGCTAACAGATCCCGCAGACTCTTCGGTAGATTGGTCATCTCGTCATAGCTGCGCGCGCCCTTATGGAGCCATGTGTAGATCTGCTTACCACGGAAGGCAGGCTGCCCCAGCTCTTTTAACATTGCCGTCAGCTCCGGCAGCGTCATAGACTTGATGTTCATAGTTTTCTCCGTAATCTTGCAATAAAGAATCCGTCAGTATCATACTGCCCCGGAATCAGCGCCAGCATTCCCGTTTCATTCTTAGGGAAATTGCCAGGCAGAGGCAGAGCTTCTAAGAAAAATTCGGGGTGTTCCTGTAAAAACGCATCCACCATACCCTCGTTTTCTTCCCGCACCAAGGTGCAAGTCGAGTACAGCAGTACACCACCGGGGCGGACATAGGTGGCCACATTCTTCAATATCTGCAACTGCAGTGCAGGCAAAGCCGCCATCTCCTGCAGGTTTTTGTAACGAATATCCGGCTTTTTGCGGATAATGCCAAGGCCCGAACAGGGCACATCAGCGATCACCGCATCCATCTGATCTTCCCACTCGGTAACATGGGTGGTAGCATCCAGCTGCCGGGCAGTCAAGTTGGCGATCCCCAATCTCTGAGCACCGCTGCCAATTAAGGCCGCTTTGTGTTCGTAAATATCGCAGGAAGTAATGCTGCCGGTACCGCCCATGGCAATGGCCGCGGCAAAGCTCTTGCCGCCGGGAGCCGCGCAGCAATCCAGCATCTTGGCGTTCTTCGGCAGCCCGGCACACAAGACACTAAGTTTGGCAGCCGCATCCTGAATGTAGAACAGGCCCTCCCGGAAAGAAGGCAGCACCTCAAGATTTCCGCTGTTTTGCAGAATCAGACAATCGGGCATCCAATCGTGGGGACGGGTCATAACACCCTCCCCTTCCAGCCGCTTCGCCAGTTCTTCTGTGGTAATCTTCAGGGTATTAACCTGGGCCACCGTATCGGGGGCGGCATTATTGGCCCGGAGCATAGGCTCCAAAGTGCCCTTGGGCACATAGCTTTTCAGCAAATCGATCAGCGCCTGGGGATGGCTGTACACTTCCTGCCAGCCGGTAGGCTGCTTCAGTTGGGCTGTGGCCGCTTTGCGCAGCACCGCATTGATAAGTCCCGGCGCATAGCGCTGCTTTTTGCAATATTTCTTTGCCAGTTCCACCGACTCGTTTACTGCGGCAGAAGAAGGCACTTTATCCATTTCATACAGCTGGTACAATCCTAAATGCAGGATATCACGCACTGCAGGGTGCAGATCCTTCAGCTTACCGGTCAGCAGCTGCTGCAAGTAAAAGTCCAGCTTCAGCCGGTTTTGCAGCACACCGTAGCACAGCCGAGTAGCCAAAGCGGCATCCCGCCGATCCAGCCGGTCACGGCCCAGATATTCCTTCAGCACACCGTTGGACCAACCATCTTCGGTGCGGCATGCGATCAGCACATTCAGTGCCGTTTCTCTGGCGCCCATATCAGATCTCCAAGGGGTGGCCCCGGAAATAATCGGGAGCCGCCATACGCTTACCTCCCTCGGCCTGCAGAATGCGGATTTCCACCGCACCCTCACCGCAAGCCACCACAAGGCCGGTCTTGGTCAGTTCCAGAATCTGACCGGGCTGACCCTTGCCATCGACGACAACAGTGGAATGAACCTTGAAGAAGGTGCCAGCCAGGGTAGTGGTGGCAGTGGGCCAGGGATTCAGACCACGGACATGGTCGTGAACCTGCTGGGCAGTTTTATTCCAATCGATGGGGCAAAGGCCTTTATCCAGCATGGGAGCAAAGGTCACATCCGCCTCATTCTGGGGCACGGCAGTGGCAGTACCTGCCTCCACCTTGGTCAGCACATTGCTGAGAAGCTGCGCGCCCAGCTCGGCCAGACGGTCCAATAGTTCACCGGCAGTTTCATTTTCGCCGATGGGTGTCTCGGCAGCGTCGATCACATCACCGGCATCCATCTTCAGCGCCATATACTGGGCAGAAACGCCGGTCTTTTTGCAGCCGTCCAGCACCGCCCACTGATAGG
>JAZUAW010000083.1:0-7344 GCA_045638225.1 Faecousia sp. | reverse complement strand
GGCAGCAGAGCGATCTGACGAGCGCGCTTGATAGCGGTGGTCAGGTCACGCTGGTGAGCGGCGCAGGTACCGGTGGTACGGCGGGGCAGGATCTTGCCACGCTCGGACAGGTAACGGCGCAGCTTGGCAGTATCCTTGTAGTCAATAGCGGTCACCTTGTCAACGCAGAAAGAACAAACCTTCTTGCGCTTGCGGGGACGCATACGCTGTTCGTTAGCCATGAGATTTACCTCCTTGTAAGTCTAGTAAAAAAGTTCAGATTTTAGAAAGGCAGCTGGGCGTCGTCGTCATCGAGCATCGCGAAATCGGATGCGGGAGCAGCAGGGGCGGAGTAGCCGCCGAAGCTGGGCGCGGGGGCGCTGTAAGCATTGCCACCGTAATTGTTGTTACCGTAGCTGTTACCGCCGTAGGCGTTGCCGCTGTCGCCGTCGCGCTTGCTGTCGCCGAAGTAGGCATTGTCTACCACGACCTCAGCAGAAGTACGCTTGTTGCCATCCTTGTCGGTCCAATCGCGCATTTCCAGGCGACCATCCACAACGATCATGCGGCCCTTGGCGAAATACTTGGAGATAAATTCTCCGGTCTGACGCCAAGCGACACAGTCGATGAAATCGGCCTTTCTTTCGCCGCCGTCCTTGGGAGCGAAGTCCCGGTCGACAGCAATGCGGAAGCTGGCCACCGCAATACCGGAACCGGTGCGGCGCAGCTCAGGATCGCGGACCAGGCGACCCATCAGAGTGATGTGGTTGAGCATGATTAGCCCTCCACAGTGGTGGTCAGGCAGCGCAGAACGCCTTCAGTGATCTTCATCACGCGCTCCAGCTCAGCGGGGAACTCGGGCTTGACTTCCATGTTCATCAGAACGTAGTAGCCTTCTGCCAGGTCATTGATGAGATAAGCCATGCGACGCTTGCCCCACTCATCGATGTTCAGCAGAGTACCCTCCGCCTCCACCATTGCCTTGAACTTTTCTACCAGTGCGGCGATGCCCTCTTCGCCCACAGCGGGGTCGATGATGTAGAGCACCTCGTACTTACCAGTGATCTTAGCCATGTTGATTGCACCTCCTTTTGGACTTTTGGCCCCCGGTCGCGCCGGGAGCAAGGATTTGTCCGCATACGCAGACTGAAAAATTATAATGGATAATGTAGAAAAAGTCAAGCACTTTTTCAAAGTTTTTCGCAAAAAACCGGGATGGAAATGACCATCCCGGTTAAGTTATCAACAAATTGGGGCTTCTCGTGCGCGCCTATATCATTCTGCGCGGCGAGGCCAATGGCCTCAACAGGCCTTGGATTGGTTGGCCTGCTCAATCAGCAGCAGGGCCAGACGGCCAATAAATTCGCCGTTGGAGGGACGGGGCACGGTTCCGTCAGGACCTGGGATGAAATATTCTGCCCAGACAGGCCCATTGTGCAGATTCCATGTGCGGTGGATGGCGCTGCGGATGGAGCGCTCTACTTGTCGGGATTCTTTGCTATGGGCTTCCGCAACGGCGGTATACAGCTCTTTGGTAATGGCCTGATTTCTGTCGTGGCTGTAGAGTGGGACAGCGGTCAGAAGATAGCGGAAGCCGTCCAAATTCGCCCGCATCCCTAAACGCAACAGCACATTGGCGATCAGATCCTCCGGGTCGTAACTGCTCAGGGGACGGACCGTGAGTTCCGCGGCGAAATCGGCCAAGCGACAGGCTACGGCCTGCAAACTGCAGGGCTTGCGCATGGTGTAATCTACCTGTAGCCGCTCCAGCATGGCTTGCATGTAGGGGCTGAAATGGTAAGCGGTTACCAGGATTTTGGGACGGATACCGATCTCTGCTGCCATTTGCAGCAGGGTCAGACCGTCCAGCTCGGGAAGCATCAAATCAGTGACCAGAATATCGGGGCGGAAGCTGCGCAGCAGTTCCAATGCCTGGCTGCCACTGCGGCATGTGCGGACGATGTATTGCTTGCCGAGCGTTTCCTCCAACGCCTGTCGGTATTCATCTGCCTCGTCAGCGATCAGCAACTTGGGAAAATCCATAGAAACTGCCTCCTTTCCTGCTGTTAAGATACCAGAAAAATAGGGACTTTGCAATGGGGAATCGCTCAAAACTTTTCGACAATTTCCGACACAATAAAAAACGCGGAATGAAAGATGCAAAGTTTATTTGTTGTGCTGTTTGCCGATCACCTGGTCATTGCCAGACGCCGCAGGGTTGTGGCAATGACAAATGGGGTAATGTGTCCCCATTCAACCAACAAATCAGCATGAAAAAACCTGATTTTTGAATCCGGTTGCACGTTTATGTGCAACCGACGGGGGATTTTTCTGTATGGTTGAAAAGGTCAAAAAGGAAGGAGTATTTTCATGGAAATCGTAATGACCGCAAAAGAATTGGCAGACCGATGCAAACGCTTGGCTACCGACTACAAAACCCTCTACATCATGGGCTGTTTCGGTGCGCCCATGACTGCGAAAAACCGGGAACGCTACACAAACAACTATGCCTACAACCGAAAGAAGGCCCGAGCGGCCAAAATCCAGGCAGCAGATGAACATACCTTTGGTTTTGATTGTGTGTGCATGATTAAGGGGCTGCTCTGGGGCTGGCGTGGCGACAACACTAAGGTTTACGGCGGCGCCAAATATCAATCCAACGGCGTGCCCGATTCCGGGGCGGATGCTATGTTTCGCAAGTGTACCGGTAAATCGGAGGATTTTTCCTGTGTGGAGATCGGCGAGGCTGTGTGGCTGGAGGGGCACATCGGCATCTATATCGGCGATGGTTTGGCTGTCGAGTGCACGCCCAACTGGGCAGACGGTGTGCAGATCACGGCCTGTAACTGCACGAAAGAGGGCTACAAGACCCGTACTTGGTCCCAGCATGGCAAGCTGCCTTATGTCAGTTATGACGGCTACAGCTTGGCTCGCCTACAGATGGAAACAGCGCTGGTGATGGAGGACAAACCTCTGCCCACCCTGTCCGAAACAGAAAATCGGGTACATATTCTGGTGTGTCTGGCGCAGAAACGGTTAGGGAGCCTTGGTTATGCGGATTGGGAAGCTGATGGCGTGTTTGGCCCGCTGACCCAGTCGGCGGTTAAGGCGTACCAGAAAGACAAGGGCTGTCCAGTGACGGGAAAACTGGATGAACTGACCTGGTGCGCGCTTCTGGAGAAGGAGGCAAACCATGGGTGAGGCGGTGTTGGTGGCGATGATCACCGGTAGCCTGTCGCTGCTGGGTGTGGTGATCACCAATCTGGCCACGGCCAGAAAGAGTGAGGCGGCGATCCGTACCAGCCAGGCAGTGACGGATGCCAAGCTGGAGGCATTGACCCGAGAGGTCCGGGACCACAACCAATTTGCCCGCCGCATGCCGGTGGTGGAGGAGCAGATCAAGGTGATCAATCATCGGATCGGGGATCTGGAGCGTATCGTACAGTAAGGGGGTGAGATGATGAAAGCAAGACTGGATAAACTTTTGACCATCAAGAGCATTGTAACGTTGGCTATGACATTGGTGTTCAGTGTGCTGACGCTGCGGGGGGATCTGAACGGGCAGGATTTTCTGACGGTGTTTACAACCGTCATCGCCTTCTATTTTGGTACACAAACGGCGAAAAAAGAAGAAGCTTAAAGGTCGCACAAAATGGTGGCCGTGGAATACCATGGAATGAGTGGGCAATACCCACATCAAATTTTTGGAGGTTTGGATTATGTGTAACGTTGGTAATGGTGGCTTCTTCGGTGGTAATATGTGCTGGATCATCATCCTGCTGCTTCTGTTCTGCAGCTGTGGCTGTGGCAATGGTAGCACTTACGATCGCGATGGCGGTTGCGGCTGCTGCTAAAAAACAAGGGGTGCCCAATCGGGCACCCTGTTTTTTTGCAAATTTTTGTTTATGGTTCCGTTGATTTCACCATTGTAGGGTGGGTTTGTAACCCGCCCCTACAGGTATATGGAACGCTAAATCCCAAATTCTTGATATCCGTGCTTTACCTATAAAGGAAAATGTGGTATACTAACAGATAATGTACTTTCTTATGAGGAGGAATCCTATGCGATTGCCTGAAAGTAAAACATTCCGCTGGAATTATGTGGGGTTGGCCTTTGGTGTGCCGACGGGACTGATGCTGATCGTGATGTTTTTGACATCCGTTGCGCCCTTCGGTGAATATACCATGCTGTATTCCGACATGTATCACCAGTATTATCCCTTCTTTGTGGAGTTCCGGGAGGCGTTGCGTTCCGGAGAAAGCCTGCTGTGGAACTGGAGCGTGGGTATGGGCATGGACTATCTGGGTCTGATTGCCTATTATTTGGGCTCACCGCTGAATCTGCTGAGTGTATTGGTACCGGATGCCTGGGTGCTGGACTATTTTTCTTTGCTGATGCCCATCAAGATCGGCCTTGCCAGCGGTTTCTTTGCGCTGATGCTGAAAAAGCTCTATGGAAAAGACGATCTGGCGCTGACGCTGTTCGGTAGCTTTTATGGCATGTGCGCATGGGCGCTGGGCTATCAGTGGAATATTATGTGGCTGGATACGTTTGCGCTGCTGCCGCTGCTGATGCTGGGTACGGTGCAGCTGCTGCGGGATAAAAAGTATATCCTGTATACCATCAGCCTGTTCCTGTCCATTTTTGCCAATTATTATGTAGGCTTTTTCGTCTGCATTTTTGTGTTTCTGTTCTTTATCTGTTATGAGATCTGCCGATTCCGCAGTGTGGGGCGGCTCGCCAGTGACCTGGTCCGCATCGGCATCTTTACGATACTGGCCATTGGTATGACAGCGATTTTAGAGTTGCCTGCGTTGGCGGCGTTGCAGGATACCTATTCCAGCGTCAATAAATTCCCCGAAGGTTTCGCTGTCAACATCGTTTCCGGCGATCATGTTAACATGGCCAGAAAGGCATGGGAGACTTTCAAAACCGCCAAAGAGGCGGGCGAAGCCAATTTTGGCCTGTGGTGGAACGCCATCAAAGCATCCTTCCCTCCTGTTTTGGAAGGTATGGCCCAGGTGGCCGGCCAGATGGGCGGCGGTCATCAGCTGACCTATATCGACGGCCTGCCCAATATGTACTGCGGCGTGCTGCCGGTGGCGTTGGGATTTCTGTTCCTGTTGGCAAAACCTGTCAAGCTCCGTGACAAGATCTGCTGCGTATGCTTGCTTCTGCTTCTGATGGTTAGTGTGATCTTCCGCCAGCTGGATTATATTTGGCACGGATTTCATTTCACAAATCAGATCCCTTATCGTTTCACATTCCTGTTTAGCTTTGTGCTGCTGTATATGGGCTATCGGGCATGGCTGGAGCGGGAAAGCTTCCACCTGTGGCAGATCTTGCTGGCAGGCTTGCTGGCTGCCGGTATTTTCCTGGCGGATAAGAACAAATGGACCGACGATGTGTATTTGGTCACCAATTTTGCCTTCCTGGGGCTGTATCTGCTGGCTATGTGCTATGGCACATTCCGTCTGCGGCCTGCCAAGCGAGAGGAGAATGTTGAAACGGCAGTAGATGGGTTTGTTGCGGAAGATGGCTGGCTGGAAAAAGTGAGCGAGTGGATTCCGGAACGCCCCGTACGGCTGCGGCAAGGCGCGCTGGTGGTAGCGCTGGTGCTGGCGGTGGAACTGGTACTGAATGTGGTGAATTTCACTGCCCATTTCTCCATTGCCAACTATGATTATCCCAAGGGCGAGGAAGATGCCCAGTCTATGTTCCAATATCTGCGGGAGCGGGAAGAGGCGCTGGAGTTCTTCCGAACGGAAGTGACCCACGCCCAGACTCTCAACGACGGCGCGCTGAACGGTTACAACGGCATCTCCACCTTCACCAGCTCTGCCAATGTGCGCACCACAGAGTTTATGGAGGCCATGGGCTATGCCGGCCGCAATAACTGGAACCGCTATTGCTGGGAGGAATCCTCTCCGGTAGCCAACCTGTTTCTGAATCTGCGGTATACAGTGGAACGTGACAGGACCCCGAAAGGCGGCACGTATTTTGATGTGCTGCACAGCTATCACAATATAACACTGATGAAGAACAACGCCTATCTGCCGCTGGGATTCCTGGCTGAGGAGGCGCTGGCAGAGGTGGATTTCACTGCAAGCAATGCCTTTACTTTGCAGAACCGGATGTTCAAGGCAGCCACAGGTTTAAACACCAATGTGTGGACTATGATCACATCGGACTATTTTGAGGTAGAAGCCGGCAGCGGTGTGCAGATCAAGCTGAGCAATACCACAGGTTTTACCAGCTTCAAATCCGGCACCAAGGATTGTAAGCTGACTTACACCTACGATGTGCAAACAGAAGGTTTCATGTGTCTGGATCTGACGCTCTATGCCAACAAAAAGTTCAGCGTCTGGCATAATGGCATCAAGCTGTACTCAGAAAGCTACAGCCTGCCTATGACTATGGCTGTGTGCGACGTAAAGCCCGGCGATGAGGTGCAGGTGATCGTGGAGTGTGCTACCAATTCAGATACCGCTGTGCAGATCAAGGGTTATATGCTTAATGATGAAGTGTTCTGGAAGGGATATGAGATTCTGAATGCTTCCACATTGAAGCTGACGGAGTTCTCCAACACCTATATTTCCGGTGTCATCGAGTGCAACCGGGATGGTCTGCTGTATACCTCTGTGCCCCAGTGCGGCAATGAACGAACCGAGCGGGAGGTACTGCCGGACGGCACTGTGGTTCAGGCCACCACCAGCCCCAAAGGAAACTGGTCGGTGTATGTGGACGGCGTGAAAGTGGACAATGTCCTGGTAGGCGATTCCATGGTGGCGGTGAAGCTGAGTAAGGGAACCCATGTGGTGGAGCTGCGCTATGAAAATAAGGCCTATGAATACGGCCGCGCTATTAGTCTGGTGAGCGCATTGATCTTTGGCGGTATTGTGCTGACGGATTATCTGCGCAAGAAAAAGAAAACCGCATAACAAACAGCGGGACGCTCTGGGCGTCCCGCTGTTTTGTATATCAAAGAAGTAAAAAATGGGATTGATCGTTGCGAAGCAACTGCTTGATAAGCGAAAATTTGAAATGCTTACTGGGGTCAGGCTTGCAATTTCCGTCCACATCCCTACGGGATGCGTCCGAAAGTCAGGGGGAATCTCCCCCCACCTAAAAAGCATGCCACCGGCATGTTTTTTGCCCCGCTTTGCGGTGCCGGCCTCTTCGATTCCCGTACGGCAAAAAAGACACACACCGGATGGTGTGTGTCTTTTTTGGTGACCCGTACGGGAATCGAACCCATGTTACCGCCGTGAAAGGGCGGTGTCTTAACCGCTTGACCAACGGGCCTGGTAGCGGCGACCTGACTCGAACAGGTGACAGGCCGGGTATGAACCGGGTACTCTACC
>JAZUAW010000082.1:0-61330 GCA_045638225.1 Faecousia sp. | reverse complement strand
CATTGCCTACAATGCCATGGGCTGTCCTACCAGTTATGACGGTAAGTCTGCAACCTGGACTAAGGGCAAGCTGACCAGACTGGGCAGTGGCACCCTTGCCAGCGGTACAAAGAGCTATACCTACAATTACAACGCATTCGGTCAGCGCGTTTCTAAGGCTTACTCCTATCTGCAGGGCACCTCTGGTATTAACCAGATGCTAACCGGTGAGGTCACTGCATACAGCAAGAAATACTACTATGACCATGCAGGCCGACTGATGGCGGAAACCACCACCAAGACCCTGTATAGCCTGGGCACTTCTACCGAGCGAATCGTCTACCTGTACGACGAAAGCGGCATGGTGGGCATGGAATACACCGCAGGCAGTACCAGCACGCTCTACTATTTCCAGAGAAATCTGCAGGGTGATGTGGTAGCAATTTATGATACCAGCGGCAATATGGTAGCCAAGTACCTGTATGATGCCTGGGGCAACTGCACCATTGGCGCAGGCACCACTAACTACACCGTCGCAAATGCCAACCCCATTCGTTACCGTGGCTATTACTACGATGACGACACCGGCCTGTATTACTGCAACGCCCGGTATTACTCCCCCAAATGGCGCAGATTTATCTCTCCCGACGATACCGCCTACCTGGACCCCGAATCCGTAAACGGCCTGAACCTCTATTGCTATTGCAATAACGATCCGGTGAACCTCGTTGACCCAAGTGGACATTTTTTAATCACATTGTCTACTATTCTCACAGCGGCAGCCATAGGTCTCGTTGTAGGAGCGACCGCAGGTGGAATTGCAGGCGCAGCAGTAGCTGCGTGCAATGGAACTAGCATTTTAACGGGCTTTATTTCTGGTGCTATCGGCGGTGCAATTCTTGGTGTCGGGGCCGGTATAGGTGCGTTGTTTTTAGCGCCGTTAATTGTCGGGGAAAGTGTCGCAATTGGCATTGCTGGAGGCGTAACGGCACTTAGTACAAAGGCAGCTATCGGTGCGGGCTTAACGATTGGGGGTGTAACAGGTGCACTTGGCGGCGGCTTGGCAGATTTGGGCAATCAATTAGGCAATAACGGCATGAATTGGGAAGATATAGATTATGGATCTGTTGCAGTATCCGCTGTTGAGTACTGCCTTCTTAATATGGTTGGAACAGTAATGGGTAGTTTGATGGGTCCCTATTTGACTAATGGAATGAACCTCTTGGGTTCAAAAATGTTGAATGTAATTCCAACCGGCTGGGGATTTGCCATTGATGTACTCAGGGGACAGATGTAAAACATATATCGCCGTTGCCCCTTTAATGCAGTGCTATGATATTGGAAAGGGTGGTTCCGTTTGTGAAAAAGATTAAGATATTATCCGGCTCAGCATTTACCATATTTCTGCTGGTTTTCTATCTGTGCGGAGAGGTTGGGTGCTTCTTGCTATGCTTGCTTACAAATGTGGAACCGATCCTTTCCTGCATGCTGTTAGGATTATGGAGTGTAATGCTCGCACTTGTATTATTGCTTACCAACCGAACAACAACGATTGTTACCTACGATCCGAAAACAAAGATGGTAACTAGAAGAGGCCTCTTTTGGGGATTTCGCAGTGAACTGCAGATTGCAGATCTTGTGCGTGTAGAGGTCCAGACGATCCCTAAAGAAAGGGAGTATATACTTCTAATCGACAGGAGAGAGGAGCATTCTTTGGATAGCATGTCCGCTAAGATGCCGATTCGTGTACCTAATACTCCGAAAGGCAGAGCTTTTGTATCAAATTTTTATGCGTATTTAGGGAATTGATGCTGACAGTTCTCCGGTACCGAATATACTTTTTATTCATTCCTCTACTCAAAAAGCATGGTAGTCTCCCAGGTTTTACACAGCCTGGGAGGCTTTTTCTTTGTAATGAAAATTACCGGCATGGTGAAGATATTTTTAGCTCAACTTCCAATAAATATGGATCACTTGCCCTGGCTTGGAATTATATTTGACATGGCTGATCTCGATGCGATTGATCACTGCGGCAAGGATCTCCGGCGTTAGTTCCTCTATGTAAGCAAAGCTGCTGATTGGCGAATTGACCTTTCTTCGCTTCATGCTCTTTGCGAAAGCCTTCACTTGCTGCAGCACATAGGGATATAGCATATCGTGATACACTCTATGCGTTTTGGGGCAGGCCTCTGGGTGGGAATAGTGGTGCATGCACAGGTAAATGTCTGTTGTCTTTTCTTTCAGTTGCTTTCGGGTAATAGTCAAGGGATGTCCGCAACATTCGCAGAATAGCCTTCCCCGAAACAAATTATCCCTGTGCATCGTTGCAATGCATTTGTGGCCTGCCCGGGCTTGCTTAACTTTATCGAATTGCTCTCTGGTAATAATCGCCTCATGCGCATTTTGTGTGACAATCCGTCGATCAGCCGGCACCGCGATTCTATGCTTTGTTTTGCAGTTAACGACTTCTGTTTTCAGGCTGATCAGATCCCCTGTATAAACAGGATTATTCAGTATTTGACCGATGGTTCCGTGGCACCACCTGCAATCATCTCCCTTGAGGCCTTCCACATGATGAGCAAATCTGGTATCGCCGTGCAGAAACTTGTAGACCGAAGGGGCGATAATTGCTCTGGCTTTCAGTTCGTCTGCAATAGCAACGTTTCCCATGCCACACTCTGCCAGTGAAAATATGAGTCTGACGACTTCGGCGGCTTCAGGATCAATAACAAGCTGGTTCTTATTGTCTTCCCTCACAGTGTAGCCATAGGGCGTCTGAGAGCCCACAAAAAGACCTTGCTTGGCTCGATGACGCTTGGCATTTCTGATCTTCACGGATAGATCCCGGGCATACATTTCATTAAGAATGTTCTTAAAGGGCGCGATTTCATTGCCGCTTTGGGAAGAGTCGAAACGATCCGCAATTGCAATGTATCTCACACCTTTGCTGGGAAAGTAGATTTCGGAATAATAACCAGTCATAATATATTCCCGCCCCAGGCGGGAAAGGTCTTTGGTGATGACCATATTGATCGCACCACTTTCCACATCTGCTAACAATTCCTGAAATCCCGGGCGAGAGAAATTCATACCGGAATACCCATCATCTACATAAGTTTTGTAAACCGTATAGCCATTTGCGGCACAATAGTCGGTCAAAATGGAGCGCTGCGTACTAATGCTGAGGCTTTCACCATCAAGATCATCGTCTTTTGATAAGCGTAGATATAGCCCAGCGAGGTAGGAAGTGTTGTCGATCATAACATAACCTTCTTTCTTAGATTTGGAAGGTTATTGTAGCATAAAGCTATGCGATTTTTAAACGCTTACAAAAAAGCCACCCAGGCCGTAATGACCTGGGTGGTATCTGTTTTTAGGGTATTGCTGTGTTGTTTTAGAGCGCAAAAACTCTATTACTCTATTATTTCCTGGCCTTAGATAGCATAGACAGCACCAGGATGATGATAACCCATACGGTTACTACAATACCCAAGGCAATTGAAGGAATCAATAATGCGCTTTTAGGATTGTGCTCGCAAACCAACATTGCAATTCCAATAACCAAGGAGAGCAGCGAAATCGGGTAGGATAAAAGTTGTAGAATATACAGAGGTATGATGATACCATGTTCCTCTACGGATTTAAATTCTATTGCTCGGAACAGCCATTTTGCTCTTCTGATCTTAATTCGCTTGAATTTCGTATCGTCAATAATATCATACATATTCCAAGTCCCAAAGACAGGTATTAAAATAATTAATATGCAAACAAAAATTATACCTAAAACCATCTTAGAAGACTCCTGTGATAAAATTCGTAAATGCTGTGCTTACTCCATAATACAACATGGATCCATTAAACATACTGGTCTGCTGTCTGATAATAGCATATCCCAGCCTTTTGCAGGTTGTTGATAAAGCCATCTCAGCATATTTTGCACTTGGGTAATAACCCGTGGCAATATTATCTAGCGCATTTGTCAACGAGGACATAGCTTTGTGGACTCTTGAGGTAGACATAACTTCTTTTGCATTTCGAGCGCCGGCACCGCCAGCAAAGCCTGCAAGGCAGCCTACTGCCGCAGAAAACACTACTTCCCACCATTTTATTTCATCCCATGTGGCGCCTTGAATAAATTGTGATGCTAGATTGGATGCTCCACCAATAAAAGTACCGGCACCTGTAGCAAACAGCCTGGACACCGAACTTACGCCTATCATACCTGTAATGGCCCCAACCCCGGTGTCTAGTGCAAATTGGCCCCAATTTAACTCGCCCTGAATCGCCTGCGTTCCTAAGGAGATACTCGCTCCAATTGCAGCGCCCAGAAAAGCGCCATACAACAACCCTCCGGTAAATACAGCGCCAACGAACAAACCAGCAACCGCCAATCCAGCCAATGCCCATTCCCACCATTTGGTAGGCGAGTTACCGCTGGGATCCGCGTAATTTACGGGATCATTGCCGCAATAGCAATACAGGTTCAGGCCGTTGACGGATTCGGGGTCGAGGTAGGCGGTATCGTCTGGGGAGATGAATCTGCGCCATTTGGGGCTGTAATAACGGGCGTTGCAGTAATACAAGCCGGTGTCGGAATCAAAGTAATACCCACGGTAACGGATGGGGTTGGCGTTGGCAACAGCGGTGTTGGTAGTCTCGCCGGAGATCGTGCAGTTGCCCCAGGCATCGTACAGATACTTGGCTACCATATTGCCGCTGGTGTCACCTACATTCTACCATCATCTCCGCCCACAGTCAAGAAAAAGCCTCCCGGGCCGTGATGACCTGAGAGGCTTAAGTCTATGCATTTTTCTGGAATGCCTTTTTATAGAGCGTTAATAACACCAATGTATAGTCCAACCAAATACCAAATTAGACCAAATATCATCGCTTTCTTAAAATGCTTCGTTTATATTTTCTGTAACATCTCAATTTGAGTGTTAATCTCTTGGTTCGTGCAACACGCCAAAAAAAGATCTGCCTTGGTGGAATCAAATGCAATTTTACGTTGACCCCAAAAGATAGTAATGGTAGGAGGAGCAGGATGACTTTCCGCTATTTTTACTCTGCTGATTTCACTGTAAGGAATTACAATTTTTCTTCCCCACTGGGTTTGTGCAATGGACTTGTCATAGAGGTAGACGCGGGTATTCCATCTGAATACAGAAAAACCACAAGAATACAATGTAGCACAGCTATCGATATAGGAATCAACCAAGTCATTGGAAAATCTGCTTCATCTGCTACTATGCAGGAGCAAAAAAACAGAATAAATGTGCCCACACAAAAGCAAAAACACTTGGGGAATAAAGGCATGAAGCGCTGCGTGTCAGTTTTCATTTCTGTTTTCCTCTCCGAAATACATTAACAATACTGCTTTCCGTACTCATTGACATCGTACAAACAACAGGGACGAAAATGGGTGCTTTTACATACGCCACTTCGGTGTGTTTATTTTACCATCTTCCCTGCCCACAGTCAAGAAAACGCCTCCCGGTTTCCCGGGAGGCAAGCTGATCTGAATGATCTGGAGAAACGTGTAAATATGAAGTTTGGGCATATATACTTGCGTGAGATGCTTGCATTATTTAATTGCATTCAAGCAAAACTAAAAGAACAGCTCCCCCAATTATACAAAGTATCCGTTCACCACTGGCAACAAACAACAATTGTTTTTGTTTCTTGTTGAAATATATCTTTTATCTTCATCCTTTACAGCGCCAAATATTCCCATTTCTTATTGATAAACCGGAAAGTAAATATATTCATCATATAGCCTGCAAGTATCACTAAAAGGATAGTCCAATGATTTTTTAGAAACAATATATGAAAACTATTGTTAATTATGTACAAAACTAAGCCTACCATAACCCAACATACAGCAGATATCAACGCGCATATCCAAAAAGTTCTCATAAATCTATTTTTAGATATTTTTTGTTTTATAGATTGGATAAACAAATATATTAGAATGATACATGTTCCATATAGGGGAATAATCGATAAATAGTTTAACTTTTTGTCCATTTTGTTTCTCCTTATAAATACTGATCAACCAAAATTAATTGCGACTTCAAATCCCGTTCCAAGAGCGATTCCCACTTTAACGCCGTTCGAAAAATCTAATGCTATCCCCCAACCAACATACGCTTTTCCATCTACTGAAATTACATCATCAAATTTCAAACCGAAGTAAAAAGTGACAATTTCTATACTTGCCGAAACACCCAATCCAACTGATGCACTCGCATTCAGCGCACCCATACCCAGATATGCAGAGCCATTCAGATCATCGAAAGTGATAACATCACACTTCATATTGATGATCCCTAAATCGAGAGACGCAATAGAAAATCCTTTCAACCCTTCCCCCAGAGTATAGCTTACGCCTAAGCTGCCACTAATATAGAAAGCATATGCATCCATCCACTCCGGCAAAGCAGGATGATCAGGCGTAAGTATTCCTGCTGAAAACGCGAATGGTTCATACGATAATATGTTCCTCTTAGTTGAACATTGATTATCCAAACTAATCGGTATGCTGAATTTCAAGTTTCTTTTGGCATTTATGTTAATTCTTCTCACGTTTGTTTTATCGGCATTGCTTACCGGATTGTTACTCGCATAAACATAGGTATTTAAGCCATTAACAATGTGCGGATTAATGCCCGTGGTATCATCAGGAGAGATAAATCTGCGCCATTTGGGGGAGTAATACCGGGCGTTGCAATAATACAGGCCGGTGTCATTAGCACCACAATAGCCACAGTGATGAAAATTGGTGCTTTTGCAGCCTTCACTTCGGCATATTTATTTTACCATCTTCCTCGCCCGCAGTCAAGAAAAAGGCTGGCCTGCGAAATGCAAGCCAGCCCGTTTAGGAATTTTGTACCAAAAAGTATTGATTGCATTTATCAACAAATTTTCTCAATCTTTTGGATTGGCGTTCATATACACGGAACATCGCTAATCTACACGAAGGATGCGTAGACCAAGATAAAATTTGCTGCGTATAACCGATACGATTGATATCCAGGGAAAATATGCCTTTACGTATCAGGTCATCAGATAATGTCAAGCGGGCAATATCTGTTAAAGGAATTTCCTTTTTTGTTTGTAGAAACTCTCTGATAACAAGTTTGTTGCCACCAAGGTCAAAACATATATATGTTTTGAAGATGCACAAATACATAAAAACACAATATGCTATCATCGTCACAAGAATAACAACGCCTAGCGCAAATTCTTTTGGGTTTTTGTACAACGGAATAAACAAATACGTCAGCGGAATTACAGTTAAAGCAATAGCTGAAAACGCTCCTAAAAGTCTTTCGAATAGTGGCATTTGATAAATAATTAATTTATTCGAAGAGCCATTCTTTAAATTCTTCATATAAGAGATCTACCCCCACGCCCAAATAATATATTGCAACCGCTCCCGCGATACCAACAACAAAAGCAACACCACCGCCAACAGCGAACGCAGTTAAAAAACTGGCACCAAAATATGCAATTGCAGCGTTACCTATACCTGCGCCAACAGCAACCGCAAAACTTCCCATTGCCGCACCTGCATAGTATGTACCAACGCCTTTTGCGCCATAATACACTGCATCCAATGCACTTGCGGCAAAAGCTTCACTTACTGTATAAGCTGCGTTGGTAAAGTTATTATACACGCTACTGCTCCAAGAGAGAATGGATCCAGCGACAAGCATTCCTCTGCCGAATTTAGACAGTGTGTTAGAATATTTTCCGAGGCCTTTTAATCCGACTCCTCCCGGCCCCCAATAAGACAGCGCCGCATCGGCTCCACCGCTTACAAATCCTGAGTGCATATCAAAAAAAGCAAAAGTATTTGACAAGCAGTACAGTCCACCTAAAGCATTGGAACTATTAGCATACGTTCCATTGGTAGCACCTGTATGAGCTATCGTATAATTGGCAGAAATACGCATTTGTTTATCTGCGTGAATGTGATTATTTGCCGCATTTATTGGATTGTTGCTTGCGAAAACATAGATATTTAAACCATTAACCGATTCCGGATCCAAGTAAGCAATATCATTAGGTGAGATAAATCTGCGCCATTTGGGGGAGTAATACCGGGCGTTGCAGTAATACAGGCCGGTGTCATTAGCACCACAATAGCCACAGTGATGAAAATTGGTGCTTTTGCAGCCTTCACTTCGGCATATTTATTTTACCATCTTCCTCGCCCGCAGTCAAGAAAAAGCCTCCCAGGTCTGGGAGGCTTTGGTTGTTTGATATTTAATTGATTGGTTCACAGAGACAAATGTCATTAATCCCTCGGTTTTCTCTTGGCGCGATCTTGTTCAACGAGATTATTGACTCGTTTTTGATAACCGTCCAGTACCTCCTCTGCTTTTTCGCCTAGCACATAGCTGGGCCAATGACGCCGTGGGTTATCAAAGGTAAAATTGTAATCAAACAAGAACATCAGCAAATCTGGTGAAATGAAACAATCCATCCATTTTACATTTCGAAATTCTTCAGGCAAATCTGCTATAGAATTCAAATCATCAAAGCTATATATCTTGTGCCGATTTTTGGACGTATCAAAACAACTTGGGCGAATCCAAACACCAAAATGCTCGGTTAACTCATAGGGCCAAAATTCGATGGTATACATAGGATGTTGATATTTTTCGGGTACTGGAAGATTTTCTAAGAACTCAACTAACCCGATGCGATATGCTCTGCTGACCTGAAAGCCAATAATATAGGTATGCTCGCCCTGTACAATCTGATCTATGTTCGATGGTATAGTTTTATACAATCCGTCGAAAACGCGGATGTAAGTTCCTTGTTTTGGTATGCAGTAGGCCCATTGGAAAAGTTTGATGCCATTTGGTAAATGCATAGCATAAACATCACCTAGTTTTGCCCTACGCATAAGTACGCCTCCTCAAATAAATAGTTTAAAAAACGCAATGTATTCATCAACCAGTTTTCCGTTTTTGCCGATGCTGTTTCGAATATTGGATAATGTATTCCCCTTCTTGCCAAATAAACTGATTAACGTTTGCTCTGCGCATCGAGCGGTATTTCTGTCCACTCCCTCGATTCGCTTAAAAATTTCCCGTTTTAAAGCCCACTCATTTTTCCGCCTATTAAAATCATTGGTAATACCTACATACTCTAAAATGGTTTTCGCGCCATCGCCATATGCAACATATAGAAAATCGCCGCCGGCAGAAAGTGCATTCGCTGTAGTAGAAATCACCTCAAGAGTGTTCTTAGTAATTTTGACCACATCAACAGTATCATCAATAGCGCCCGTGGCTTTCAGCACCCTTACAGCTTCCCCTAATCCACCAACGCCTAAAAGTGCAACATCTGCAACATCACCAACCAATCCGAGCCATGCCCATGGATCCAAGGGGTTAATTGCAACATCTACAATACTTGCACCAAGAGAAATAATATCAAATACAGTTTCAATTGCATGACCGCTTGGGTCAACGAGGTTGACTGGGTCATTATTGCAATAACAATAGAGATTCAGGCCATTGACGGATTCGGGGGCCAGGTAGGAAGTATCATCGGGAGAAATGAAGCGACGCCACTTGGGGCTGTAATATCTTGCATTGCAGTAATACAGGCCGGTGTCATCGTCGCTGTAGTAACTGCAACCAGTATTTTTATTGTACACATTTTCCTCTGCACCGTCAAGAAAAAACATATAGTTTTAATGTGGACAAGAACTGTCCGCGTTGGATGATATAGTCTGTTTACACCGCAAGAGAGAGGAGGAAACAGATTATGGAAGAAATCGAGGTAGTGTTGGAACGGCACGAGCAGCAGATCAAGACATTGGAGCGGGATATGACGGACATGAAAACAGTCCAGGCAGAGATTCGGTCCATGCACGATACGCTGGTAACGCTAACCACAGAACTAAAACATGCCAACGAACATCTTGCCCGCCATGAGCAAAAGATTGATGAAATCAAAGGTATTCCAGGCCAACGAATGCAGCAGATTGTTACTGCGATTATCGCAGCCTTTGCCGGCGGCCTGATCTCGATGTTCATCAATATGGTGTTTAAGTAAATAACGAAAAAAGAAAGGATGAAGAAAAAGTGAAATATCAAGAATACATCAAATCCGAATTACTGGTCTTGGTGCCGGTTCTATACATCATTGGCCTTGGTTTGAAGAAGAGTAAGCTGAAGGACAAGTGGATTCCGCTGGTGCTGGGCATCATAGGTATTGCTCTGTCAGCCGTCTGGGTGGTCGCTACCAGCCAAATCACGAACATGCAGGGAGTTGTCGCTGCACTCTTTACATCTGTCACACAGGGCATCTTGGCCGCCGGAGCCAGTGTATATGTGAATCAACTTTATGTACAAGCTCACAAGGACAAATAACTACACTCCACGCGGTGTCCTGCCCACTGTTCGCTTCGAGTAAGACAGCACATCACGCTAAACATGAAACCCTGGGCTAATAAAAGAAAAAATCCATGCAAAGAAATACAGTGGCGGGCCCACGGTGGAAGAGAAAACCCTTGCTTTGTATACATTTTCTTCACGTGTTCGCAAGAGTGTACCTTTACAAACACTCGCAATCACCCCTATTTCTTTGTTCGTAAAATATAGAAATCTTTTTGCGGATATGTTCGCAAATGTATTGATATTTACGAATAATTGTGCTATAATATGGACAGATAAAGCAAGGGAGATACGAATATGGACAGCCGTACTTATTACTATGCAAGAGTATCCAGCAAGGAACAGAATTTAGATCGGCAGATTGCTGCCTTCAAGGCGCTTGGAGCAAATGACCGCGAAATCATCGCCGATAAGGAAAGCGGCAAGGATTTGGAACGTGTGGGCTATCAAGCGCTCAAAAACGCAATCCTCCGCCGGGGCGATACGCTGGTCGTCAAATCTCTGGATCGCCTCAGCCGCAACAAGGCAGACATTCACAACGAACTGCGCTATTTCAAGGAAAACGGCATCCGCCTCAAAGTTATCGACCTCTCTACTACCATGATGGACTTGCCCGAGGGGCAAGAATGGGTGTTTGATATGGTCAATAACATTCTGATTGAGGTGTTGGGAACCATCGCCGAGCAGGAACGAGAAACCATTCGCAAGCGGCAAGCCGAGGGCATTGAAGCCGCAAAAGCAAAAGGGAAGAAGCTGGGCAGACCTGCTTTGACATTCCCTGCAAATTGGGACAAGGTTTATGCCTCTTGGAAGTCCGGCGAGATCACCGCAAAGACCGCTATGGAAATGACCGGCACAAAGCGTACCAGTTTTTACAAACTGGTTGGCATGATGGGAGAATAATAAAACAAAAAAGCCGTGGCGGGGCCTTGACTGTTTCACCAAGGTACAGAAAGATAGTATGGAGGCATAGTTATGGACAAGTTTTGGGATTTTGTGAAAAAGAATTGGGTGGCGGTTGTCGGCTGTGTGATTGCTGTTCTGTTTTCTGTTGCCGGCGTTCCGCTTCTCATCAATTGGGCTTTTACTGTCCCTGCATTGTGTGATTGCTTTGCGGTTGACTGGGAGGCAAAAGATGCGCTCGCGTATTATGGGAGCGCATTGGGCTTTATGGGAACTGTTATTTTCAGCGGTTTGGCGTTGTGGCAGAACCATGTTATCAAAACTGAAAGTGACAAGCACACAGATATTTTGGAACGTATGGAAAATCAAAAGAATATGCCTATCCTGTATTTCGGTGCAAGTTGCATGGGAGGAAAGTGTGGACAGCTGGGGCTGTATATTGAAAATATCTCTGATAACATTGCCACAGAAATCCAACTGTCTGAAATTAAAATACTAAACGAAGATGGCACAGAGTTTTGGAGCAATGGAAAGGAACAACGAATTGCACATCTCAAAGATAGACGCGAGCTATCGTTGAAAAACCCATGTTTGGTAAGCAAAAAGCAAATCTTCTCGTTCCAACTCTCCTATCAAGACAAATTCGGAGAATTACATCAATGTGATGTTGAGGGCAGACAGATGGGCAAGGACATTTCCTTTCCCCGTTTTTTTGTAAAAGAAATTAGCGAAAAGAAGTGAGCTATCTGCCAAGACAAATTGAGGCGAGCGATACTACCAAGTAGCTCTATGAGAGTTTGGGTTTTGTAGAAATCGACTGTGATGAAGATGAAGTCACCATGGAGTTACAACTATAACCCCGATTACGATAGCATTCAAAGTCAGGATTTTTGAAGCTGCCTCTGCTATACTGATTCTCAACAGGAGGGATGAATATGGAATGGATCATCGGTATTCAAAATGCCATCAACTACATCGAAGATCATCTCACAGAGGAATTGGATTATGAGCGGATCTCGAAGGAAAGCTTTTCTTCCTCATTCCATTTTCAGCGGGTTTTCAGCATCCTCTGCGGATACACCTTGGGCGAGTACATCCGCAACCGCAGGCTGACACTGGCCGGCACAGAGCTGGCAAACACCCGTGAAAAGGTGATCGATGTGGCATACAAGTATGGCTATGATAACCCGGAAAGCTTTACAAAAGCGTTCCAAAAGTTCCACGGTATTACACCGTCGCAGGCGCGCGGCAGCGGTGCGATGCTGAAATCCTTTTCCCGCCTGTCTATCAAAGTATCTTTGGAAGGTGGTAGTATTATGAATTACCGAATTGAACAGAAAGAACCCCTGGTGCTGTTTGGCTATAAGGCACACTTTACCGGCAGCCCCAAAGACCGGAATCTGCAGGACCACAACTTCATTTGCGACACCCGGCTGAAGCACGCGGCATTGCAATACATGGCCCACGATGTGGATACCACATACAATGTCATTAACAATGTTACCGACTATGGCTACGATTTCTACGTCGCTTCCTACATTGGAGAAGATGATCGAGAGGACCTGTTGGAATGCTTTGGTGAGGAAGTAGCAGACTGGTTTGAGAAGATCATCATTCCCGGCGGCACGTATCTGGTGTGTGAGGGAGAACGGTGCCAGTATCCCGCCAATTACGCAGATGACCTTTACCGGGAAGCGGCAACCAATCTGCTATCCGGAGCTGGTTATGAACTGGCCCAGGGACCTGAGGTAGAGATCCTTCATTGGTTCTACAAGGAGGGGGATGAAAAGCTCAATTCCTCCCGTTATCTGGAACTGTGGCTCCCCGCCACTAAGAAGTGACCCTATACACAAAGCAAGCCCCGGAGATGACTCCGGGGCTTCGCTGTATGTTGTTAGAAATCCGACTGAATGGAACGCATCACACGGTCGTCTAAGGATTCGGAGGGGACGACTTCTGCTTTGCGGATGGCGGCCTCAACTTCTTTTTTTGTGATAGGCTTTTTGTTCACGACTACAGAGGTACCATCTGCGGCAACCGCCAGTACGCGCCGTCTTTGCATCTCAATAACGAGCAAAAGGGCCAGTGCGACTGCAAACATCACAAATACAAAGGGGAACACATGGTTTTGCGGATTCGTCATCACCAGTATCGGACTCGTCGGAGCCGGCTGCGTTCCACCAACAAACTGGGGATAGGTGTCTACATGGCTGAAGTAAACAGCATCGCCATATTGCTCGGTAACCTGCTGGATCATTGCCTGTGTATCTGCATTGTCGGCAAAGTCGGTATGCACCTCAAAGCGGAGCTTGTTTTCCATTTCCATGACACCAGCCGCAACCAAACCAAGCCCTGCTTCAAAATATGCATCCTCAATCTCCTTTTGAATTTGGTGAAGGTAGTTACGAGAGTAGGTTTGATACACAATGGTTACAGTAGCATCGTCCCGAACCAGAGCGAGGATTTCCTGTTTCCCCCGTTCTCCGGACTCGCCCTTCACAACGCCAAATGTCAAATCCTCTGTGCCGCCGTCCGTAGACCATACACCGCTGATATAATCCGGCACACCGCCTTGAGAAAGCCACGCCTCATATAACTGTCCAGCATTTTCATATATGCCACTGTCCTCGGCGGAAACCATGATAGCGCAACTACATATGATAAGAAAACACATTGCCAGTATAAGTATTCTTTTCATAATCAGCCTCCATTCAGCTCTTCTTGTAAATGTTTCAGAGCCTTACGATATTTTCGATATGTAGCCGGCAAAGACAAGCCCACAATGCTTGCAATCTCTTTGAAGCTCAGATCCGCATTGAGATGCAGCGTCAGGATTTCCCGTTCTTCCCGAGAGAGGTTTCTCAACGCTGCTTCCAGATCCATCCGCAAATGAATGGGTGGGTATGGATCTTCTGTACCGATTGGCTCGCCTTGCTCGGCCATTCGTGATTGTTTTCGCAGAGCATCGATCGACAGATTGCGCGCCATCTGGAATATCCATGCCCGCATGTTTTTGACGGAAGCGTCAGGCGGTGAGTGGAACAACTTGACAAACACATCGTGGGTAATGTCTTCCGCGGTTTCTTTTGACCCAGTAATGCGGTAGCAAATCGTATATACAGGTTGCTTCAGTTCCTGGTATACACAGGTAAATGCTTCCCAGTCTCTGTTTTGGATCCGGGCAAACAGTTCTCGCAAGTTCATCTCAGCCACACCTAACCCTCCTTTCATTTACTATGACGATTGATAAGGTGCTTTTTTCGCTTGTGCGGAATCTTTTATCAATATTGCTTGAGAAAATAAGAAAACCCGGAGAATTCTCCGGGTCAGCTTTCTTCCTTGTGGCTACATTATAGCAGAAAAAACGAAACTTTTCAAGACTTGTAGTTATCTTTCTTTGCGGTAAAATATGCTTGTGAAGGAGGGATCACTATGAACGAACTTCAAATCCGGCAAATGCAAATTTCTGAGGCAAAGGATGAAATCCGTTGCTGTGAAGACCTCAATCGGCATTACGGCTTGACCCTGACGGAAGCGGATATCACGGAACTGGTGGAGCTTCGGGGAGAGGCGCTGCGATCTACCGGACGGGTGGAATTTGGCGGCGGCATTCTTCCGAAATTGATCCGTGCCTTCTGCAAATCCCCCTATGTCGATCCCTATAACTACGCTGCCACTCTTGGCGATCTACAAGATGCCTTCTACTATTTCAAAAACGAGTCCCAGGACCTGTTTTCTGACGATGACCTCATTGAATTCATAGAGAAAGTGTTCAACGGGCAAGCCCGTGGATCTACAGAAGTATTGACCACCATCTCTCTGGAAGAACTGTGCCGCTGGGCACGAAATGACTTCGACGACAAATATGCGGACGAGGAGACGTTTTGGTGAACAACTTCCCGATGCAGCCCCTATCCCCGGAAGAACAGCAACGACTCATGAGCCAGATGTATCTGCTGATGGAAAAGCAAGTGAAAAGCTATCATAAGCATCATCACATGGGTGAAAATTCCTCCGTCCCGGTTGAACTTGCCCAGGAGCTGATGGAGTCCATAGAGTACACGATCAATCAAGCAGGCGGTGTATATGCTCATGGAAATATTGAAGAAGCGCTCATCCTTGGGCAGGAAATATTGGAAAGCAAACTCAGCAAGGCAAAATCAATGCTGGAGCTGGTGAATGGTACTGTTCCACAGTGGCAAACAGAATGCCGCTGGGAAGCGCTCAGCTATCTGCGGTATTATTTGGAGCACTACGATCATCTGCATTTGGCGCACAGAGGGCCGGACGATCTGTTCTATCCAATTCTGATTTCGCCGCCAGAGAGCATCCGGGGAATTGACAGTTGCCTTTTCTATCTAAATATCATGTGGATTGAGAATCAAATTATGGCGGGTGTCCCGGATGAGGCCCTTGAGCAGCTTTGGGATAGGCTGCCTGCTGCCACGCTGAACCAATGTGGGCATCTGCTGATCAATGGACTGAGCAGAGCGCTTCTCGGCTCCGGCCTTGACCCTTTAACATTTGAACCGGAAGAACAGCTGCAGATTGTTTGCGCCATGATGACTGCAACGGAAGAAAAGATGCAGACCGCCGCAAAGCATTTGTGTCGTTGGCTTGACCTCAAAGATGAAAATGCAAAAACATATGTGCAGGCTGTGATCCCGCAGCTAAGCATGTGGATCGGCGACAATGTTCGTGGTGGCAATTTAGAAAATATCTTTGTTTAACAGCCCTTGGGGGATTTCCTCCAAGGGTTCTTGCATCTTATTGACAGTTTGATTATAATAGAAGAGAAATGTGAATAGAAGGTGAGCACATAGCCTATCGGGTTGCAATTGTAGACGACAGCGTAAAGGATGCAGAATTTGTACAAGGTATTTTGAATAGCTGGGCGGCTCAGCGACAGGCAGATATCCGGGCGGAGATGTTCCCTTCAGCGGAGAGTTTCCTGTTCTGGTATGCCGAGGATAAGGACTGGGACATTCTGTTGCTGGATATTGAAATGGGTGCTATGGATGGCGTGACCATGGCGGAAAGGGTGCGGTAGAGCATTCTGAAAGAGAATTGAGGGGGATTATAGCATGCGCGAATATAAAGACCATTATGTTGCATTTCTCGATATTTTGGGTTTCAAGAATATTCTTGATCAATATGAATGTGAAGAAATATATAGCATTTTTGACACTATTCATAAACGTTCTAGTGTTTCGTTAATTTGGAACGGAATAAATATCAGCGCGTATTCACAGATTAAGCACAAGATTCTGTCCGATAGTGTAATTCTCTACATTGAAGCAAGCATTGAAGACTCTTTTGCTGCACTACTTTATGTATGTGAGGGATTGCAAAAGTCTTTGCTACTGCGTAAGAAGCCAATTCTATTGCGTGGCGGCATTGCGTTGGGAGGGCTTTTTTATGAAGAGGATATCATTTTTGGTGAAGGCTTGACAAAAGCATATCTACTGGAAAGCAAAATCGCGAAATTTCCGCGCATTGTTTTTACCGAAGAAACGTTAGAAGAAGGGAAATTATCGACAAAGCATATGGGCGCTATGTTTAGACCGCTAATATGCAGATACGAACGCGATAGGGATGGATTATACTTCATAACCTATTGCCCGTTTCTGTCTGTTAGAATGGAAAATTGGAAGACCTACTGTGACGTTTTATTTAGCTTGTGCAATGCTAATCTTAGGGCATCGACGGATGTGTCAATTCGAGAGAAATATCTGTGGCTTGAGAAGCAAGCAAATAGAACTGTAAATATGTTTGGGAACCTAAAAGCTGCATATGCCGAAGAGTGCAAAGGTGTTTATCTAGAGCAAAAGAAGGAAGTTGCAGAAGATGGAAGCATGAAAAATGAAAATGGTAATGGATAAATAACAATTTGCAACGCTAATGGCTGATGTAAATTTGCTGCATTACAGGATGGCATTGTGCCTAGTCAATATAGTGGTTGATATGGCAGAGCAGGAGAGCCTGAAATAGACTTATCGTGTTTTATTTTTGATTGGAGAGTTTAATGGAAAATTTATCTTATGTTATTTCATTTTTAAATGAAAACGAAGGTGCATTGATGGTTACAATCACTTTTGTGTATGTGATTGCGACATGTTTCATTTGTGGGGCTAATATTTGTGCCGCAAAGGCCAGCAAAAAGCAGTTGGCAGAAACAAAAAGACAATTTGAAGAGGACAATAGACCTAGCATTACATATGAGATGTTTTTTGAAAACCGAACATATTACGGGCTTCGGTTCACCAATCATGGAAAAAGAGTAGCTACCAATGTTAGCATCTCTTTGCAAAAAGAGTTTGTTGATAGTTTAACAGAGTCGGTATTTGCTGATTTTTTAAAGAAACTGGATGGAAAGGAATTCTTGCTGGGAGTTGGGCAAAGTTATAGTATTTACTTCGGAGGTGCCTCTTTTAGGAACAATATTGAAAAAATGCCCATAGAAGGAACGATTAGCTATAGAGATGGACGGAAAAATTACGTTGAGGCCATATATCTTGATTTTAATTTGTATCCGCCATTTTTCTCAACAACCACCAATGAGGATAAATTAATAAAAAAGCTAAGTGAACAGAATAATGAATTAGAACTTCTGAGGAAGGAGATTGTGGTGCTACGGCAATTGAAGGGGAGTAAAAGAAAATGCAAGAAAGGGCACCGCTAATGAATTCCCACGCCTAGAACTGGAACAATTTCTATAGGATAGAGTGATCCAACGTTCATTAGGCGATTAGTATTGCGTTACAGTCTGCAGAAGCAATCGGACTGAGAATTGTTATATGGACATTAGACTGTGATTGAATTCGACAAAGCGGACCATAGCCAAAGGGGTAATATGATATACGAAAAGCAAAGTGTTTTATCGATCCTAATAAGGAGTACGCATACTGTAGCGGATTGTACACTTTTATTGCAATGTTTTGTGCTGCCGGCAGAACGGTATTGATAGTAAAACGACTGGGTATGGCAAATAACGCCTTGCCCAGCCGTTTTTACACTACCCACTGACGAACTGTTGAATTTTTGCGTTGTTATATGCAAAAATTTTCAATAGTTATTGACTCGGGCTGTAATTATGGGTATAATACTATTGAAAAAACTAAGCAAAATATGCAAAAATTTTCAATAGAGGTGACCGAATTGGAAATTAAACGTGATTATTATCTGAACAAACTGATAGCAAAGAAGCATAATGGCTTGATTAAGGTCATTACCGGTGTGCGCCGCTGCGGAAAATCCTATCTGCTGTTTACCCTCTTTAAGAAGCATCTGCAGGCAAGCGGTGTAGATGCGGATCATATTATCGAAATTCCCTTTGACTCCTTTGAGGCAAAAAAGTTCCGCGATCCGGAAGTTTTGTATCCACATGTAAAGGCGCAGATCGTGGATGATCAGATGTACTATATCCTTCTCGACGAAGTGCAGCTTTTGGGCGAATTTGAGTCGGTACTCAATGGCTTTATGCGCATCCCCAATGTGGATGTGTATGTTACCGGCAGCAATGCAAAATTTCTGTCCAAGGATATTATCACTGAGTTCCGGGGCCGGGGAGATGAGCTGCATATGAACCCGCTGTCCTTTGCGGAATTCATGTCCGTTTATGAGGGCAACAAATATGACGGCTGGCATGAATATGTGCTGTATGGTGGTCTTCCCCCTGTGGTGCTGCTTCCCACTCCGGAGCAGAAGATCGAGCTTTTGAAGCGGCTGTTTGACGAAACCTATGTCAATGACATTGTGGGTCGCCACAAGATCCGTAACAAGGACGAGTTTGAGGAATTGATCAATATCCTTTCCTCTGGAATTGGCTCGCTGACTAACCCCAAAAAGCTGGCAGATACCTTCAAAACCAAGAAGAATATCAAAATCAGTGTCAACACCATCAAGAGCTACTTGGATTATTTGTGCGATGCTTTTATTGTCAGCCGCGCGACCCGCTATGACATCAAGGGCAAAAAGTACATCGACACCCCTCAAAAGTATTATTTCACCGATGTGGGCCTGCGAAATGCCCGGATCAATTTTCGGCAGATTGAAGAAAATCATACCATGGAAAACATCCTTTTTAACGAGCTGATTAACAGAGGCTTCAATGTGGATGTAGGTCTGGTTTGCCTTTCCGCGAAGGATACAGCGGGCAAACTCGTCCGCAAACAACTGGAAGTGGATTTTGTGTGTAACAAGGGCAGCAAACGCTACTATGTCCAGTCTGCCTTTGCCATTCCCGACGAAGCAAAGATGCAACAGGAATCCAACTCTTTGCTTCGTATTGATGATTCCTTTAAGAAGATTATCGTCGTTAAGGATACCCCTGCTCCATGGTATACTGATGACGGCATCTTGGTCATCAGTGTGTACGACTTCCTGCTGAATGCGGATAGTCTGGATTTGTAAACGCCTATGAAATACTATGTTACCGCCGATGTCCACGCGTATTTCACCGAGTTGCAAACTGCATTGCGTGGAAACGGCTTTTTTGAAGATACAGAGCCACACAAATTGATCATTTGTGGCGATCTCTATGACCGTGGTACTGAAGCTTTGCAGTTGCAGGAATTTATTTTGGACCTCATGGCAAAAGATCAGGTAATTTTGATCCGTGGTAATCACGAAGATCTCGCACTGGATCTGCTGTACAACTGGAATCGCAACAGCTACCTTCAGCGCCACCACAATCTCAACGGCACGGTTGATACCGTCTCCCAGTTGACTGGTTTCTCCGCACGAGATGTGTTCACCGAGCCGGAGGAAGTTGGTAAATCTATCCTGCAAAATCCGTTTATTCAAACCCTTATTCCTGCAATGGTGGATTACTTTGAAACCGAGCATTACATTTTTGTCCATGGTTGGATTCCTTGCACGCCTGTCAGTATCGGCAATGACGAAAAGGAATATGTTCCCGTCGCTGATTGGCGCAATGCCAGCAAGGATCTGTGGAATAAAGCTCGGTGGATCAATGGTATGGAAGCTGCCCACAGTGGTATTGTCGAGCCCAACAAAACCATCGTATGTGGCCATTGGCATTGCTCCTTCGGCCACTCCCGCTACAACCACGACGGCGGCGAATTTGATAATAACCCTAATTTTGCCCCCTATTACGCAAACGGCATTATTGCCATGGACGCATGTACGCCCATTTCTCGGAAGGTTAATTGCATTTTGATTGAAGATTAAGCATCACTAACTATGCCACCTGAACTCCGTAAAGCTCACCAGCAGAATGATAAGGCCGTTATGCGGGCTTATGGCTTCTGGGGTCAGCTGAACACCGAAACGGAATGTGTTGCTGAGTTAATGAAAATGTATCAGGAACTGACCCGAAAGGAATAACGAAATGTCTATCATTACAGATTACAGCAATTTCAAATACACGAAGATCATCGCTCCGATTTACATGATTGAATCTCCCTCGGATGACAGAGGAGAAAGGCATTTTGTCAATGTTAATATCGACTCGCACACCCAGAGTAAATGCTATATAGGTGACCATTTCATTGATAGCATCAATGTGAAACGAATACCTGTGTCGGACGATGATTCGGCCAAATGGCGCGTGACCATAATTGTTGCTGCTACATTAAGTGAAGACAAGATTTTCGCTTTACTGCGGCAGTATTGTGAGATTATCTCAAAGCAGTGTAGTATCTATGTCTATTGTGGAAGCAATGGCTTTAATGGGTTTGGCTTCAATCAGATTGATGTACTAAAAAGCTATTCTGAAGATGGGATCACATATGTCGCTAATAATGATTTCCGGATTGGCATGGGAGAAATAACAACCAGAATCACCGTTATGCAAAATGTGTTTCTTTTGAATAAAGCCAATAAACAAACAGCATTGCAACAAAAAATAGGAGATGCCTATGTCGCTGCGCTTAAGAGTGGTGACATGGTATCCCGGTATATGCTGCTATACCGCGTTATTGAGCTTATTAAGGGAACCAAAGAAATGGCATCGTATAGGGCAGAGGCCGAGAAAACTCTCACTTCACAGGGTATAACAAAAAAGGAATGGCAAGCACTGGCAGTCTGCGAGTTCATAAAAAAAGAATTTGGAGTAAATACATACTCCAATAATGTTACACTTACGGTTGATACTTTGCGGCAAATAATCATCGTGAGAAACGATATGGCGCATGAATCTGACTTAACCAACGTAAGAAGAACGTTGTATGATCACTTCATCCCAATCGTCCAGGCAATTTTGCGCAAGTAACGACAAGAGGACACCGAGCAAAGCTTTATGAGCCAAACATCAGCGACTGCATATCGTTGATATAACAGTTGTATCCCCGAACTCCGAAAAGTTCACTGGCACGACGATAAGATGGTTATGCAAGTGTTGCGTTCTGCCCCTGTCAAAATAGCTTTTGCCATTGCTAAGAGGTGAAGGGTATTTATGTTTAGGCTTTACCATCACACTGCAACCACAAGCATCTGGGCATAGTACTCCCTTGAACGAGAGTGGGAGAACTATGCCCAGGCTTGCGGTATTGTGCCTCACAGAGCCGGGCGCCTATCAAGTGCTACATTGCTGCAGCTATGCTTTCAGAGTGTTACGAGCCGTCGCCAGCTCCCGTGCCCCCACTCCGGATGCTTTCGCATCCTTACATATCTCCGTCAGAGGACTTACCCAAGATGCCTCTGACCACGGATCATCCGCTATGGCCCAGTTGCCATACAGCGGCTTTTCCCCCGCTCCTTCTTTAACCATAGCCACGCGGGCCGTAGGCATCCCTTGTTGTCGGGTGACTCCTCCCGGAATCAACGGCGTCCTAGTGCGTTTAACACCTGAGGACGGTCGGATAGGATAGGCTCTATCTAACCGCCCCGCCCATTCTCGTGCAGCAGCTGGGCGAGACTCGGCAGATTATACTCACCGCCGTGAGATAGCGACTGGGCAAGTTACTTGGGGCGTAGCCTGCCCATCGCCCTCTCAGATTAGCTCTGAGCAGCTGCATAGGCTTGCTCCCTATGCTGAGGATCTTTGTGTACCTGCTATGCGGCGAAGTTTTGATAAAAAGTTTTCCCTTATATTTCCCTTTAGAGGATAAACTTAGGGGATAAAACAGGGTATAAAATAACACGAAAAAGTTAGGGAAACCATACGAAATATCATCAAATAACAAACTTTAAGGCGAGGTAAACTGGCACACTCAGAATTCAAGTCCCGCCTCGCCCACCAAAGAAAAGCATCGAAATCGAAAGATTTCGGTGCTTTTTCTTGCTTTTTGGGCCTAAAAAGTTGTGGCGGGTTTAACAGAGCCCGCCACATAGATTTTATTATCTGTGAATATACATCCGTGTCATATCGGGTTCGCCGTCGCCCTGTACCATGCACAGAAATTCCCAGCCGTACCGTTCATAAAAGCCGGTGTGGTCGGTGACAAGATAGGCAGGGGAAATGCCATTGGTCCGCAGATCCTCCACTGCCATATTCAGCAGCTGCCCGGCAATACCACGGCAGCGGTGACTCTCTTCCGTATACACGGCGCAAACATTGGGGGTCAGATCCTTTCGATCATGGAAGTCATTTTCGATCACACCCAGACCGCCAACGATTTTCTCGCCATCCAGGCAAAGGAACCAACCCAAGTCGGTTTCCTGCTTCAGGTAGGCTTCCATGCACTCAAGATAGGCCTCACGAGGAACGCCCCACTTGCTGTGGAACCAATCTGCGGCCATGTTCATAAGTTGGGGCTTTTCCCTTAATGTAATGTACTGAAATTCTGCCATCGACAGCACCATCCTTTTCGTTTTTCTTTATGTTATCATAGAAAACGGATGAATGCTAGCCCCACGCTTTTTTGTGAAGGATTCAATTCTCGGACAAGAATTTTTCAGAATCGTTTTTGCGATTGCAAATACTGCCAATTTGCCATATATTATAGGGAGGAATCCCGAAAAAAGGAGGATCTGTATTTTGATTCGTTATGTAATGGCTGCATAAGCGTTGGCTATGCAAGAAGAATAAAATACTGACTTTGTATAGCCGATGCTTTCCTTAGGTCGCAAATTGAGTAAGGAGGCAACCGTGAGCTATATAAAAGCAGAAGAAATCCTGCCGGAGGAACTGATCCGTCAGATTCAGGAGTACGCCGACGGCGTGTATATCTATATTCCCCGGAAACCGGGCACCCGGCACCCATGGGGACAGGAAACGGACTACAAAGCCGAGCTGAAGGCCCGGAATGACCGTATCCGCAGCGATTATGCCACCGGCTTGGGTGTTGCAGCGTTGAGCCGCAAATACCACCTGTCCGAAAAGAGTATCCGCAGGATTCTGCAAAATCAATAAACACACGAGCCGGGAGTAATCCCGGCTCAAACTTTTTTCGGATAAAGAGATTTTGTTGACGCGAGATATAAGGCGATGATATAGTGTTCTTAAATACCCATCGCAAGGAGTGCATGATCATGAGAATCATCAAATCCATGGAAGAAAAATATTTAGTTCCCGCGCTGGAACTGGTGGAAGGTGTATTTACAGCTTCGGAATCTGCAGAAGATGGCGCATTGGTTCGCTCCCTGGTGGAAGAGATCCGCAGCAAGCGGTTTTATCTTCCGGAACTGGAACTGATCATGGTGAATGAAGCGGATGAGATGATCGGTTACTGTATGTTTTCCCGCTTCCATCTGGAAGGAAAGTATGAACAGGAACTGCTGATCCTCACGCCTATGGCGGTGAAAACCGAACTGCAGCGGCAGCACATTTCCAAGGAACTCATCGAATACGGCCTTGAACGGGCACGAGAACTGGGCTATAAGGCGGTCATCGTGGAGGGTAATCCCATGAACTACCGCAACCGTGGCTTTGTGACATCTGCGCCTTTTGGCATTACCGCCCACGAGTCCGTAGGCCTGCCTGCACCGGAATGCCTGATGGTCAAAGAATTGATACCCGGCGGCCTGGAGGGCATCCATGGCGAAGTGTCCTATAGCGATTACGAGGTGCTAAGTTAAACTTCGCAAAACCGGAAATGTTTTCTCTTTCGGTCTGTGTTATGTTTCATGCGTAGCTACGAGACAGAGGAAAGGAGGGGGCGAGATGGATAATCGGGCCATCATTCAAAAGGGCCTTGACTACATCGAAGAAAATCTGCAAACAGAAATCACCGCCGCTGAGCTTGCAGAAATGGCAGGTTTTTCGCTGTTTCACTACTATCGGCTGTTTCAGCAGGCCACGGGTCTGCCGGTGATGCAGTACATTCTGCGGCGCAGACTGCTCCATGGCGTTTATGCCATAAAACAGGGCCGCACTAAGATCGATGCGGCGCTTTTGTATGGCTTCGATACCTATGCCGGATTTTACAAGGCCTTCTGCCGGGAATTTGGCAACACACCCTCTGATTTTTTGAAGTCCAGTCGGGCAAAACGGCCGTATCGGATCGACATTACCAAGGAGGAACACATGACCATTACCCATAAAAAAGCCGCTCAGATCCTGCAAAACTGGAACATGGGCGATGCAACCATCACAGATATTTACTACGAGGGCACCGGGAACAAAAACGACAGCGCCTGCTATGTGGGCGAAGAATTTGTTTTGAAATATACTGCCAATCTTGGCAAGCTGAAGAAGCACATCGAAGTCTCCAAGGCGCTGGAAAGCATCGGCCTGCTGTCTGCTGTGCCGGTTCGCACCACCGATGGGGCTGAATACATTCAGGATGGTGACGTTTATTTTTATCTAACCCGCCGCCTGCCCGGAGAGCAGATGGTATCCCATCGTTTTGAGGATGGTGACGCCCGCTTTGTAGGCGAGATCATCGGTCAGCTTCATCTGGCACTGGCTAAGATCGAAGATTGCGTCAGCGAAGCAGATTTGCTGGCTACCGTGAAAGACTGGGCCTTGCCCAAGGCAAGAACGGCGCTGAATCTGTCCGATGCATTCTGCAAGGAATACTTAAACACCTTTGCTAACCTCTATCCCAATCTGCCCCGTCAGATCATTCACCGGGACCCCAATCCCGGCAATATCATCTGCGCCGAGGACAGATGGGGCTTCATTGACTTTGAACTGGCAGAGCGGAACGCCCGCATTTATGACCCCTGCTACGCCGCAACAGCGGTACTGTCGGAAACCTTCGGTCAGAGCAACGACCGGTGGCTGGAGATCTACCGCAATATTATCTGCGGCTACGACAGCGTGGCCCACCTGACAGAAGCCGAACGCAGAGCCATCCCCTATATCATTCTGGCAAATCAATTCGTATGTGTAGCATGGTTCTCTGAGCAGGACAAGTATGCGGATATTTTTGAGATCAACAAAAAGATGACCACTTGGCTGATTGAAAAATTCCAGGAACTGAAAGATATCTGAACCTAAGAGCCGGGAGTGATCCCGGCTCTTTTGCGTGGTAGATTGACAAGTAAATATTCTGGACTATAATACAGTTAGATATGCTTGTGTTTGTGAGGTGATTTTTTGGTTGCAAGATGGATTTTCTTCGATATTGGGTCAACACTTGTGGATGAAACGGAAGCATATGACCATAGAGCAAGAGAAATGATTGAAAAAACCGATATTACCTTTTCTGCTTTTGATAGCAAAAGGATTGAACTTGCAAAACAAGGGTTTGACGGAAATTCGGAAGCAATTCAGTACTTTGGTCTAAAGAAAACGCCTTGGCACTCAGAAGATGAAAAACCCTTTGCTGATGCATGGGAAACATTAGAAACCTTAAAAGAACGAGGGTATCGTTTAGGCGTCATTGCAAATCAAACTGCGGGAACAGCACAAAGATTAGATGCTTGGGGACTATTAAAGTATTTTGATGTTGTAGCCGCATCAGCAGAGCTGGGGGTTGCGAAACCCGACAAGTTGATTTTTGAAAAGGCATTTGAAATGGCTGGATGCCAACCGCATGATTCTGTAATGGTTGGGGATCGACTGGATAACGACATCCTCCCTGCCAAAGCACTTGGCATGAGAACCGTTTGGATTAGAAAGGGTTTATCCATATATCAGCATATCGATATCGGGAAGAATCACGCTGATTGGATAATTGAGAATCTGTCTGATTTGAAAGAGATATTCGAGTAGATAACTTGTGTTTGACGAGGTATTCCGTATGAAACTTAGATTGGTAAAAGCATCGAATCAGTATCATACCCAAATTTCGGATATGCTGGATGAATGGTATGCAACTGGAGAAAAAATTATTCCTTATGCAATCCGTCGCATTGACTATCATGATTTTGCGTATTATTGCGACAATCTGGAAATGAAGGATACAGGTGAAGGGCTGGTACCTGATTCCACCTTTTTCTGCTTAGATGAGGAGCGGAATATGATCGTCGGAGCCGTCAATATTCGGCATTATTTGAATGAATCGTTGCTGCGCAATGGCGGGCATATAGGCGATGGTGTCCGTCCATCGGAGCGAAGAAAAGGAATTGCAACCAAAATGATTGCTTTGGCTTTGGATGAATGCAGGAAGTTAGGCATAGAGAAGGTCTTAATGGTTTGCGATAAAGAAAATATTGGTTCAGCGAAAAGTATTCAAAATAATGGCGGCATTCTGGAAAATGAGGTTGAAGTGGACGGCGTTGTAGAGCAAAGATACTGGATCGAATTGGTTTGACCGATTCCAATTTGAAGGGAGATGCGCGGTGGAAAATATCGTTATCAGAAAAATCACCTCTGACGAGGTTGCAAGTGCCATGAACTTGGCATTGGAGGTCTTTATGCAGTTTGAAGCACCGGATTATGATCCTTCCGGGGTGGAGACCTTCAAAAGAGATATTGTGGAGAATCCCGAATTTCTGAAAAATGCCCGGCAGGGAATCTGTCCTATTTACGGCGCATTTGACGGAAACAAAATAGTGGCGTTAATGGGCATGAGAAGCAGTAAAACCCACATCAATTTGGTGTTCACAAAGAAGGAGTACCACAGAAAAGGCATTGCCCGGGCGATCTTTCACTATTTGCTGAATGATATTCTAAAGGAAAACCCTTCCTTGGATGCCCTGACGCTGAACTCTTCGCCTTATGGGTTGCCGTTTTATTTGGCGCTGGGCTTCATTCCCTTGAGTGAGGAACAGGAAATCAACGGCATCCGATTTACACCAATGAAATACATTATAAAGAGATAGGAAAGGTCGGAACGCGACATGGAAATTCGTTTGGCTGTAGCAGAGGACAAAACAAAAATTCTGCAATACGATCGCCATATACACCACAACAAGGTTGGCGAATGCATCCACAATGGCTTGGTGGATGTGCTGTGCGACGGCGATAAAATCGTAGGCGTTCTGCGCTACAATATGTTCTGGCAGTCTATCCCGTTTCTGGATCTGATCTTCATTGACGAAGCCTACCGGGGCCAAGGCTGGGGCAGTCAGATGATGGCGAAGTGGGAAGAAACTATGAAGCGTATGGGATACCCCTATGTGATGCTCTCCACCCAGGAGCATGAAACCGCCAAGTATTTCTATGAGAAGCTGGGCTACCGCCGCATCGGTGCGTTCCTGCCCCCGGAGCAGGAAGCGGACGAGGTCATGTATCTGAAGGCGTTGAAACCATAATTTACGGTTCTTGAAGTAAAATATCAAGATGTGCCCCGTGCCCGGCGGTTCAATGAAAACACGGCTTTCGCTGGGACGGCAACGAGCGTGTCAGTGACTTTGACGGCGCACTGGAAGTGCGGTATGTGAGGGAGTAACCATGGATTTGACAAAAATCTATATGGAAGAAGATTTGTTCCCCAGGGAAATCACATCCTGGGTTGAGCGATCCTATGGTTTCCTGTTTTTCAATGAGGAAAACAAGGACTCGTATGATTCTAATCACGCCCTTATCTTCCGAGATAAAGTAAATGATCTGAACCGGGTGCTGGACGAAATCCTGCTGTTCTATACAGAGAAAGGTATCACCCCCAGCATTTATCAGTCCATTTCTGATGATGGATATTTTGAAGAGATTGGCGACGAACTTACCCTTCATGGTTTCGATTTCTGGACAGAAACCCAGAACTATATGGTTTTGTCCGAAGAAAACAGAATTCGGCCCAATCCCAATATCATTGTGCGACAGGTCACGCAGTGGGAGACAGCCTTTGCTACCCACATTTTTGAAGCTGCGGGCGAGCCTTGGGAAATCGATGTAGCTAAAAACGCATTGCGTAAGACCAACACCCTGTTTTTTGTGGCCTATGATAACAATGTGCCTGTAGGCATGACCCATTGCCATGTGGCAGACGGTGTATGCCGGGTGGATTATCTGCTGGTGGCTACCAATTGCCGCAATAAGGGTGTGGCCAGAGCGCTGATCCATTATTTTGCTGAGTATTGCGCCCAAAACCATATTGAGAACTGCTATTTGTGGCCCGACGGTGAAACCGCAGAAAAAATCTATCTGGAAGCCGGATTCCGGATAGTTGCAATGAAGCAAGCTGGACGGGCAGTAAAACCATTCAGGAAGGATGAAGTCAAATGAAGATTCTGGTGAGCGGCCTTTTGAATACGGAAACAACCACGGCAATCCGGGGCTTTCCCATCCATTACTACCCCATTGACTATGCCTTTTTCGGCGTGAACACCGCAGTGTCCGGCGTGGCATTTAACCTTGCCAAAGCGTTAAAGACACTTGGGGATGACGTGCGGCTGACCTCCATGAAGGGCCACGATTTTGCTGCCGCCTATATCGTCGATTCCCTTCGGGAATTAGATATCAGCGCGGAGCATGTGCAACCCAAGCTGCGGCAGACCCCCAGTTCTGTGGTGCTGTACGATCCCGAAGGCAAGCGGCAGATCTATTGTGATCTGAAGGATATTCAGGAAACGGCCTATGCCTTCGATGCATCTGTTTTAGAAGGAATTGATCTGGTAGTGGCCTGCAACATCAATTTTAACCGCCCGTTGCTCTCCCTTGCCAAACAGGCTGGCAAGATGATCGCCACGGATGTGCATGTGCTGTCGGATATCCACGACGACTACAACCGTGAATTTATGGAGCATGCTGACATTCTCTTCCTCAGCGACGAGGCTGTGGGCAATGGCTATCGGGAATTTTTGATGCAACTTGCGGACGCTTATCCCTGCCGGATCATCGTTATGGGCAGAGGCGCACAGGGCGCTGCCATGTACCTGCGGGAAACCGGGCAGATCATCGAAATGCCTGCCGCATCGGTGGGAACTGTGGTAAATACCGTAGGCGCCGGTGATGCGTTATTCAGCGCCTTTCTGCATTTTTATGGCAAGGGATTTTCTCCGCTGGATGCTCTGAAACGGGCCCAGATATTTGCCGCCCACAAGATCACCGCCAACGGTGCATCCAATGGATTTGTTTCAGAAAAAGAAATAGATCAGTGGTTATCTCGATGCATGTAAATCACCAAGAGCCGGGAACCTTCCTGGCTCACACCCTTATTGCACCGCTGTGATGTAATAAGCCAATAACGCCAGTTTGCAGGAGGTAAGGAAAATGAAACTTCGGAAAGCAGAATTCGAGGATATGCCTCTGGCTGCGAATATCATGGTTACATCCTTCCGTACGGCATTTGCGGATTTTGTATCCCCGGAAACCATGGATTCCTGTACGAACCCGGACAACTGTTTATGCTTGCTGGAAAGCATTTATCAGGAGGGCAAGATGCATTTCCTGATGGGTGGCGATCAGGGGTTCCTCTGCTGGCAGGAAACTGATAATGGTGCTGAAATCGTAGCGATCCACAGTCTGCCGGTCAGCTGGGGCAGTGGTCTGGGCCACGCCATGCTGACGGAAGCATGGAAGCAGATCGGTGACCGCCCGGTGTATCTTTGGGCATTCAAGGATAATACCCGCGCCCGGCGGTTCTATGAAAAGCACGGCTTCCGCTGGGACGGCAACGAGCGTGTCAGCAAATTCGATGGCGCATTGGAAGTGCGTTATGTGAAAAGTCAAGTTCGGTTACTGCGTGCGGCAGAGAACAATGCAGAAATGATCCAAGGTATGCAACAGGTGGCCTTTGCAGAGCTTCTGGAAAGATACCAGGACCATGACATGAGTCCCGCAACGGAATCACTGGAGAAGATTACATGGAAGATATCCTGTCCGGGTAGTTACTATTATTTCATTCTGGTTGGTGGTCAGATCGTGGGTGCGATCCGGATATTGGACTTGAAGGATGGATCCAGAAAGCGTATTTCACCTTTGTACATCATGCCGCATTACCGTGGCAAGGGATATGCTCAGGCAGCCATGGAAGAAGCAGAGCGCATCCACGGCGCAAATCATTGGCAGCTGGACACCATTTTGCAGGAAACGGGCAACTGCTATCTGTATGAAAAAATGGGCTATCACAAGACGGGTCACCAAACCGTCATTAAGGAAAACATGACCATCGTGGACTATGAGAAGGACTGAAAACAACTATGGATTTAGAAAAATCTATCCGGAAGAAAACTGCTTTCCCAGAGAGATAACTTTCTGGATAGAATGCTCATATGGCTTCCTGTTTTATAATGACAAAAACGAGGATTCTTATGATTCAAATTGTTTGATATGTGCACAGGGGCATCCTTTTGGATGCCCCTGTTATATTACAAAATAATATTCGCTTTCAAATCGATATGAAACGCATCAAAGTACCGGTTCTCCATCGGAATCCACATCTCAAAGAAAGACTGATGCAAAAAAGCGGGGCGTGCCAGAATGCGCTGCCGCTGGAGTTGCGGGGAGACGGTCAGCAAAATCTTCCAATCATAGGGGTCGCCAAAATAAGGATGATGGCTATAGGTACCCTCTACGATGTTCAGTTTCTTGGGCGTAACCGATACCGGCTGGGAAAGGCCACCGCTCTGGCAGTCAAAGGGACGGTAGGAAAAACTGTGCCCGGCTTTTAGCGGCAAGAGCACTTCTTCATGGAAACGCTCGTAATCTACATTCCCGCCTGCTTCCGCAAAACGTACCTCAGTACGCTGTTCGGGCCGCAGAAAGAAATCGTCCATGTGGAATACATTACAATCATAAATCTCTGCCAGCGCTGAGGCAAGGGTAGTCTTGCCGGAGGTGCATTTTCCCTCGATTGCAATGAGAATGCTGCGGTTTTCTTCCAACATTGCATCAATTTTCTTTTTTACCAGAAGCAAAGTGTTTTCCATAAAAAATCTCCTTGCGGTTTTCTTTATTGTAATATAGAACAGTGGTTACCACAAGCCCCTCTTGTGGTTATTTTGTGAAAAATGCCTCCGGTGTGCAGTATCCATGGAGGTCAACAGGTCTTTGGTATGCTGGTGTGTGCGCAGAATGCCTAAAAATGCCTGTCGAATACTGGCGATTTGTCCATTGAACCCCAGTTGTGTCTGTGGTACAATAAATCTATCCGTTTGGGGTGTACCGATTCAAAACAGGCACATTCCGGAAAAATAAGGAGGATACAGTACAGATTATGGAGAATATGAGCCCTAATCCGGTTGTGGAACCTGTGGTCCAACAGCCGAAGAAAAAGAAAACAGGCAAGATTCTGGCTATTGTGATTCCTGCAGTGGTGGTTTTGATTGCTGTGGGCATTGTTGCTGCTATTTTCATCGGCAGAAACAATCAGTATAAGAAGGCCTTGGAGTATCTGGATGACGGTGACATTGCAGAAGCCATTGAGATCCATAAGTCCCTGGGCGATTACAAGGATCTGGCAGATGAGATCTGCGACACAGCAGAATCCCGCTGCAAAAAGCTGCTGAGTAAGGACGATTATGCTAAGGTTGCGAAACTCTATAAGACCATGGCAGAATATCCCGATGCGATCGAGGGTATGAACAAGAAGGTCGGCGATCATGCCGCTGATTTGCTCAGCGAGCAGAATTACGATGCCGTTATGAACATGCTGACCGCCGTCAAGGAGAATGACGCTTTGTGCGCCGTTGTCGTCGAGGAGATCGATGCTGTTGCCGATGAGATTTGGGAAGGCAATGAATACAGTGCCAGATCCTTCTATCAGCAGCTTAAGGACGAAGAGATCTATCTGGAATCCATGGATGATAATTTTGTGGAGCTGCTGGCCTATTACATGGATTCGCAGTGGTACTGGGATGTGGCCAGCTGTTATGGCCAGCTTGGCCACAGCACCAAGGCCATGCAGGCTGTGGATGAATTGTTCATAGCAGAGGCCAAAGAATCCATGGAGAACAGCAATTACTGGCTTGTGGAATCTTTGTTCAATGCGCTGTACAGCTATGACATTACCATGGATGCGCTGTATGAAACAGTTTATGACGGTGCCTGCCAGATGATGGAGCAAGAGGATTATACCTATGCGGAGCAGTATTTCGAACTGCTGCAGAATTACCTTGGTGATTACAAGGACTGCGCTGCAAAGCTGGAGGAACTGGTTTTCTGCCAAGTGATCGAGGATCTGGAGCGCTACATGCAATACGGCTGGTACTCGGATGCCAAGTATCTTCTGAACAGCTATTCCGGTGAACAGTTTGAGAGATTGCTGGAAGTGTACCTGTCATACTGCGGTGACAGCGCCTTCGTTGCGGATTTGGAAGCAGGCCTGCTGGCCCGTTTGGCAGCAAACGATGCCGGCGCGACCGACAAGGAACTGATCCAGATCGAATGGGATTATCTGGAAAAGTACTGGAACATGCCCTTCTATGATGCCCGCCTCCAGGAACTGATGTACGATTATATGTACGCACTGGAGCGGCAGGAAGAAGCTGCCCGGTACTATTATGACTACAACTACTACGATACCTACGAATATATCTACTACTGGAATATCGCAGCTGCAGACCGCTATGCTGTTTTGGATCTGCTGCATGCAGAGTATGGCTACGGCAACAGCGATTCCAGACTGCAGGCGGTGTTGGGCACCAGCGAAACCGTGCGTCTGCAGGCTGCCGCTGAGTATTATATCTATGATTGCCTGAGCTACTACCTGTGGAGCGTCAGTCCTTACCAGCAGAATGGTGTGTACTATCTGGATGTGTATAACTACACTGACTATACCTTTAGCATGACCGTTTATCAGGAGTTCTGCGATTCTGCCGATAACACGCTGAGTGCGCATCAGGCAGAACATGTGGATCTGCTTCCCGGCCAGTGGTATCAGATCGAGATCCACTTCCCTGAAGAGTATTGGGAATATGGTGATCACTGGTATATCGACTGGTATGTGACCAGTGCCTATCTGGATGGCCTGCAGGTCATTTAATAAAACGAAAACTGCTGCAAACTTCGGTTTGCAGCAGTTTTTTCACCGTCAGAAATCTAAAATTTTCGTTTAGCGAGCAGTTGCGTTGTAGGGCGGAGGCATGCCCCTGCCTACAGTGCTTAGTGCAACAGAATGATAAATCCCAATTTGCCATGTTTGAGATACGAAGAAACGCGCCGGGTGTACCGGCGCGTTTTGCGTTATTTCAGGGTGTAGTTGCCGCCGGAGATTTCCAAACTGGTGCCATAGAAGGCGGCCATGGCCTCCTCCAGGTAGATAGCATCCTGCACACCGGCGGTCTCAAAGCTGGAGTGCATAGCCAGCTGGGGCAGGCCGATGTCGGCAGACAGCACGCTCACATGGGTCACGGAAATGTTACCCAGGGTGGAGCCGCCCATCAGGTCAGCGCGGTTGCAGTAGGTCTGCACAGGCACATTGACCTTGCCGCAGAGCTTGCGCACCAGAGCGGCGGTAACGCCGTCGGTGGTGTAGCGCTGGTTGGCGTTGAACTTCAGCACGATGCCGCCGTTTACCACAGGAGCGTTGGCGGGATCGGCAAATTCGGGATGGTTGGGGTGGATGGCGTGTGCATTGTCGGCAGAGATCATGAAGCTCTGGCTGAGCATCTGCTTCAGGTTCACGCCCAGACCGCAGCAGATGCGCTCCAGGGTGTTCTGCAGCAGGTTGGAATCGGCGCCCTGCAGGCTGGAAGAGCCTACTTCCTCACTGTCGAACACGCACAGTACGCTGACAGCCTCGCTCTTTTCTGCCTTCAGGAAGCCCTGGGTGCAGCCCCAGGCGCATTCCAGATCGTCCAGTGCGGCGGAGGAGATAAACTCCTCGTTGATGCCCCATACGGTGGCCGGCTGGCGGATATACAGATACAGGTCGTGGCCCAGGATCTTGCCGCCGGCAGCTTCTTCCAGCAGCGCATTCAGCTTGCCGGCAGCGTCCTTACCGCCCATGAGCGGTAGCAGATCGCTGGCGGGATTCCACTTATAGCCGTCGTTGGCCTGGCGATTCATGTGGATGGCCACATTGGGGATCAGCAGCAGGTCACGGTCGATATCGACGAGCTTGCTCTCTACACCGTTTTCGGTTTCCACTAGCACACGGCCGGCGATACTGAGGGGCTTATCCAGCCAGGTGTGCATCAGCATGCCGCCGTAGCGCTCCACAGCCATGCGGGTGTACTTGCCGGCCAGTTCAAAGTTTTCCTTGACCTTGAAGCAGGGACGGTCAGCATGGGCAGCGGACAGCATGAAACCCTTGGGGGTGTTCTCGGGGATGCGGAAGGCGATGACGGCAGCACCGCCCCGGGTGGTGTAGTACTTGCCGCCGGGTACCAGGTTCCAGTCGCTGCCTTCAGGCAGGTAGGTGTAGCCGGCATCGGCCAGAGTCTTGTCCAGATAGGCCACGGCGTGATACACGCTGTGGGATGCGTTCAGAAAATCAGTTAAAGCAATAATGCGGTTGTCCATAAAACCCTCCAATTATTTCTCTACCAGCTGGCAGAACTCGTCGATCTGGTCAGCGATCATCTGCAGAGCACTGCGCCAGAAATTCTTGTCGGTCAGGTCAATGCCTGCCACCTTGGCAGTGTCTTCCACAGAAGCGATGGGTGTGGTGAAGAGCAGCTTCTTGTACTTGGGCACGAAGGCAGCGCCTTCCTTTTCGTACTGGGCGTACAGGCCACGGGCGAACAGACCGCCGAAGGCATAGGGGAAGTTGTAGAAGGTGGGACCATAGTAGTGGCCCTTGCAGACCCACATGTAAGGATGCAGGGCATTGTGATCCAGGCCATCGCCGTAGGACTGCTTCTGTGCCTCCAGCATGTAGCCGCAGAGGGTGTCGGAATCCATGAACTGGGCCTCCCGGTTTTCGAAGACCTTGGCCTCGAAGCGGAAGCGGGAGTAGATGTCGCAGATGATCTGAGTGGCATCCTGCAGCTGGCTTTCGATCAGCGCCAGACGCTCGTCATTGGAAGCGGCATTTTTGATGGCGGCAGCCATGACCACGCATTCGTTGAAGGTGGGGGCGGTCTCTGCCACGGGCATGGAGTAATCCTTATTCAGAGGACGGTGGGTGTTGATGCACTGATTGTGGAAGGCGTGTCCCAGCTCGTGTGCCAGCGTGACCACATCGCCGAACTGACCGTCAAAGTTGGTCAGAATGCGGCTCTCGCCCAGGCATTCCACACCGGCGCAGAAGGCACCGCCCTGCTTGCCGTCCCGGGGATAGAAGTCGATCCAAGCCTCGTCAAAGGCCTTTGCTACCATATCGGTCAGCTCGTTATCGAAGGTGGAGAAAAGCTTCACCAGCAGCTCACGGGACTCCTCAGCGGTGTACTTGGTAGCGGAAGCGCCCATGGGAGCAAACATATCATACCAGGGAAGGCCGTTTTCGTGGCCCAGAGCCTTGGCCTTGGCCTTCATATACTGCCAGAACTTGGGCAGATATTCGTCCATAGCGCCCAACATGGCCTCCAGAGTGGCGCGCTGCATTCTGGAGTGCTCCAGGGTGCGGTCCAGGGGAGAGGCGTAGCCACGCAGCTGGCAATCGGAGATGGTCTCCAGCTTGATGGAGTTCAGGGCGAAAGCCACGGCATCCTTGATGCGGTCGTAACAAGCAAGTTCTGCTTCATAGGCGGCCTTACGGACGGCGGGATCGGCATCGTAAGCCATGTTACGGATGGCGGACAGATTGGTGGTCTCACCATTGTAGCTGACCGGCACAGTGGAGGTCAGATAACCCTGCAGATCGGCCCATGCGCTGCCACCGGACAGGCTCAGCTTGGCGCAGATCTCTTCGCCCAGCGCGCCCAGCAGATGGGTGCTGTCCTTCTGCATATTCTCAAACAGATAGGTGTAGTCCTGCAGACTTTCGTCGGCCTTTACCAGTTCCATCAGATCGGGCAGGGCGGTGGCCCACTGCTTCCAGGTGGTCTGGGCGGCGGCGGTGGCAGAAAGCTGCTGCATGATCTGGCCCAGACGGGAGCCGGCTTCCGAGTCACGGGTATTGGTGGATTGACGCAGGGAAGCATAGCCTGCCAGCTTCATTGCCAGATCGGTGATCTTCTCTTCCCATGCAATGCCCGAGCGCAGGCCCTCGATAGAGGAGAGGGTGGGCAAAGTGGTGGCAAAGCTGTTGTAATCGGCAACGCAGGTGCGCAAGGCTTCCATATCCCCGGCAAAAGCGGGATCGTCAAAGCCTTTGTAAATGGGGTCCAAATTCCAAACTTCGTTCATGGATAGTTGCTCCTTTCAAAACTTTTTTCTCATATTGTACATCATCTTTTCTTCCGCGTCAACACAATTAGTCCCCGGGGACTTTCTACAGCAAATTTTCGACAAAACTTTGTCGAAAAACATCGAAAAGTTATGAAAATATATGAAAAAACATGTAGAACGGCGTTTTATGACGAGCGATTGTTCGGACTTTTTCTTGCAAAATGGAATTTATTGTGATACATTATCTGTGCCGGTAACAACTGATCCCTCCGAAAGGAGCGGAAATTTTTAAATAACGAGGAGAATGTGAATATGGAGCATATGACAACTGTTTTTATTGCGGACAGTGCGGAAGAGTTTTGTAAGAATCTAACCGCTGCGCTGCAGCGTACCGATGGCTTTCAGGTGGTGGGTGCTGCTGCCGACGGAGACAAGGCCCTGCGGTCTATTGTGGAGCTGAAGCCCCAGGTTTTGGTGCTGGATCTGATGCTTGCCAAACGGGACGGTATCAGCATCCTTAAGGCGCTGCAGGGCGGCGACTACAAGCCCGCTATTTTGGTTACATCCGGATTTGTGACAGAATATGTGGCCAACACGGCAGCCAATCTGGGCGCCAGATATCTGATGCTGAAGCCCTGTGATATGGGGGCGTTGGTGGAGCGGCTGGAGGAGATTCGGGGAAATCGCCGCCAAAATCCTGTTATTCAGCGCGGCGACAAGGCTGGTATCGAGGCTATGGTCACTGGCATCATCCATGAGATCGGCGTGCCCGCCCACATCAAGGGCTATCAGTATCTTCGTGAAGCCATCATCATCGCTGTCAATGATATGGATGTGATCAATGCCATCACCAAGGTGCTCTACCCCCAGGTGGCCAAAACTTTCCAGACTACCCCCAGTCGTGTGGAAAGAGCCATCAGACATGCCATCGAAGTGGCTTGGGACAGAGGCGATTTGGATACCCTCCAGCGTTTCTTTGGGTATACTGTCAGCAACACGAAAGGCAAGCCGACGAATAGTGAGTTCATTGCCCTCATTGCCGATAAACTCCAGCTTCAGCTCAAGGGCCAGGAAGTTGGAAACTTCTAAAATATGAAACCCACGTCCGTTACCGGGCGTGGGTTTTGCATTTTAAATTTTCGTTTATCGAGTAGCTGCACCGTAGGGCGGAGGCATGCCCCCTATGGTGGTTATTGCAACGGAACGGTAAATCCCAACTTGCTATTGTTTACAGACCGAAAAAAGCAGGGAGCGTAATGCTCCCTGCCTTTTTATTGGGTTGCGTTTTGGGGTCAATCCAGACCGGCGATGTAAACCAGAATCGCTCTGGCGTCGCGGGCATTGAGACGGCCATCGCCATTGAAATCGGCGGCTGTCTGATCAATCTGATCTGTGTCAATAAGGCCTGCAAGGAAGCGCAGCAGCTCTCTTGCGTCACGGCTGTTGACTCGGCCGTCGCCGTTCACATCACCGATCAGAACAGCAGGTGCGGTGTCTTCGTCGGTAAGGATGTAGGTACTGAAGTGCTCCAGCTCTACCGTCACGGTGCGATTTTCCGCGTCCACAACACCCTCCAACTTGGTCAGAGTGCCCCGTTCATCCAGATAGTAGACGGCGACATTGGTGCTGTAGCTCTCCGGGATGTTAAAGGTGACCGTCAGTTTGCCGCTGGGCTGAACAAGCATATCGTCTTTAGTGGCGATGAACTCGAAGACGGTGTAGCTTTCCGCCCGGTTTTCCATGGCCTCGGCAGCCTGCTGGAAGATCTCGCCTTCCTCCACCTTTTCCACAGTTACGGTGGTGCCGCCTTCGAAGCAGTCGTTTTCGGGGATCTGGATGGAGTCATCCTCAGGGGTATCGAAAATGACAGGCTCCTTCTTGGGGATGGACTCGGTATAGGTGGCGCCGCAGACGGTGCAGGTGTAGGTCTTTTCGCCTTCAGCTTCCAGTGTGGGCTCAATGGTGATGATGCCCTCGTCCCAGCTGTGCCCCAGAGCCGCCACATGGTCGCTGGTATAGGTGGCGCCGCAGTTTGTACAGGTATGGGTGATGTAGCCAGATTCGGTGCAGGAAGGTGCAGTCACTTCAGAAGTGTAGCTGTGTTCTAGTTCTGCGACCTCGCGACTTTCGGTGTGATCGCAGCGGGAACAGGTTCTCTGCTCCTCACCCTTGTCAGTACAGGTGGGTGCCTTGCTTGTGAACCACGTACCCAGATCATGACCCAAGGCGGGGGTTGCGTCTACTATGTAGCTGTGGCCGCAGCGGCAGATATAGGTGGTATGGCCGTCTTCGGTACAGGTAGGCTGTGTTACCGTAGGCACATAGTTGTGGCTATGACCCAGAGCGGGAATGATACGGGTTTCGGCATAGCCGCAAGTGGAACAATCACGCTGCTCCAGACCCTCGGTGTATTCGTCGGGCGCCACAACGGTGTACCAGTTGCCGAAGCTGTGGCCAAGGGCATCGAGATAGCTATCGTTATAACCATGGCTACAATTTACGCAGGTATGGGTGGTGTAGCCCTGCTCGGTGCAGGTGGGGGCGGTTACGACGGAAGTGAAGTTATGGCCGTTTGCGGGGATATCCTCGGTGTAGCTGTGGGCACAACGGACGCAGGTGTAGGTTCTTACGCCTGTGGTTTCGCAGCCGGAGGCCACCGTCACTTCTCCACTGTAGCTGTGGCCCAATGCAGAGGTGTAGTTGTCCACATAGTAATCGCCGCAGCGGCAGGTATAGGTGGTATAGCCGTCTTCGGTGCAGGTAGGCTGTGTTACCGTAGGCGCATAGCTGTGGCTATGACCCGGAGCGGGAATGATACGGGTTTCAGCATAGCCGCAAGTGGAACAATCACGCTGCTCCAGACCCTCGGTGTATTCGTCGGGCGCCACAACGGTGTACCAGTCGCCGAAGCTGTGGCCAAGGGAATCGAGATAGCTATCGTTATAACTATGGCTGCAATTTGCGCAGGTATGGGTGATGTAGCCCTGCTCGGTGCAGGTGGGGGCGGTCACATAGGAAACGAAATCGTGGCCATTGGCAGGGAGGTACTCCGTATAGCTATAACCGCAGAGGATACAGCTGTAAGTTTTGATACCCGTGGTTTCGCAGCCGGGGGCAAGGGTGATCTCTTCTGCAAAACTGTGGACCAGAGGATCGGTATAGGTATCCATGTACACATCGCCGCAGTTTTCGCAGGTATGGGTGGTGTAGCCCTGGCTCGTACAGGTAGGCTCAGTTACAACAGCGGTATAGTTGTGGCCAAGGGCAGCTACTGCGCGGCCTTCTGCGTAGTCACAACGGGAACAGGTGCACGCTTCCCAACCGTATTCTGTACATGTGGGCGCCGTGACCATAACCCACTGGCCAATATCATGGCCCAGAGGCTCTACATAGTCATCCATATAGTTGGTGCCGCACACGTTACAGGTATAGGTGGTGTAGCCCCATTGGGTACAGGTTGGCTCGGTCACTGTGTCAGTGTAACTGTGACCAAAGGACTCCACATTCCGGCCTTCGGTGTGGCCGCAGTATGCGCAGCTGCGCTCCTCCCAGCCATTGCTGGTGCAGCTGGGTGCTGCGATGACGATCCATTCGCCCATGCTGTGCCCGTGGGGTTCGGTATAGTCACCAAAATAGCTGTCGCCGCAGTAGGTGCAGGTATAGGTGGTATAGCCCTGTTCGTTGCAGGTGGGTGCTGTCACCACAGGTACGTAGTTATGATCTACAATACCAATCGTGCGGTATTCGGTGTGGCCGCAGTTGATACAGACGCATTGTTCTTCGCCCTGCATGAAGCAGGTAGGCTCTCTGGTGACCACCCATTCGCCCATGGTGTGGGGCAGCTGATCGGTGTAGTCGCTGACATAGTACTCGCCACAACGGACACAGGTGTAGGTTGTGTGGCCGCCGTCGGTACAGGTGGGTTCGGTCACCACAGCATTGTAGCTGTGATCCAGTGCACTGGTATTGCGGCTTTCGGTGTATCCGCAATTGACACAGGAGCACTGCTCTTCGCCCGGTACAGTACAGGTGGGTTCTCTGGTGACCACCCATTCGCTCATGGCATGAGGCAACAGATCGGCATAGTTGTCTGTGTAGCTGTGGCCGCAATTTTGACAGGTGTAGGTGGTGTAGCCCTGTGTGGTGCAGGTGGGCACGGTTATCACAGAATCATAGTTATGTCCCACGGGGGCGATATCGCGACGGGCTGCGTGGTTGCAGCGGGAGCACTGAGATGTTTCTTGGCCGAACTCGGTGCAGGTGGGTTCTTTGGTTACAACCCATTCGCCCATATCGTGACCCAGGGGGTTGGTGTAGCTGTCTTGATAGGTAAAGCCGCAGACGGAGCAGGTGTGATCGGTGCAGCCAGGTGCTTCACAGCTAGGTGCGGTGACCACATCGATAAAGTCGTGGGCAATGGGCGCCAGATCCTGGATCTCCCGATGGGAACAACGGGAGCAGTACCGTTCCTGCTGGCCCCAAGAGGTGCAGGTGGGCTCCGCCAGTACGGTCCACTGACCCATGTCATGGCCTAGCATGTCGATGTAGGTATCCCGATAGTTGTCGCCACAATTGGTGCAAGAGTGGATGGTATAGCCTTGCTCGGTGCAGGTGGGAGCAATGACCGCCACATCATAGTTATGGCCAATGGGGGCGATATCCCGCACCTCAGTGTGGCTGCAGCGGGAGCAAGAACCTTCCTCCAAACCGGACTGTGTACAGGTGGGTGCCGTCAGCACGTTCCACTGGTTCATATCGTGGCCAAGAGGCTCGGTATAGTTATCCCGATAGGCGTGGCCGCAAACGGTACAGGTGTAGTCGGTATAGCCGCCGTTCAGACAATCGGGTTCTGTTACAGCGGTATGGTGACTGTGTCCGTTGGGGGCGAGGACGACCTGTTCTACCAGGACTTGGCCGCAGATGCCGCAATGCTGACCTTCTGACATACCGGATTCGGTGCAAGTGGGTGCCACCGCGGGATCAATGACGATTAAGTGCGTTCCGACCTCGCCCTCGGTCGCGTGGCAGCGGCCGCAGGTCTTGGGACGCTGGCAGTTGGCGTCGTACCATAGATGGCCGAAGGCCTCTACTTCTTCTGTAACCACATAGTCGCACTTGGTGCACTCGTAGCAAACAAGGCCCTTTTCAGTACAGGTAGGTGCCAGCTGAACGAATCGCTGTATCGTATGCTGACAGGGGGGCTGTTCCTGGGAGCCGCAAAGGCTGCATTCTTTGTTCTCGGCATCCACGGTGATGTCGGCAGGATACTGGCAGTGGACGATGGCGTTGCCAACATCGACGCCAAAGGTATTCCACTGCTCCTCAGTGCCGGCATACAGCACATGCCACAGTGAATCGCTGCCGGTGAAGGCGGTAGGCGCAATGCTGGTGACGCTGGCCGGAATCTGTAGGTAGTCCAGGCTGGTGCAGTTGCAGAAGGCACGCTCACCAATGCTGGTCACACTGTCATGAATCACGATGCTGCGCAGGTTAGTACAACCCTCAAAGGTGTTTGCGGCAATGCTGGTTACACCTGCAGGAATTACAAATTCGGTCAAACTGGTGCACTGGGAGAATGCATACAGATTGATGATTGCCAGATTTTCCGGGAAAACGACCTCTGTCAGACTACTGCAGCGGTAGAACGCATACTCAGGAATCTCAGTGATACCATTGGGAAGTACGATGCTGGTCAGACTGCTGCATTCTTGGAATGCGCCCCGTTCGATTTTTAGCACACCGCTGGGGAGTGTGATGCTTTGCAGACTGTGGCATGAGGCAAAGGCATACTTTTTGATTCGCCACAGATTTGACGGAAGATTGACCTTTGTCAAGCTGCTGCAGCCGACGAAGGTGTTTTCTTCAAGAATCTTCACACCCTCCGGAATTGTGATTTCTCTCAGACTGCTGCAATAGGCAAAAGCATAGGCGTAAATATCTGTTACAGTTTGGGGAATGGTTATCTCGGTCAGACTGCTGCACCGCTCGAAAGCATTGGCGCCAATGCTGGGGATTCCTTCTGGGAGCACGATGCTAGTCAAGCTGGTACAGCCCTTGAACAGATTGCTCTGAATAATAGAAACTCCGTTGGGAATCACGACGCTGGTCAAATGCTTGCAGTTCTCGAAAGCTCCGTGTCCCAGAACGGTTACGCTGTCCGGAAGGGTAATGCTGGTCAACGTACCGCTGTTCTTGAACGCATATTGCCCAACCTCGGTCATTCCATCCGGGATGATCACATGCTTGGCACCGCTAAACTCACTGAGGTTGTAGCTGTGCCCATTGATCTCCAGAGGAAGCGTTACTGTATCGTCCGTGCCTAAATAGGCCTTGAGGGTGTAGATTTCGCCGTCGACACCGCTTCTGTGGTAAAGGAAGCCGTCTTCGGTGGCATACCAACTCTCATCCGGGAATGTCATGTTTCCATCCCGGTCAATGATCACGAGGGCTTTTTCTGCCACATAGCCATAGTCGCTTCCGCCGATGGTCAGTGTCATTTCACTGTGGTTGACCACTTTCCACAAATGATTGCATCCATAGAATGCCATGCCTTCAATACTGGTCACACCGCTGCCGATGGTCAAAACTTCTAGCCCGTAGCAGCTGTCAAAAGCCCTGTAGCCAATGGTTTCCACGCTATCCGGGATTCGGATTTCAACCAAGCTTATACATCCGCTGAACGCATCCATGCCGATGGAGGTCAGACTTTCAGGAAGGGTAATGTCGATCAAGCTGCCGCAGCCTTGGAATGCAGCTTCTTCGATAATAGTAACATTACTGCTCATGGTCACATGTTTCAGGTTATCGCAGTCGCTAAAGGCACGTGTGCCGATGCTGGTTACACTGTTGGCAATGACAACATTTGTTAAACTGTTACAAGAACTAAATGTAGTTGCTTCAATACATGTAACGCCCTCCGGGATGGTGATGGAGCTCAATTTGCCACAATACATAAATGCAGAGGCGCCAATGATATTGACAGATTCCGGGATTGTGATCTCGGTCAAATTTTCACACCACATGAATGCACCGCCGCCGATGGTGGTTAGCGTGTCCGGCAAATAGACGGATTCCAAAGCTTTACAGTAAGCAAACAGGTGGAGCTCCAATTTTGTCAGAGTGCTGGGAATGGTGACGGTTGTCAGGCTCTCGCATCCATAGAACGCATATGTGCCAATGCTGGTCACACCCTCGGGAATATGGACCTGTGTCAGGCTGCTGCAATTACGGAAGGCATTCTCGCCAATACTGGTCACGCTTGCGGGGATTTCAAGTTGTGTCAGACTGCTACAGCCATAGAACGCCCACGCCCCGATCTTAGTCAGGGAATCGGGAAGTTCTACATGTTTGAGATTACTGAAATTATAGCAAGCTTGCGTTGTCAGCTCTTTACACGGACCCAAAAGGATCAATTCTTCCAGGAAGGAACTATCGTAGGTGTAGTTGGAATCTAACAGATTGAATACCTGAATCAAACTGCCATTACCGGAAGCATCGCTGCCAATAAAGGGCAGGGTGATGCTTGTGATATGATTGCAGCCGGCGAAGACACCATTACCCATGTACTCCACGGTTTGGGGTACCACCATATTTGTCAGACCGGTACAACCGGCGAAGGCACCGGTGCCGATGGAAGTCACGCTTTCCGGAATCTCCATCTGGGTCAGACTGATACAATCAGCAAAAGCGTAATCCCCAATGGAGGTCACACCTGCCGGAATCTGCAAACCGGTCAGACTTTTGCAGCCGGAGAACAGTTCCGGTTCGATCACAGTCAGGTTGCTGGGAATATCAATATGGGTCAGGTTGCTGCAGTTTTTGAAGGCAGCCTCGCCATAGTAGATTACGCTGGCGGGGATTGCCAGATCATACAGCCCGCTGCAGCCGGCGAAAGTGCCTTCCTCAATGCGGGTAATGCCTTCGGGGATTACCAAATTGGTCAGGCTGCTGCAGTTGAAGAACGCATAGGCACCGATCTGGGTCACATGCTCGCCGATGACAAAACCGGTCAGTCTTTCGCAACCATAGAAACTTGCGGTGCCGATATAAGTCAGCCGGGGCAGATGATCCAAGGAGAACAAGGAAAGGCAACCTTCGAAGGCGTAGTCGCCAATGGAGGTGATCCCGGCGGGAAGATCCAGATAAGTCAGATTGACACAGCCGCTGAAGGTGCTGGGATAGACAGTGTCCACGCCCCCTGGGATCACCAGACTATACAGCCCGGCACACCCGGCAAAGGCACCTTCACCGATGTAGGTCACAGCGTGAGGGATGTTCAGACCGACCAGGTTGCTACAGCCTGCGAAGGCATGGTTGCCGATATAGGTTAGGCTGCTGGGAAGGGTAATGCTCTGCAAAGCCACGCAGCCGTGGAAGGTGTTATGCTCAATCCGCTGGATGCCGTAGGGAATGTCAATTGTAGTGAGGCTGGCACAGTTTTCAAAGGCGGCTTCACCAATGGCGGACAGGTTACCCTGAATCGAAACGGTCTGCAGATTGATGCAATCCTGGAAGGCCCGGGCGCCGATCTGTGTTACACTGGCGGGGATGAGAATGCTCTGCAGATTACGGCAGTTGCGGAAGGCCTCCGGCGCAATTTCAGTGGCGCCGGCGGGCAGCGTGATGCCCACAAGATCGATGCAGTTGGAGAAACCGGAAATGACGGTCATGTTCTCCGGCAGGAGCACATATTTGGCACCGCGGAACTGGTCGATGGTGTAGGGCTTGCCGTCGATAGACTCGGGCAGCACCACGGTTTCGTTTGTGCCGATATAGGCCTTCAGGACGCAGGCGTCACCATTGTCGATGTACAGCAGGCCGTCTTCTGTCACCTTCCAGCTGTCACCGGGGTAGCTTTGGTTGCCGTCTTTGTCCATCAGTACATAGGCATTGTTCAGTAGGCTGCTGGAGTCAAGACGACTGAATGTCAGATCCAGTTGGCTGTGATTGACTACTTTCCATAGCGCCAGACAATTATCAAAGGCATACATTTGGATGTTGGTCACATTTTCAGGAATGGTTATGGTGCTCAGGGCAGTGCAGTTCCGGAAGGTGCCAAATCCGATTTGCTGAAGAGTGCTGGGGAGAACGATTTCTTCTAAGGCGCTGCAATTCTCAAAGACATAGCCGGGCAACATGGTAACGCCCTCTTCTACGATCACTTTGCGGATCTGATCGCTGTAAGGCTTCCAGTAGTCGCCGTTGTTCCAGTAATCATTTGTACCGGTGGGGGAGATCGTGAGTACACCGTCGCTGGTTAGGTACCACTTGGCGGCATTGCCACAGGGACCGCCGGCAATGAGGGTGAGACCGGAGGGAACAAAATCGGCGGCATCCATGGGATATTGCACATAGAAATCTTCCGTCATGAACTGGCTGCTGCGAACGTGATCGGCGAAGTTGGCATCGTTGCGCAGGAAGTACAGGTAGTCCAGATCGTTCTGTGCCATGGAGGCATCCCAGGTGGCATCCAGATTGTAGTACTTACCGTCCAGTTCCACGATGTTCCATGCGTGGGGGCCGCCGGCATCGCCGGAGATGACGCGACAATCGATACCCATCTCCAGCATCATCCGGTACAGCAGGACAGCATAGCCCTGGCAAACCGCTTTTTTGTCATAGATGGCGGCATAGGCGGAGTATTTTAGGGTGTAGTTGTCGTCCTCCAAATTGTCATAATCGTAGACGATGTTCTCGGTCATCCAGTCATAAACCGCCAGTAATTTGGCATAATCCGACAGCCCATCAAAATTGATCTGACCCAGAAGTTCATTGACTTTGGAGGTCACATAGGATTCCTGCCAGCTTGTGGTATAATAGTTTATGTAGAAGGTGATGGTGTACTGATTGGTCACCTCACCGGGATAGTAGCTGACGCTGATTTCGGCTGCGCCGCGCTGATATGCCAGATAGTCACCTTCGGTGGGCACACCGGTATGGGCCTGTGCTACGTTAAACAGATCGTCTATAATCTGCTCCAGAGACAGGGTGGCATCAGCTTCGTAATAGATGGTGGTAGCGTATGTACGCTGCTTCATGGCTTCCCGCAGCTGGGCGCCGGCAGCGCCAAGATCCGTCAGGTACTGGGTCGACGACAGCGGCCGATATCCTGCCGGTTCTTCTTTTACGCCAATGGTTCTTATCTGCTGGTCGGCGTCCATGGCGCCGGGGACTACCAGCGTTTCTGTGCGCAGCACATTGTCCCGCTTCAAAGGGAAGGACAGGGAATGTGCCAGCATCGGCACGGCCAGTACCATGCTAAGGACCAGGATCCAATAGAACAATCGCCTTACATTCTGTTTCATAACAAGCGCCTCCATTTAGTGGTGTACATTTGTCCATGGTATAAGAATATCACGTTTAGCCCAAAACCGCAAGTGCCCGACACAAAAAACAGCGGATTCAGACCAGAAAAAACCGACCCACGCGACGGGCAGCACAATGCGATTTGTGTGGCGGCTGTTCTGTTGATGTACACATGTGTCCGGTGAATGAGACTGCTCCAGAGTATAGTATGCGCACGGGCAGGGGCTACTTTGCGCAAAAAAATAGGTTTTCCGATGGTAAATTTGCACATTTATACAAAAAAATTCTACCGGCCTTGTTTTGCTTGACAAAAAGGAGAAATCATAATATTCTTTATTCTGTATGAGTGGGTATTGTGCGGTAGTTGCCACCATCCCCAACATGAGGAAAAGGAGAATATTCTATGCGCGAAAGTGGCGTTTTGATGCACATTACGTCTCTGCCCGGCCCTTACGGTGTTGGCACCATGGGTAAGGAGGCATATCGTTTTGTGGATTTTCTGAAGGATGCAGGCCAGACCAACTGGCAGATCCTTCCTTTGACTCCCACCGGTTACGGTGATTCTCCCTACCAGTCCTGCTCCACCTATGCAGGCAACCCCTATCTGATCGATCTGGATATGCTGATCGAGGAGGGTCTGCTGGAGCGCGCTGAAGTGGAAAGCATCAACTGGTGCATCCGGGAGGATAAGGCTGACTTTGGCCTGTTATATAACAATCGGGAAAAAGTGCTGCGGCTGGCATATAGCCGATTTGTCGGCGGCGAGGCATTCGATGCTTTTTGCCAGGAAAACAGCCTGTGGCTGGCAGATTTTTCCCTGTTCATGGCCCTGAAGACCAAGTTCCAGGGTAAGCCCTGGTATCAGTGGGAACGGGAGCTGAAGTTCCGTGAGCCCAATACCCTGTGGCAGGTGCGTCACGAGCTGGCTGACGAAATCCGTTTTTACAGCTTTGTGCAGTTCCTGTTCCAGACCCAGTGGGAGGCGCTGCGCGCCTACGCTGCCAAGGCTGAGATCAAGATCATCGGTGACGTGCCGATCTATGTGCCGCTGGACTCTGTGGATGTCTGGAGCAATCCGGAACTGTTCCAGCTGGATCCGGATCTGGCTCCTACCGCTGTGGCGGGCTGCCCGCCCGATGCCTTCTCCGAAGACGGCCAGCTGTGGGGCAACCCCCTGTACCGCTGGGATGTGATGGAGAAAAACGGCTTCACCTGGTGGAAGAACCGTCTGAGCGCTGCCGAACAGCGCTATGACGTGGTTCGCTTTGACCATTTCCGTGGCTTTGAAGCCTACTGGGCTGTGCCCTATGGCCAGACCACTGCCCGTGGCGGTGAGTGGATCAAGGGACCCGGTATGAATTTCATCCAGGCTGTTCAGAAGGGCCTGCCCAATCTGAAGCTGATCGCGGAGGATCTGGGCTTCCTGACGCAGGAAGTGTTGGATCTGCGTGACAACAGCGGTCTGCCCGGCATGAAGATTCTGGAATTTGCGTTTGATTCCCGTGAGCCTTCCGATTATCTGCCCCACACCTATCCTGCCAATTCCGTCTGCTATACCGGCACCCATGATAATATGACCATGCGCCAGTGGTTCGATACCGCAACCCCTGAGGCTGTGGAGTACGCCACCGAATACATGGCTCTGACAGAAGCAGAGGGCCTGGTTTGGGGTGTGATCCGCACCGCTTTCGCATCTGTATCTGACCTTGCTATCGTGCAGATGCAGGACTATCTGGATCTGGGCGCAGAGGCCCGCATGAATTTCCCCGGCACCCAGACCGACGCCAACTGGACTTGGCGTATGCTGCCCGGTCAGACCACCGATGATCTGGCAAAGAAGATTCGCCGCATGACAGTGCTCTATGGCCGCGGCAGTAAATAAGGAGAAACCAAATGAATTATAATTGTATGAACATCCTCAAGGCTACGGAAGCCCATCTGAAGTATACCCATGACGTGTCCCTCAAGGAAGCCAGCCCCCAGGCGCTGCATGATGCGTTGGGCCGTGCTGTGATGATGGCCATTTCCGATAACTGGACCTATGCCAAGCAGCAGCGTATGCATGGCAGAAAGGCTTATTACATTTCCGCCGAATATCTGATTGGCCGTCTGGTATATTCCAACCTGTACAACCTGGGTATTCTGGATGAAATGAAGCAGCTGTTTGCTGACCGTGGTGTGGATCTGGCTTGCCTGGAAGAGATTGAAGACGCCGCTCTGGGTAACGGCGGTCTGGGCCGTCTGGCTGCCTGCTTCCTGGACAGCGCCGCTTCCACCAATATTCCCCTCAGCGGCTACGGCCTGCGCTATAAGTTGGGCCTGTTCAAGCAGAGCTTTGATGCCGCCGGCAACCAGATGGAGAATGCCGATGACTGGTCCAAGTTCGGTGATCCCTGGTCTTACCGCCGCTATAACCACACTGTGACCGTCAAGTTTGCCGACCACAATGTGCTGGCTGTTCCCTATGACGTGCCCGTCATTGGTTATGGCACGCAGAATATCAACACCCTGCGTCTGTGGCAGTGTGAGGCTGAGGAAGAACTGGACTTCAAGGCCTTCAACGATCAGGACTACCTGCGTGCTCTGCAGCAGAAGAACAAGGCTGAGGATATCACCCGTGTCCTGTATCCCAATGATTCCACTTGGGAAGGCAAGCGCCTGCGTATCAAGCAGCAGTATGTGCTGTCCTCCGCTTCCCTGCAGGACATCATGCGCAACTATAAGAATGTCCACGGTGCCGATCTGAGCCACTTCCACGAGTACTACACCGTGCAGCTGAACGATACCCACCCCGCTATGTCCATTCCCGAACTGATCCGTCTGCTGATGGCAGAGGGTATGGGCTTTGATCAGGCCTTCGCGGTGGCACAGAAGACTTTCTCTTATACCAACCACACCGTTCTGAGCGAGGCTCTGGAGAAGTGGAATCTGGATCTGCTGCGCAGCGTGGTGCCGGAGATCGTGAATATCATCATCCGCATTGATGAGAAGCTGAAGCGTGAGCATCCCGGCCTGTTCATCATCAAGGACAATGCCGCCCATATGGCTAACCTGAGCATCTATGTTGGCAGCTATATCAACGGTGTTGCGGAGATCCACTCTCAAATCCTGAAGGATGACTGCTTCAAGGAGTGGTATGCCGCATTCCCCGAGCGCTTCCAGAACAAGACCAACGGTATCACACCTCGCCGCTGGCTGGGCCTGTGCAATCCTGAGCTGACCCAGCTGATCAAGTACCGCATCGGCGGCGACTTCCTTTCCGATCTGGACCGCCTGAACAAGCTCAAGCCCATGATCGATGATGACATGGTTCTGCAGTTCAACAAGGTCAAGCACGTTAAGAAGGAGCAGCTGTGCCAGATCATCCACGATCGTGAGGATATCAAGCTGAACCCCGACTTCCTGTTTGATGTGCAGGTGAAGCGTCTGCATGAGTACAAGCGCCAGCTGATGAACGCCCTGTCCATTGTGGATATCTACTTCCGCCTGAAGGACGGTAGCCTGAAGGACTTTACTCCCACCGCATTCATCTTCGGTGCCAAGTCCGCCCCCGGCTATGCCCGTGCCAAGGCCATTATCCGCTATATCAACCGCATCGCTCGTATGATCAACAATGACCCCGATGTGGCCGACAAGCTGAAGGTGGTCTTCGTTCAGAACTATAACTGCTCCTATGCCGAGCATATCATCCCCGCCGCCGATATTTCCGAGCAGATCTCTCCTGCCGGTAAGGAGGCTTCCGGTACCGGTAACATGAAGCTGATGCTCAACGGTGCTGTGACTCTGGGTACTCTGGACGGTGCCAATGTGGAGATTGCTCAGGAGGCCGGTGCCGAGAACGAGTATATCTTCGGCCATACTGTTGAGCAGCTGAACGCCATGAAGGATAGCTACAATGCCCGCGGTGTCTATGACATCAACGATCGCCTGCGCAAGGCCATCAACACCCTGGTCGATGGCACAGTGCCCACCGACGATGCCCAGAAGGAGCTGTTCCACGCTCTGCTGGACGGCGCTTCCTGGCACAAGGCTGACCACTACTTCACCCTGCTGGACTACGCTTCCTACATGGAGAAGAAGCTGCAGGCTAACCGGGACTACAAGGACCGTCTGGCCTTCGGCCGCAAGTGTCTGGTGAACATCGCCAGCTCTGCTAAGTTCTCCTCCGACCGTACCATCCGTCAGTACGCTAAGGAGATCTGGCACGTGGAGCCCACACAGCTGTAATTTACAATGAAAAAACCGCCTGACAGCATGTCAGGCGGTTTTTGATTATTTAGAACAGGGGCACTACAGCGCCGTCGTAGGTATTCTGAATATACTGCTTCACGGCATCAGACTTCAGGGCATTCAGCAGTGCCTGGATCTTTTCGGAATTCTCGTTGCCTTCCTTTACAGCGATCACATTCTGATAGTATTCGGTGGCGGCACCGTCGGCAGCCTCAATGGCCAGTGCCTGGGAGACCTTCAGACCAGCGTCGATGGCGTAGTTGCCGTTGATGACAGCGATATCCAGATCCGGCAGGGAAGCGGGAAGCAGCTCTGCGTTGATCTCCACGATGTCGTAATTATGGGGATTTTCCACGATATCGGACTTGGTGGCATTCAGGCCTACGCCAGCTTTCAGCTTAATGAGGCCTTCCTGCTCCAGCAGCAGCAGAGCCCGTGCTTCGTTGGTGGCGTCGTTGGGAACGCCGATCTTGGCACCGTCGGGAAGGTTTGCCAGAGAAGAAGTCTTGCCTGCGTAGATGCCAAAGGGCTCATAGTGGATGCCGCCGGCGTTGACCAGATGGGTGCCGTATTCTTCGTTGAACTGGTTCAGATACAGCACATGCTGGAAATAGTTGGCATCCAGCTCGCCGTCTTCCAGGGCCTGGTTGGGCTGTACATAGTCGTTGAATTCCACGATCTCCAGGGTCCAGCCTTCGGCGGCCAGAGCGTCTTTGATCACTTCCAGGATTTCCGCGTGGGGAGCGGGGGTAGCACCGACTTTAATGACCTTTTCGTCATTCTTTTTACAGCCAAACAGGGACAGGGCGAGGGTCAGGGCGAGGATGATAGCAATAATCTTTTTCATAATATATTCTCCTTATGATTATTTGTGTGTAATTCGTTTGTCGGTTTTTGCGGCCAGTTTTGTGCCGATGGTTTGCAGAATTTGTACCAGCACCACCAGCAGGATCACCGCGATGTACATGACGATGGTTTGATTTCGTGCGTAGCCGCGCTGCAAGGCGATGGCACCCAAACCGCCGCCGCCGATGGAGCCGGCCATGGCGCCGTAGCCCAAAATGGTAATGGAGGCGTTGGCAGCGCCGCCGATGAGGCTGGGCTTACACTCCGGCAGCATCACTTTGGTGACGATCTGCAGGGTGCTGCAGCCCATGGATTGGGCCGCCTCGATGACGCCCCGGTCCACTTCCCGCAGGCTGGATTCAACCAGACGGGCGATGTAGGGGAAGGCTGCCACGGTCAACGGTACGATGGTGGCGGCTGTGCCAATGGCTGTGCCTAGGATCATGCGGCTCAGCGGCATTACCAGCACCATCAGGATCAGAAACGGTACGCTGCGCAGCAGGTTGACCAAGGTGTTGACCAGCCGCATCAGCCATCGGGGCAGGGGATGGATCCCACCCGCATCGCCGGTTACCAGCAGCACACCCAGCGGCAGGCCGATTGCATAGGCCAGCACCGTGGCTGCCAGCGGCGCGTACAGCGTTTCCCATATAGCCTGCGTTATGGTCTCGGCGTTCAGCAGATATTCCAGCTGGGCTTCTACTTTTGTAAAACCGCAGCCCTCCAGAAACGCGATCAGCTGCTCATACATGGCTCGTCACCTCCTCTGCCACAACGCCGTGGTAGGCGTTGAGAAAATCTAGTGCAGTTTGTTTTTTTGTTTGCTCCTCCGGCAAGGAGATGAGCATCGTGCCGAAGATCTTGCCGTCTACATTGCGGGTATCGGCACCGAGAATGCTAACCAAAATCTGCTCTTTGGCTGCCAGGGATGCAATCACCGGCTCTTCGACCATGGTGCCGTTGAAGGCCAATCGGGCTACCGGGCCATCCCAATGGGAAACCGGCAGAGCCTTGTCGGGGCTGACCAGCTTGCGGCCGGCAGGGGAGGCGGGGTTGGAGAACACATCCTCCACCGTGCCAATCTCCGCCACAGCGCCATGATCCAAAATGGCCACCCGGTGGCAGATCTGCTCGATTACCGACATCTGGTGGGTGATGAGGATCACCGTAATGCCCCGTTCCTTGTTGATCTTCTGCAGCAGCGTCAGAATGCTTTCTGTGGTCTGGGGATCCAATGCGGAAGTGGCTTCGTCGCACAGTAGCACCTCTGGGTCGGAGGCCAGCGCACGGGCGATGGCAATGCGCTGTTTCTGACCGCCGGACAGCTGGGAAGGGTAGGCGTCTGCCTTGTCGGGAAGACCCACCGTTTCCAACAGGGCCGCTGCCTGCTTTTTTGCCTGCCTGCGGCTGACACCCGCCAGCTCCAGGGGGAAGCAGATGTTGTCAAGCGCGGTGCGCTGGTCCAGCAGATTGAAACTCTGAAAAATCATGGAGATTTTTCTGCGCTGTGCCCGCAAAGCTTTGTCTTTCAGTTCCAGCAGATTCTGTCCGTGGAAGAGGATGCGGCCACTTTCCGGTCGCTCCAGCACGTTGATGCAGCGCACCAATGTGCTCTTGCCTGCACCGGACAGGCCGATGATGCCGAAAATCTCGCCGGCTTCGACCTGCAGGGATACATCTTGCAGAGCGGCTACGGTATGCTCGCCGATGCCGAAGGTTTTGGATAAATGCTCGATTTGTATGATATTTGCCATGATAATACCTCGTAAAAAAGAAACCGTCCTTGTGTATACACACAAGGACGGTTAAAATAACCGTGTTACCACCTTGATTCACCACAATGTCACCATTGTGGCCTCCGGGCGTGCCAACACACGCCTGCGCGTTAACGGGCGCACCCGTCGCAGACTAACGTTACCGATCACCTGCGCGGCTCCGGGACCATGTTCGGTTTCTTCTTCCGCACCCCATCACACCAACCGGGGCTCTCTGTACGGCGCCTGGAAACTTACTCTTCCCTTCGTTGCCTTTCATATCCGAATTTGTGGCCATTATAGCAAACTGTTTTCTATTTGTCAACATTTATTTTTGCTACGCGGACAAAAAGAATTAAGCGGTGAAAGATACAAAAAACGCTGCCGAAAAACTCGGCAGCGTTTCTTAAGCAGGGATACGATTAGGCCTTGCCGGCGCAGCCCAGGACGTTGATCAGCTTGTGACGAACGATTTCCTTGATGTTGGCACGGGCGGGCTTCAGGTACTCGCGGGGGTCGAACTTGGAAGGCTGCTCGTTGAAGAACTGACGGATGGTGCCAGTCATAGCCAGACGCAGGTCGGAGTCGATGTTGATCTTGCAGACGGACAGAGCGGCAGCCTTGCGCAGCTGCTCCTCGGGTACGCCGATGGCGTTGGGCATCTTGCCGCCGTTGGCGTTGACCATGGCGACATAGTTCTGGGGAACGGAAGAAGAGCCGTGCAGAACGATGGGGAAGCCGGGCAGACGCTTGGTCACTTCTTCCAGCACATCGAAGCGCAGAGCGGGGGGCACCAGGATGCCCTGCTCGTTGACGGTGCACTGCTCGGGAGTGAACTTGTAAGCGCCGTGGGAAGTGCCGATGGCGATAGCCAGGGAGTCACAGCCGGTACGGGCGACGAACTCTTCGACTTCCTCGGGACGGGTGTAGGAAGCGGCCTCAGCGGAAACATTGACCTCATCCTCGATGCCGGCCAGGGAGCCCAGCTCAGCCTCAACCACGACACCGTGATCGTGAGCGTACTCAACGACCTTCTTGGTGATGGCGATGTTCTCCTCGAAAGACTTGGAAGAAGCGTCGATCATGACGGAAGTGAAGCCGCCGTCGATGCAGGACTTGCAGGTCTCGAAGCTGTCGCCGTGGTCCAGGTGCAGAGCGATGGGGATCTCGGGGCACTCAATGACAGCAGCCTCCACCAGCTTCACCAGATAGGTGTGGTTGGCGTAAGCGCGGGCACCCTTGGAGACCTGCAGAATGACAGGAGCCTTCTCCTCGCGGCAAGCCTCGGTGATAGCCTGAACGATCTCCATGTTGTTGACGTTGAAAGCGCCGATGGCGTAGCCGCCGTCGTAGGCCTTCTTAAACATCTCGGTAGTAGTTACAAGAGCCATTGGAATCAATCCTTTCATATTCACGGACAGTTGTCCGCATTTCTTCATATACCATTATAGCATATTTTTCCTTGATTTCAATAGCTATAATTTTCAATAAGTCTGCCATTTTTCCGCAAAATATTGTGCATATTGAATTGTTTTCATAAAAAAGAAAAATAACTATTTACCTTTTGTTTCAAATGAAGTATAATAATCCATAAGCGTTTACGCATAATAACATAAGGAGTGTTTTTAGATATGAAACTTTCCCCTCTGCAGATCGTAAGATATCAGTATCAGCCCAAGCTGCCCGGTATGCTCAGAAACGGCATTTCCGAGATCTCCGTCCGTGACGGCGGTGCAACCCAGTCCGTTGCCGATCAGGAAAAGATCGCAGCCCTGTTCCCCAACACCTATGGCAAGAACGAGATCATCTTCGAAAAGGGTGAGAATACCTCTGTTGCCCGCAAGCTGGTGGTTGGCGTAATCCTGTCCGGTGGCCAGGCTCCCGGCGGCCACAATGTAGTCTGCGGCCTGTATGATGCGCTGAAGGCTCTGAGTTCCGAGAATGTGCTGATCGGATTCAAGGGCGGCCCCTCCGGCCTGCTGGACAATGATTTCATTGTCTTCGAGGATGACTATATCAACCAGTACCGCAACACCGGTGGTTTTGATATCATCGGTTCCGGCCGTACCAAGCTGGAGACCCAGGAGCAGTTTGCCATCGTGGTGGACAACTGCAAGAAGCACGGCGTCAACGCCCTGGTCATCATCGGTGGCGACGACTCCAACACCAACGCCGCTGTGTTGGCTGAGTACTGCGCTGCTCACAACACCGGCATCCAGGTCATCGGCTGCCCCAAGACCATCGACGGCGACCTGAAGAACGAGGACATCGAGTGCTCCTTCGGCTTTGACACTGCCACCAAGACCTACGCCGAACTGAACGGCAACATCGCCCGTGATGCCAACTCCGCCAAGAAGTACTGGCACTTCATCAAGGTCATGGGCCGTTCTGCTTCCCATGTTGCACTGGAGTGCGCCCTGCAAACCCAGCCCAACATCTGCCTGATCGGTGAAGAAGTTGCCGCCAAGAAGATGTCCCTGGCTCAGCTGACTGACTACATTGCCGACTCCGTGGCTGAGCGTGCTGCCAAGGGCTGGAACTTCGGTAGCGCCATCATCCCCGAGGGCATCGTGGAGTTCGTTCCCGAGTTCTCCGTGCTGATCGCCGAGATCAACGAGCTGCTGGCAGGCGAGAAAGCCGATGCCTTCAATGCTCTGCCCACCTGGGCTGACAAGTATGCCTTCATTCAGGCCGGCCTGACCAAGGAGTCCATGGCTGTCTTTGCCATCCTGCCCGAGACTATCCAGCAGCAGCTGTTCCTGGAGCGTGACCCCCACGGCAACGTGCAGGTCAGCCTCATCGAGTCCGAAAAGCTGTTCTCTGCCATGGTCAAGGAAAATCTGGCTGCCCGCAAGAAGGCTGGCACCTATAGCGGTAAGTTCGGCGCCCAGCACCACTTCTTCGGCTATGAAGGCCGCTGCGCTTTCCCCTCCAACTTCGATGCTGACTACTGCTACTCCCTGGGCTACAATGCAGCCATGCTGATCCAGTACGGCTGCACCGGTTACCTCAGCAAGGTTTCCAACCTGTCCAAGCCCGCTGAGGAGTGGGTGGCAGGTGGTATGCCTATCACCAAGATGATGAACATCGAGCGCCGCCATGGTGCCGATAAGCCCGTTATCCGCAAGGCTCTGGTAGAACTGGACGGCGCCCCCTTCAAGTTCTTCGCTGAGAACCGGGAAACCTGGGCTGTTGAAACTGCCTACCTGTACCCCGGTGCTATCCAGTACTACGGCCCCGCCGAAGTCTGCGATCTGACTACTCGCACCCTGGCTCTCGAGAAGGCTTAATTTACAAAATGCTCCAAAGGCTCCGCTGCGGCGGAGCCTTTTTGCCACAAAATTGCTGTTTATCGCGCTGTTTGAATTTGTCGCCCCCTGTGGGGCGTCAAATTCCCCTTCCAAACAGAATGATAAACGAAAGTTTGGTGATTGATATCCAGATGCAAAATAATGAGGAAAAATCCGCAACTTATAGTTTACAGATAGGGTATTGCTATGATATAATAGAAGTTACGAAATAAGAAACAGAGGTTATACAATGCAGTACATTGTTTTGGATATGGAATGGAATCAGCCTTGGCCCGGCTCGCCTTCGGCAAAGAAGGTACTGCCGGTGCATATCCGGGGCGAGATCATCCAGATCGGCGCTGTGCGGGTCACAGAGGATCAGTTTGTAGCCGATGAATTTCAGATCATGGTGCGGCCCAAGTTCTATCGCCGCTTAAACCGCCGGGTCAGCAAGCTGACCGGCATCAAGGAAAGCCGCCTCAACGAAGAGGGCGTGTCTTTCCCCGAGGCGGTGGAGGCATTCCGTGCATGGTGTGGCGAAGATGTGGTGTTCCTGACTTGGGGTTTTGACGATATCGGTATTCTGCAGGAAAATCTGCAGCTGTTTGGTTTGGAAACCGATTGGACAAACACTTGGTACAACGCGCAGATGATCTTCAACGCCCAGACCGATGGCTCCAATTCCCAGAAGGCACTGAAGACCGCCATGGAGATGTTCGAAATCGAAGCTACCCGGCCTGCCCATGATGCTTTGGGCGATGCTTACCACACGGCGCTGATCTGTGCTATGCTGGATTTGAAGCGTGGCATCCGGGAGTATGCTTCCGCTGTAAAAAGCCACGAGGATGGTTTCCACGGCGCCCAGATCCCCGGGTGCATTGCGCGCAAGGTGTTCCATGGCTATGCTGACAAGCAGGCCGCGCTGAGCGCCATGTCCGGTGAGGAAAATCTGTGCCCTGTCTGCAATGGCAGAATGCTGGGTTCCCGCTGGTTTGCCCAGCCGGGCCACCGGTATATGGATCTGGCTACCTGTCCCGAACATGGAAAATTCCTGATTCGTGTGCGGCTGTCTGAACAGCCCGATGATACGGTACGGGTCAGCCGTCTGACTTATGAAGCTACCTCGGAAGCGGCAGAGGCCTATGCCCGCCGGGCGGAAAAGGCCGATCCCGAGGAGCGTCCCAGTTCCGGACGCCGCAGACGCCGTCGCAGCAAGCTGCCCCCGGCCCAACCCAGAGAATGATAAAAAGCGGTGCCAAAACGGCACCGCTTTCGATTTTTGTTTATCGCTTCGACGAAGTCTTTCCCGGAAGGAAGGCTTCGGTACGATAATTCCCAATTGCAGAGTGTTGCGAAATGGTAAAAAGCGTGGTATAATCAACAAAAAGCACAGGAGGCAACTTTATGAAATACGGCTTTATCGGTTGCGGCAATATGGGCGGTGCGGTGGCCCGGGCCCTCAGCCACTCCACAAAAGAGATCACAGTTTCCGACCGCAGCGGCAAGGCTGTCGCCCTGGCATCGGAACTGGGCATCACCTATTCCGATAACAAATCCATCGCCCAAAACTGCGATGTGATCTTTCTTTGCGTCAAGCCCCATATGATGCGGGGCATGTTGTTGCCACTGCAGCCCGTTTTGGCCCACAGAAAGCCTCTGCTGGTCACCATGGCCGCTGGTTTGACCATTACGCAAATTGGGGAATTTGCCGGCGCACAACTGCCTGTGATCCGTATCATGCCCAATACGCCCACCGCTATTGGCAAGGGCGTGATCCAATACTGCCACAACGATCTGGTATCCAAAGAGCAACTGGAAAACTGGCTGCAGGATATGCGGCCCTGCGGCTTGCTGGATGCGCTGGATGAGAGTCTCATCGATGCTGCCAGCGCCCTGTCCGGTTCCGGTCCTGCCTATATGTACATCCTTCTGGAAGCGCTGGCCGATGGCGCGGTAGCCTGTGGCGTCCCCCGAGCCAAGGCCATGGACTACGCCGCCATGACTATGGTGGGTGCCGCGGAACTTTATCTGCAGACCCATACCCACCCCGGTGCGCTGAAGGACGCGGTGTGCTCTCCCGGCGGCAGTACCATCGAAGGTATCAGGGCATTGGAGCAGCGTGGCTTCCGGGGTGCCGCCATGGAATGCGTCATGGCCACATATCGTAAAAATAAAGAACTGGGTAAGTAATCCCCTCATACATACAAAGACCCTGGAGCGAAACGCTCCAGGGTCTTTCTGTTTATTTGGTTTTTGCAGCGGGACGCAGCAGACGCTTGGCATCCTTTTTGATGTTCTTGCCATCGAAAATGGAACACAGGCCAAAGGACAGCGGCGTAACCAGAATGAACACCGGGCAGATCAGCCAGAACCAAGGCCAATACTTCACCTGACCGGCAAACTCACCCTTGGGGATATACTTGAAACAATCCGGGCAGAACCAGGTGAAGAATGTGCCGATGGCATCGTTCTCGCCGGGACCCCAAATATAAGAGGAATTCTTGTAATTGATATCGAACATATCCCCACTGCGCAACGGAATAAAGCCCAGCTCGCTTTGGAAAATCTGATTGAGCATGATAAACAGCATCAAAAGCAGCAGGCCAACCGGTGCAGACAAAATACGCTTATAAGAAAGGGTATGCAGCCCCAACAGCACCATCAGCAGCGGCACGGCCATGACCATCCAATGGTGATAGTAGAAGCGGACAATATCCCACATCTCCGCAGCTTGATCCACCTTTGCCAGAGGCTCCTGGGCATAGAACAGGGCAATCAGACCGCTGATAACACCGATGTAGAACATATAGTCCTTGACATGTTTATTCTTGGTAAAGAAAAAGAAGGGGAACAGGGCAATATTGGCGCCGCAGATGTTGACAAACCAGGCATCGCGTAGTTTTCTGGCCTCGTCGACAGAATAGGGCGGGATGTATACTTTCAAAAAGTGCAACAGCAGACCAAAGGCCAACAACCCAAACAAAACCGCCTTCTGTGTGGTGGGTTTTGCGTTGCGCAGGCCGAAATACAATCCCACAACAGCGCCCGCTGCCAACAGCAGCCACACAAAATACCACAAATTAAACATCGCAATGATCATAAAATTCCCTCCTGCCACTCACAACAGATTTTACAAAAATGTTACAGATATAGTAGCACAGGTTACAAAAAATTACAATAGGTAAATTAACAATTTTTTAAAAAATGTCAAATTTTCTGTTTCAATCAGCTCGCCCAATCCTATGACGCAAAATTTTGGGGAAAAAGGACGGGCCGTAGCGCATAGGGTATCGAAGAGGTGATGCAACTATGTACGCGACTGTTTGGCTGATGCTGACCGGTATGATGTATGCTCTACAATTGCAATCCGGCAGTTTTCCCAAGCCTCTGACCGCCCAGGAGGAACGCTACTATCTGGAACTGGCGGCAGGCGGAGATCTGAATGCCCGCAACATTCTCATTGAGCGCAATCTGCGGCTGGTGGCCCACATTATGAAAAAATACTATGCGATGACAGCCGATCAGGAGGATCTGATCTCTATCGGTACCATTGGACTGATCAAGGGGATCGCTACCTTTGATGCCAGCAAAGGCGCAAGGCTGGCTACCTATGCCGCCCGCTGTGTGGAAAACGAAATCTTGATGTATTTCCGCAGTCAGAAGAAAAGCGCGCAGGATGTATCCCTGTCGGATTACATAGAAACCGGGGCTGACGGCGCGGCTTTGTCGCTGATGGATGTGGTGAGCCAGGAAGACGACCTGCTGGAAACCATCAGCAATCGGGAGGACCTGCGAGCACTGCGGCTGGCTATGGACCGATGTTTGACTGAGCAAGAGCAACAGGTTATTCGTCTGCGCTATGGACTGGACGGCCGCGCGCCGATGCGGCAACGAGAAGTGGCAGAAATCACGGGAATCAGCCGCAGTTATGTATCCCGCATCGAGAAAAAAGCATTGGAAAAACTCCGGTCTGCCCTGAAAAATATATAGCCATCTCACCGCTGGAAAAATCATACAAAAAGCAATGCATATTCTTGTTTGTTTGGCAAAATTCATCTGTAATAGTTGATACTTATGTTCAGATATAAGTTATATGAATATAGCGCAAGACCCGTCCTACAAGGTCTACTTTGAGTCCGAAACCGGTGTCGTACTGGTGTGCTGATGCCAACTAATCACAAACGGCGCGGATCTTATGATCCGCGCCGTTCTGCATAT
>JAZUAW010000081.1:0-29122 GCA_045638225.1 Faecousia sp. | reverse complement strand
GTTCCATATAAACTCAATCCGTTTATCGTTAGTAAATTGCAAGCAGAAATCGTGTCTTTTTCCCAGTACGGTTTTTAATTTTTCACCCCCTTAGTGCAAAGGAGATTGTAGTATGCATTTCTTGTTTATGAAAGATTTGTTTTCGCAATACGAAACGGATATACGTATCGAAAACGATGTTGAAACCATTCACATAAGAAATAAGCAGTTTGAAGATGAGATTGTAATACATTATTTTCCAGACGATTACTACACCTATCTTTTGGGGTTTGCGACACAGCACCGTGATACCTCGTCCAAAGATGATTTGATCAAATATGCACTTTCTTTCGCCAATGCCGAGAAAGCAGCTATTGAATTTTTTAAGGATGGCAATAATAGATTTGGTGGAGAAATTGAAGTATCGCTGCTCGACGACCTAACTTACGATGATTTGCGCAATTACTTCGGTTATCCTCATCTTGATTTAACAGATCTTACATTTAAGATTCGTGCATGGGATATCCGGTACTGCTTTGATGGCCATTTTGAAAAAAGCGAGTGCGGAACGATAAATATTGTAAGAAAATACGTAATGCACCCCCTAAACCCAATTTGCACCCCCTGAAATGACTTTGCACCCCCTTGCCTCAAAAGGGGGTGCATTTGTATCAAAATTTGAGTTAGTTTTCAGAAAAGCGCCAGATTCCAACGAATCTGGCGCGTTATTATTATGTCGACCCTTGCATAAAAGGCGAAATTAATATTGCTTTTTCAATAAAAAAATGGTATAGTAATCATGTAAATGATGGATAGCGTATGCTTACATAAATAAGATCATTCTGTGGAAAGGAACGAATCACTATGAAAAATAGCAACACTTTTACTTGGTCCCGTCTGATGCGGACCATGGTAGCGCTGCTGGTCATTATGTCCATGCTGCTGTGCGGCTGTGCAAAGACCGATGACGGCGGTGGAAACGGCGGCGGTGGAAACGGCGGCAACAGCGGCAATGTGATCTTTGGCGATGGCGACGGCAGCCTGGAAGCGAAAGACTTTGTTGATGGTCTGACCAATCTGTATGGCGCCATGCTGAACTCCGGCGGTGGCAATCGTCCTGATAATTTTGGCTATGAGATGAGCATGGAGGTTACCATTGGCGATATGCTGCTGAACCAGCTGGGTGCCGCATTGGGTCAGGCAGGCCTGGACTCCAATCTTTCCTGGTTCGAGAGCGTTGGTGTGGATATGCAGATGTCCAGCAAGGGCGATCTGATGCAGGCCGCTGTGGACGCCAAGCTCAATGGCCAGACCATCGTGGGCATGGATGTGATCATGGATATCGCCGGCAATATGGGCTATATCGGCATCCCTGAGCTCAGCAATAAGTACATCGCTTCGGAAGTGGATTTCAGCAGTGTGAATGTTATGCTGAAGAGCTACTTGGCTTCCATGGCTGATTATTCCGCCATGATGGAGGCAATGCCCACTGATGCGGAGCTGAACAGTGTGCTGACCCGTTATCTGAATGTGGTATTGGAGAATCTGGATGAGCCCACCGCCGGCACCAAGAAGCTGAGCGCCGGTGGCGTCGACAAGGATGTTTCCACAAAAACCTATACCATCACCCAGAAAAACGTGCTGACCATTGCTGAACAGATTATGCGCACTGCCAAGACTGACAGCGAACTGGAAAGCCTGCTGGATGGTTTCTCTGAGGCGCTGAATCTCGTCGGCGAGAAGCAGGCTGAGACTAACAACAGCTACTGGAACGAAATTGACCTGTATGAAATGCTGATGGAGTCCATTGATCCTGCTCTGGAGAGCCTGGAGGAAGCCAAGCAGGAGGCTGATGACACCGCTCTGCTGCAGCTGGAGGCATATGTTGACGGCGAAAAGCAGATCGGCTTTGCTCTGCGGGTCTACAATGGCTATGCCATGATCGACTATGTAAACTTCTACTCTCTGAAAGACGGCAAGAATACCGGCCTCTATGTCAATATGATGGGCGCTATGTTCTTCACCGGTGCCGGCACCATGAGCGGCAATAAGGTCGATGGCGAATATGTGCTGTCTGTCCAGAACAAGGATATCCTGTATCTGGAACTGAAGGATTTTGACATGGATGCCCTGCAGAAGGGCCAGCTGAAGGGCACTGTCCGCCTGAGCCTCAGCAGCTTTGTGCTGAACAATATCCTGGGCAATGCCAGCGCACTGCCCATCTCCGAGGATTCTGTGATCGAATTGGTCTTCGGCGGCAGCAAAAATGCTACCCAGGTAAAGGTCAATCTGTATGACGATGATACCTTCCTCTTTGGTATTACTCTGAGCTACAAGCTGACTTCCGGCAGCAATATCAAGGTGCCCAGCAACTATGTGGATGCCAACAGCTCCAGCCAGATGTCTGATTGGGTGGAGAGTTTGGATCTGGACGGCGTGCTGAATAATCTGAAGTCTGCCGGCGTGCCCAAGGAATTGCTGGATATGCTGGAGAGCGCCATGGATTCCATGGGAGGCGCGAAGGAAGAAACTGCTCCTACATACCCGGGCTATTACGGATAATTGAAAACCTGCATTTGCCGCTGAAGACAGCGGCAAATGCTTTATCTGGAGGATGTTATGGCTATTGAAATCAGCCATTTGCAAAAAAGTTATAAGCGCCATCAAGTGCTCAAAGATGTGAATCTGTCGGTGGAACCGGGTACCTGCGTGGGTATTCTGGGCGCCAACGGCTGTGGTAAATCCACCATGCTGTCCATTCTTGCCGGTGTGCAGCCGGCGGACGGCGGTCAGTTTCTGTCCGATGGTGTGGATCTGCTGCGAGATGGCAAGGCCCGTTCCTGTCAGGTGGGTTATGTGCCCCAGGGCACGCCCTTGATCGAGGAGCTGAGTGCCCGGGATAATTTGCTGCTGTGGTACAGCAAGGCGGATATGCAGGCACAGCTGCAGGGCGGCGTGCTGCAGCTGCTGGGCATCGGTGATTTTTTGAAAGTGCCTGTGTCGAAAATGTCCGGCGGTATGAAAAAACGGTTGAGTATCGGCTGCGCCATGGCAAAACAACCACCTGTACTGCTGCTGGACGAGCCAACGGCTGCCTTGGACTTAGCCTGCAAGCAGAGCATTGCCGCATGGCTGCGGCAGTATAAAGCGGGTGGCGGTACCTTGCTGCTGACCACCCACGATATCTTGGAACTGGAACTGTGCGATCGGTGGTATATTCTGAAGGAAGGCGTGCTGGTGCCCTTTGCCTATGACGGTGATGTGGCTAAACTGGTGGAGCAGCTGTAATATGGGTAAATATTTTGTACTGCAGTTAAAGCGCATTGCCAGATTCCTGCCTTACGGGCTGTGTGTGGTTCTGGTGCTCTTTGGCTGCCTGGGCGCGTTGTATCAGGCGATGGTATCGGCCCAGGCAACGGAAAACGAGGCTGACGCGGCGAAAATCCCTGTGGGTATGGTGGGCACTGCCAACGATCAATATTTACAATGGGGCATGGCAGCCATGCAGTTTGACTCCAGTGCCATGTCCATTGAGATTGTGCAGATGGAAGAAAGCGAAGCTATGTCTGCCCTGGAGCAGGGCAGGATTGCGGCCTTCATTGTATTCCCGGAGAATTTCGTCGACGAGGCGCTGTATGGCAATGTGCAACAGCTGCGCTTTGTCAGCACTGCCGGTGCTGCGGGGCTTGTGTCCATCATAAAAGAAGAGGTGACCGCCATGGTTGACCGGATCTTGGTGGCCTGTGAAAGCGGTTCCTATGGTGTCGGTGAGGCACTGTCGGGTAATGGCTATGGCCAGCTTTGGGGCGAGCATGTTAACGGCCTTGCTCTGGAATATGTGGATTTTCTGTTTGATCGCTCCAAAATGTATACCGTCGAGACTGTGCAGCAGGAAAATTTTGTGCCCTTTGATCGGTATATGCTGGCTGGCCTGACCGTACTGCTGCTGATGCTGGCGTGCCTGCCCTTCGCACCGCTGTATATTCGGGCGGACCAATCCTTGTCCCGGCTGCTTTCCTCCCAGCGGATAAACTCCGCAGGACAGGTGCTGGCGGAATTGGGCGGCTATGGGATGGGACTTGCTACACTGCTGTCAGGTGTGTCCGTGATCATCGGTGTTGGCGGGCTGCTGCCGGAAGGCGTCTCCGGTTGGTCGCTGTTTGTTGGCGCATTGCCGGCGTTGCTGATGGTGGCGACGCTGACCTATCTGCTGTTCAGCCTTTCCGATCACTTGATTGGTGGCGTGCTGCTGACTTTCTTCGGGGTGCTGGCACTGTGCTTTGTCGGTGGCTGCATGTACCCGATTAGTGTGTTCCCCTTGTCGGTGCAGCGTATTGCGGCGGTGCTGCCCAGTGGTCTGGCCCGGCAAAGCCTTACTGCCTGCGTGCAGGGAACTGCGCCTACAGATGTAGGCGGATTGCTTGGGTATAGCGCTGCGTTCTTGGCGTTGGCCATCTTCGTCCGTGGCCGTAAGACCGGAAAAATTCGGGGGTGAGGGGTCATGGATGGTTTGAAAAAAACACTCCGCTGGGCTTTTCTCTTGTGGAAACGCCTGTACAAAAAACTGACCTTTCTGCTGCTTCTGGCCATGATCCCTGTGCTGGTCTTCAGCTATGGTATGGTATCCCAGGAAGACAGTGGTCTGGTTATTGTTGCGCTGGCAAGCGAAGCGGAATCGGTAGAACCCCTTACCCGCACAGTGTGGGATGAACTGAAGCAAAGCCAAGTGATGCGCTTTATTGAGTGCAATTCCCCGGAAGAGGCAAAAGAGCTGGTCTTGCAGGGAGAAGCGGATGTTGCATGGGTGTTCGCCGAGGACTTGGAAGCGAAAATCTATGATTTTGCGGCGTTCCGCAGCCGAAAAAATGCCTTTGTTACGGTGCTGGAGCCGGATAACCGGGTGACACTGAAGCTGATGCGGGAAGTGCTCAGCGGTGTGCTGTTTCCCCATTGCTCCGAGGCACTGTATCTGGATTATATCCGTGAGAATGCCCCAGAGTTGGATGCCCTGACGGATGCGCAGCTACTGGAATATTACCGCGGCACAGAGTTTTCCGAGGGGCTTTTTGTCTTTACCGACCTGGAGGGCAATGCAACGGAGGAAAGAGAGGCACACTATCTTCTGACCCCTGTGCGGGGCATGCTGGCGGTGGTGATCGTGTTGGCTGGCCTGGCTACAGCTATGTACTATATCCGGGATAACCAAAACGGCACATTCGCTTGGCTCCCCCTGCGCCGACAGGGCTTTGTGGAATTGGGATGCCAGATGATCAGCGTGGTCAATGTGACGCTGGTGGTGCTGCTGTCGCTGTGGCTGACCAAGCAAACAGCGGCGCTGGGCAGGGAACTGCTGGTGGCAGCTGTTTACAGCCTGTGCGTGGCGGCCTTTGCCATGTTGGTGCGCCGTCTGACCGGCGGTATCCGTGGCCTTGGTATGGTCACACCGCTGCTGATTGTGGTGATGCTGGTGGTGTGTCCGGTGTTTTTTGACCTGGGCGTTATGCGGAAATTCCAGTTCCTTCTGCCGCCGACCTACTTCATCAACGCGGCATATAATGAAAAGTATCTGCTGTATATGATACTTTACACAGCCGTTGCTTTGGTGCTGTGTCAAGGCATTGACCGGCTTAAAAAACTGTTCTAAATCCACCCGGCAGCCATTTTGGCTGCCGGGCCTTTGTTTTTTTAAACTGTCGTGTTTTCTGTCTGCCTGGAAGAAAAGGTAATCTTTTTCCAAAAAATCTCTTTACAAATACAAACAAATGTACTATAATGCAAACACGGCCAAGAGGTAGACATAATATCTGCCCCTGGGGTCTCTCATATTTGTAAGGAAGCGAGGTAGGTTTGTATGTATGTAGAACAGGTTAGTGTAGTAGGGAAGGGAAATATGAGCGCCCTGGAGGAGAAAGTGGACATGCTGATGCGTTATTGCGTGGCAGACTCGGCTCAACTGCGGCGCCACTACCATGGCGATCTGCAAGCTATGTTGGGGGCTGGTTTGGCCAATGATGTAACGGGTCAGATCGATCGGGTGCTGTCGGATTTGGGTGTGCCGGATCATCTGCTTGGTTATCGGTATCTGCAGATGGCAATCTTTGGCGCGGTGGAGGATCCGGATGTGGTGCATTGTATCACGGGTATGCTATATCCCCGGGTGGCCCGGCGTTTCGGTACTACCGGGCCGCTGGTGGAGCGGGCCATTCGCCATGCTGTGGAAAGCGGCTGGAATCGCTGCGACGAAGCCATGCGCCGGCTGTACTTTGGTGGCAAGATCCGGCCGGGACGTCAACGACCAACCAACGCGGAGTTCATAGCCCGTGTGGCCAATGTAGTCCGCAAATGATCCCTAAAGCCGCCGGTCTACCGGCGGCTTTTTCCACACTTTGCTAATTATTATTTTAATTGTATAAAACCTCTTGCAAAGCCGAAAAAATCTGCTTATAATAAAAGATAATTATCATAGGCGGAGTGTGCATATATGGAAATGCGGATCACATCCAGAAAAAATCCTTATTTGCAGCAGGTCAAGAAGCTGCTTTCTTCCCGAAAAGAGCGGGAAAATACCGGCCTGTTTGTGGCCGATGGAACCAAACTTTTGGCAGAAGCGGTTCGTTTCTGGCCGGGGCTGGATACCGTGATCCTGTCGGACGGTGTGCAGGTCGATGTGCCTGATGGGGTGCGCGTCCTGCGTGTACCGGAGGATGTGATGGAATCCATTTCCCCCATGGCCACCCCCCAGGGAGCTGTATTCGTCTGCCGCCTGCCCCAGCAGACTGCATTGATTCCCAAAGCGCCCATGCTGCTGCTGGACGGCATTCAGGACCCCGGCAACCTGGGCACGATTTTGCGTACGGCCGACGCACTGGGCGTGCAGGCGGTGCTGCTGGAGGGCTGTGCCGATCCGTACAGCCATAAGGTGGTGCGTGCCAGTATGGGTGCTGTGTTCCGTATGCCGGTGGTACAGGCCACTTGGGAGGAAGTCAGCGTAGCCCTGCGGGCAGCCGCTATTCCTGTTGCGGTCACGGCGCTGTCTGAAAAGGCATCGGATATTCGCTGTGCGGATGTGCAAAATATGGCTGTGGTTATTGGCAGCGAGGGACAGGGTGTCCGCCAGCAGATCCTTGAAAGCGCAGATAAACAGCTGATTATCCCTATGAATCCTCATTGTGAATCCTTAAATGCAGGCATTGCCGCAGCCATTGTCATGTGGCAAATGGGGCAAGTATAAGATCAAGATAGAAAGAAGGTCACGAATATGTTGGTCCATTGGATATGGCTCTCCACCCGGACAAATTTGCCCGATCGAGTCAAAGGGAATCTGTTGCAGCATTTTCGTGACGCGGAAGATATTTACTACGCCGAGCCGGAAGCCTTTTCTGTTGCCGAAGGCTTGTCTGCGGAAGGCTTGGCATCCCTGCAGGATAAAAACCTCAGCCATGCCCAAACCATCCTCCGGCAGTGCGATGAGAAGAATATCCACATTCTGACCTTCCGGGATGCGGCTTATCCCGCCCGCCTGCGTAATATCATCGACCCGCCCATGGTCCTTTATTACAAGGGCCGCCTGCCGGAATTTGACAGCTTGCCGCTGATCGCCGTGGTAGGCACGCGTAAGGCAACTCCTTATGGCCTGACCACTGCCAAGCGGATGGGCTACCAAATCGCATCCTGTGGTGGCATTGTGGTATCCGGTATGGCTTATGGCATCGATGGTATGGCTATGAAGGGTGCGTTGACAGCGGGTACCAGCGTTATCGGCGTGCTGGGCTGTGGCGTGGACGTGGTGTATCCCCAGTCCAATCGGTCGCTGTTTACTGATGTTCAGCGCCATGGCTGTCTGCTTTCGGAATTTGCTCCCGGTACCGAGCCTTTCAAATGGAATTTCCCCAAGCGAAACCGCATTATCAGCGGCCTCAGCTGCGGCGTGCTGGTAATCGAAGCCCCGGAGGGCAGCGGTGCGCTGATCACCGCCCGCCAGGCGGCGGAGCAGGGCAGAGATGTATTTGCTGTGCCTGGAAATATCGATATGCCTACCTGTGCCGGCTCCAATGCACTGCTGCGGGATGGCGCTATCATGGCCAGCTCCGGCTGGGATGTGCTGGAGGAATATCAGCCCCAGTTCCCGGACAAGATCCAAAACCGCTGCAAGCCGGGCATGCAGATTGCCTACCCGGACGAGGTGGAAAAAGCTGCGGCTGAGGCGGAAAAGCCCCTGCCCAAGGTGGCCCAGAAGCCGAAACTCTTTGGCAGCAAGAAAGAGAAAACGAAAAAAGAGATTGACAACGAGCAATCTTCCCAGTATAGTGACGCTAAAAACAAGCGCCCGGCCTTAACTGCCGATGAGCAGGCCATTCTGACCTTGGCAGAGCAGGGCAAGACCCTTGTGGACGATATGATGGCGGCCACAGACCTACCAGCCGGTGCGGTGTTGGCTGCCCTGACCATGCTGGAAGTCAAGGGTCTGATTACCCGTCTGCCCGGCAAACGGGTGCAACTTAAGTAATAGGAAACGGAGAAATGACATGGCAAAGCATACCAATCTTGTCATTGTAGAGTCGCCCTCCAAGGCGAAGACCATTGGAAAATATTTGGGCCCCGGTTATACCGTCAAGGCCAGTATGGGTCACCTGCGGGATCTGCCCAAGAGCACCATGGGTGTGAATCTGGATAATTTCAATCCGGAGTATCTGCCGGTCCCCGGCAAGGAAGGCCTGATCGAGGAGCTGCGCAGTGCCGCTGCCTCCGCCCAGACCGTTTATCTGGCAACTGACCCGGACCGTGAGGGTGAGGCTATCAGCTGGCATCTGAAGGAACTGCTGGACCTGCCGGACCATAAGACCTGCCGCGTTACCTTTAACGCCATTACTCAGAAGGTGGTCACCGAGGCCATCGCCCAGCCCCGAGCCATCGATCAGGATCTGGTGGATGCCCAGCAGGCCCGCCGTGTGCTGGATCGTATCGTGGGCTACCAGCTTTCTCCGCTGCTGTGGAAAAAGGTACGCCGTGGCCTCAGTGCCGGCCGTGTGCAGAGCGTGGCAACCCGTCTGGTGGTGGATCGGGAGAACGAGATCCGGGCCTTTGTTCCCAAGGAATATTGGTCGCTGGATGTGAATTTGAACCGCGTCAGCAAGCCCGGTAGCTTCCTTGCTCATTATTTCGGTAAGGATAAGAAACAGGAACTGGAAAACGAGCAGCAGGTGGATGCCATCATCCGGGATATTACCGGTAAGGAATTTACTGTGACCAATGTGAAAAAAGGCGAAAAGAAGCGCACTTCTGCGCCTCCTTTTACCACTTCCACGCTGCAACAGGAGGCATCCCGCAAGCTGAATATGCCTCCCAGACGCACCATGTCCATTGCCCAGCAACTGTATGAAGGTGTGGATGTGGCAGGCGAGGGCACCCTGGGTCTGATTACCTATATGCGTACCGACTCTCTGCGCATTGCCCCCGAGGCACTGCAGGAGGCTGCGGAATTTATTACCAACCGTTACGGCAAGGCTTATTACTATGGCAAGCCCCATGTGTTCAAAACCAAGGGTGGCGCTCAGGATGCCCACGAAGCTATTCGTCCCACCCATGTGGCACTGGACCCCGAGTCCATTCGTGGCAGCCTGACGAATGACCAGTACAAGCTCTATAAGCTGATCTGGAGCCGCTTCCTTGCATCCCAGATGGCCAACGCCATCTACGATACCGTGGCCATCGACACCGAGTGTGCCGGCCATGTGTTCCGTTCCACCCATTCTTCTCTGCGTTTTGCCGGCTTCATTGCTGTTTACGAGGAAGGCCGGGATGAGGAGGAAGAGTCTACCGGTACGCCCCTGCCGGATATGGAAGTGGGCGAAAAGGCCCGCATTCTGGATATCAAAAAGGAGCAGCATTTCACCCAGCCCCCGGCCCGTTATACGGAGGCTACCCTTATCAAGGCCATGGCAGAAAAGGGTGTGGGGAGACCTTCTACCTATGCCTCCATCGTTTCCACCATTCAGGACCGGGAATATGTTGTCAAACAGGATAAGCGCCTTGCCCCCACAGCTCTGGGCGAGGTGGTGACAGGGCTGATGATGGATCGCTTCCGCGACATCATCGATGTAGAGTTTACCGCCAATATGGAAAGCCGCCTGGACGCGGTGGAAGAGGGCAAGCAGCCCTGGAAAGATCTGATGGCGGAGTTTTATCAGGGCTTCCACACCGAAATGCTGGAGGCAGAAGAAGCCCTTGCAGGTACCCGTCTGAAAGTGCCGGATGAAGTGACCGATGAGATCTGTGAGGTCTGCGGACGGAACATGGTGGTGAAAGTTGGCCGCTTCGGCAAGTTCCTGGCTTGTCCCGGCTTCCCGGAGTGCAGCAATACCAAGCCCATCGTGGAGCGCATGCCCGGCCGTTGCCCCAAATGCGGCAGCGGTATGCTCAAGCGGAAATCCAAGAAGGGCTATGCCTACTATGGCTGCGAGCAGGGCGCTTCCTGTGGCTTCATGAGCTGGGATGTGCCCACCGCCGAGGATTGCCCCAAGTGCGGCCAAACCATGTTCAAAAAGGCCGGCAAGGGCCGCAACAAGCCCTTCTGCATCAATGAAAATTGCGAAAACTTCCTGCCGGAAGATAAGCGTGGTTACTATAAGAAAAAGACTGCTGCCGAGGGTGAGGATGCTGCCGAACCCAAGCAAGAGAAAAAGTCCGCACCCAAAGCGGAGAAAAAGACTACCAGAAAGAAGGTGGCGAAGGCATGAATAAGGTGAAAGTAATCGGTGCCGGTCTTGCCGGCTCGGAGACCGCCTGGCAGCTAGCCCAGCGGGGTATCCAGGTAGAGCTGTACGAAATGAAACCCCATAAAAAATCTCCTGCCCACCATACCGACACCTTTGCGGAATTGGTCTGCTCCAATTCTCTGCGGGGCGACCGGCTGGAAAATGCCGTGGGTCTTCTCAAAGAAGAGCTGCGCCGCTTGGACAGCCTGATCATCGCCTGCGCCGATGCCACCCGTGTGGAGGCTGGCGGCTGCTTGGCGGTGGACCGTCACGGCTTTTCTCAGATGGTTACCGATAAGATCCGTAACCATCCCAATATCACCGTTATCGAAGGCGAGGTCACTGAGGTGCCGGAAGGCCCTGTGATCATCGCCACCGGACCTCTGACTTCCGATGCCCTGTCCGATGCCATTGGCCGCTACTTTGGTGCGGATTACCTCCACTTTTTTGATGCCGCCGCACCGCTGGTCACTGCCGAGTCCATCGATATGGGCAAGGCTTGGTGGCAGAGCCGCTATGATCGGGGCACGCCCGACTATATCAACTGCGCCATGGACCGTGAGCAGTACACCGCCTTCATTACAGAGTTGGTGGCGGCTCAGGAGGCTGAGGTTCACGGCTTTGAGGATGGCAATGTCTTTGAAGGCTGTATGGCTGTGGAGGTGATGGCCCGCCGTGGGTTTGAGACTCTGCGCTATGGCCCCTTAAAGCCTGTAGGACTCACCGATCCCAACACCGGTCGTGAGCCTTATGCTGTGGTGCAGCTGCGACAGGATAACGCTGACAAGACCGTATTCAATCTGGTGGGTTTCCAGACCCATCTGAAATTCGGCGAGCAAAGAAGAGTATTCTCTATGATCCCTGGTCTGGAAAACGCGGAATTTGTCCGCTACGGCGTCATGCACCGCAACACCTTCCTGCGTAGTCCCGGTCTGCTGGATCGCTACTATTCCGATCTGCGCAATCCTCTGGTGGCTTTCGCCGGCCAGATGACCGGCGTGGAGGGCTATGTGGAATCCACTGCCTCCGGATATCTTGCCGCCGTTGCCATGGCAGCCAGACTGCAGGGCAGGGAAGTGCCTGATTTCCCCAAGACTACTGCCATCGGTGCGCTGGGCCTGTACATCAGCGATAAGAGTGTGGAAAATTTCCAGCCCATGAATATCAATTTCAGCATCATTTCTCCGCTGGAGCAGCGGATTCGTAAAAAGGCCGAGAAAAACTTGGCCATCGCCAATCGATCCCTCGCTGTGATCGACCAGATGAAAGAAAGAGGCGAAGTATGAAAATTTTGATCGATGCAATGGGTGGCGACAATGCCCCCAAGGCCCCGGTGCTGGGTGCCATTGAAGCTGCAAAATTGTGGAATGTGAATGTGGTTCTGGTGGGTCAGGAGGATGCCATCCGTGCTGCCGCCAAGGAGGCAGGCTACGCTGAACTTCCTGCCGGCGCGGAGATCGTCCACGCCCCCGATGTGGTGGACATGCACGATGACCCCGCAAATGTCTGCCGCAAGAAAAAGGACTCCTCTATGGTGGTAGGTCTGCGGATGCTTTCCGATGGTCAGGCCGATGCCATGATCTCCGCCGGTTCTACCGGCGCACTGCTGTCCGGTGCTACGCTGATCGTCAAGCGTGTCAAGGGCATCCGCCGTGCGGCCATGGGCCCTGCCATGCCCAATAAGGCCGGTGGAAAGACGATTCTCCTTGACTGCGGTGCCAATGCTGAATGTACCCCGGAATTTTTGCTGCAGTTTGGTATCGTGGGCAGTCTGTTTGCTAAGAAATCCTTGGGAATTGCCAATCCCCGGGTGGGTCTGCTCAACATTGGCAGTGAGGACAGCAAGGGTACGCCTCTGCAGAAGGAAGCCTACGCACTCTTGACCGATGCCCACCACAAAGGACTTGTCAATTTCATCGGCAATATCGAAGGTCGTGACACTTTGCTTGGCGAGGTGGATGTGGTGGTCTGCGACGGCTTTAGCGGCAATGTGCTCTTAAAATCCATCGAAGGCACCGCCTATTACATGGGCAGCCTCATGAAGCACAAGATTTTTAAGCGCAATATCCTCTCCATGATCGGCTACCTCTTCTGCAAGAAGGGCGTAGACGAAGTGATGAAGATGATGGACTACCGGGAGATCGGCGGCACCCAGTTCCTGGGCATCAAGAAGCCGGTGATCAAGGCCCACGGATCTTCCGATGCCCTTGCTTTCCGCAATGCGGTAAAGCAGGCCATGAATGCTGCGGATGCGGACTTCTCTGCTGAGCTGGAAGCCGCACTGAAGCAGCTGTCGGAGGAAAAGCAGGATGATTAAGGATTTGGAAAATGCCATCGGCTACCGCTTCAAGGACATTACCCTGCTGCAAAATGCCCTGTCCCATTCCTCCTATGCCAACGAGCGCTGGCACGACAGTCTGAAATCAAACGAGCGGTTGGAATTTCTTGGTGACTCTATTTTGGGCATGGTCACAGCGGAGTATCTCTACCGCAATTTCCCGGACCGTCTGGAGGGTGATCTGACCCGCATGCGGGCAGATATGGTCTGTGAGCGGGCGCTGGCTATGGTTGCTGAGCGCATCGATCTGGGTAAGCATCTGCTGCTGGGTCACGGTGAGCAGATTGGCGGCGGACGCACTCGAGATTCCATTTTGGCTGACGCTGTAGAAAGCGTCATCGCGGCTTGCTTTCTCGACGGTGGCATGGAGCCTGCCCGCAAGTTTATCAATACGTTCGTGCTGACGGAAGTGCCGGTGAAGAAACTGCGCAATACCGACTATAAGACAGGTTTGCAGGAACTGGTGCAACAGAAGAAGGGCCAGACCCTCAGCTATAAGCTGGTGGGAGAAAGTGGCCCGGACCATGATAAGCAGTTCGCTGTGGAAGTTTCCCTCAATGGCTGTGTAGTTGGCGAAGGTAGCGGTACCAGCAAAAAGCGTGCTGAGCAGGCTGCGGCCAAAGCTGCAATTGAAGCCTTGTTTCCCAATGAAATATAATAAAAAGCCGAAAGGGAAGTGCCCCTTTCGGCTTTTACCATTATGCTTTTCCCTTGCAATTGGACAAAAGTTCTGCTATGATATACAAAAGGAAGTGAAATCATGGAAATTCGCTTTGTGACTGCCGAAAGTGCCGATTTTCGCGCCTTGGCAGCGTTGCTGGATGCCTACTATTTTACACTTGTTGGGGACATCCAGCTGCAATATGCCGAGCCTAACCGCCCGGAGAATATGAACGCCCTGCTGGTAGCTTACGAGGAGGAAATGCCCGTTGCCTGCGGCGCGTGGAAGGCTGTAGATGGCCGGACCGCTGAGATTAAGCGCATCTATGTCAAGCCGGAATATCGCCGCCGCGGCCTCGCTACAGCCCTCATTGGGGCCTTGGAAAAGGATGCCCTCCATTCCGGTCGGCATAAGCTGATCCTGGAAACAGCGGTGGATACCACATCGTCCCACGAGCTCTATCTTTCCCTTGGCTACAAGCTTCGGGATTATTACGGCAGCCCTGCCGGTGCGGATAACTGTATGTGTTTTCATAAGGAGATCTGAGTATGGACTATGGAAGAGAATCCCTCAAGCGTCATGAAGCCTGGGGCGGCAAGATTGAAGTGATCTGCAAAGTGCCGGTGGAGAACAAGGAAGATTTGTCCCTTGCCTATACCCCCGGTGTGGCCCAGCCCTGTCTGGAAATTCAGAAAGATGTGGGCCGCAGCTATGACCTGACCCGCCGCCATAACCTCTGTGCCGTCATCACCGATGGCAGCGCGGTGTTGGGCCTGGGCAATATCGGCCCGGAGGCCGGTATGCCGGTGATGGAGGGCAAGTGCGCCTTGTTTAAGGCCTTTGCGGATGTGGATGCCTTTCCCCTGTGTGTAAAAACCCAGGATGTTGATGAATTTGTCCGCACCGTATATAACATTTCCGGTTCTTTTGGTGGTATTAACTTAGAGGACATCGCCGCCCCCCGCTGTTTTGAGATCGAAACAAAACTGAAGGAGCTGTGCGACATCCCTGTGTTTCACGATGACCAGCACGGCACCGCTGTCATCGTTCTTTCCGGTCTTCTCAATGCCCTGAAAGTCGTGGGTAAGAAGAAGGAAGATGTGAAGATCGTCACCGTGGGCGCCGGTGCTGCCGGTATCTCCATCGTCAAGCTCCTGCTGGCGGTTGGATTCAAGAATATCACCATGTGTGATAAACAGGGCGCCTTGTACGATGGCTGCCCCGGCATGAACTGGGCCCAGGCGGAGATGGCAAAGGTCACCAACCCCGACCAGACTCCCGGCACCCTGGCCGAGAAGCTGGTGGGTGCGGATGTGTTCATCGGCACTTCTGCCCCCGGCGTTGTCACCCGTGAAATGGTTTCCGCCATGGCGGAAAATGCCATCGTTTTTGCCTGCGCCAACCCCACCCCGGAAATTTTCCCGGAGGATGCCAAGGCAGGCGGTGCGCTGATCATATCCACAGGCCGCAGTGATTTTGCCAACCAGATCAACAATGTGCTGGCATTTCCCGGCATTTTCCGTGGTGCATTTGATGTGCGTGCCTCGAGAATCAACGAAGAAATGAAGCTGGCAGCGGCCTATGCCATCGCCGCCATGATCCCTGAGGAAGAACTGGGACCCGAAAACATCATTCCCAAAGCCTTTGACCGCCGGGTAGGCCCGGCTGTCGCCAAAGCTGTAGCTGAAGCTGCCCGGGCCACCGGCGTAGCCAGAATATAAGGAGGAAACAACAAATGGATATCATGAAGATCTTTGAGGAAACCGCTTACGTTCGCATGGGTGGTTCTGCTGAGGAACTGCGCGCTGCCGAGTATCTGAAGGCGCAGGTGGCTAAGTTGGGTTTGGAGGCTGCCGTTGAGGCATTCCCCGTGCAGATGGCTAATATTGAGGAAGCCAAGCTAGTGGTGGACGGTAAGGAAATTCCCTGCAAGGGCTACCGCAATGCCGGTTCCCACGAGGTGGAGGCACCTCTGTACTACCTGTCTTCCACCGATCCCTACGCCCTCAGCAAGTGCAAGGGTAAGATTGTGCTGGTGGATGGCTATCTTGGCTACTGGATCTACCGGGATATTCTGGAGAACGGTGCCGTTGGCTTCATTACTTACGACGGCCATATCAACTATGCCGACTGCGACATCGACCAGCGTGAACTGCGCGCTCAGGTTTCTGAGGGTGTGGAAAAGATCCCCGGTGTCAACATCAATGCCAAGTCCGCTGTGGAGCTGGTGAAGAACAACGCCGCCATGGCCAAAATCGTGCTGAAGCAGGAGGAATTCACTGCCGATTCCCACAATGTGGTGCTGGATATGCCCGGTGACCGTCCCGAAACCATCGTCTTTACTGCCCACTATGACTCCACCTCTCTTTCTCAGGGCGCTTATGACAATATGTCCGGTTCTGTGGGTCTGCTGGGTATCGCAGAGTACTTCACCAAGCATCCCCATAGCTATGGCCTGCGTTTCGTCTGGTGCGGCAGCGAGGAGCGTGGCCTGCTGGGTGCCAAGGCTTATTGCCGTGACCACGAAGAGGCATTGAAGGATGTTGTGCTGAATATCAATCTGGATATGATCGGCTGCATCATGGGTAAGATGATCGCCTGCTGCACCACCGAGGACAAGCTGGTCAGCTACATGGAATACTTCGGTCTGGAGCTGGGCAAGTCCATCCGTGCTTACCAGGATGTCTATTCCTCTGACTCTACGCCCTTTGCTGACAAGGGTATCCCTGCCGTATCCTTCTGCCGTGCATGCCCTCCCAACACCGGCACCATCCACAATAGCTATGACACCATGGCACTCATGAAGGAAGAGCAGATGGAAGAGGATATTGCCATCATCTGCGCCTTTGCAGACCGTATGGCCAATGCTGTCCAGCTGCCCGTCAAGCGCACCATGCCCGACAATATGAAGGATAAGCTGGATATCTACCTCTGCCGCAAGCGCGACAAGAAGTAATCCCCAAATACAAATGATAAATGAGCCGCCCTTCCCAAACGGGAAGGGCGGCTTGTCTATTACAGATTGTCGATGGTGTTCTGAATTCTTGCCAGGCTCCGCTCCTTGCCCAAGATCTGCATAACGGAGTGCAGGTCAGGGGCGTTGGTCTTGCCGGTGACGGCCAGACGGATGAAGGTGGAGATGTCGGCTACCGTGCCGGGGAAAGCGGTGGGGTCGGCCTTGTAGGCCTTCATATCGGTGGTGAAGCCCATCTCCTCGGTGATAGCCTTGACCTTGTCAAACCACTGGGCGGAATCGTCGTTGTAGTCGTAAACAGCCAGGAACTTCTCCAAAACGGTCTTGATGGTTTCCTTGCTGAACTTCTCGTCGAATACGGGCTGCTGCAGATACTCGTCGTAGAAGAAGCCCATATATTCCTTGGCATCCTTCCAGACAGCCAGGTCCTTTCTGGGCTTCTTGCCGCCGCGGCCAATGGCCAGGATCTTGGTGGCAAAGTCGGGATCGGCAGCCAGCTTTGCGCCGAAGTCAGGATCGAATTCCTGTGCCCACTCGGTCAGGAGCTGGCAGACTTCCTCAGCGCCCATGCGAGAGATGACATTCTTGGAAACGTCCACCAGCTTGGCGTAGTCGAACAGGCTGCCGGCGGGATTCAGCTTCTTGGGGCTAAACTTGAACTCGGTTGCCTCCGCATCGGGGTTGGCTCGGCGCCAATCCTCCAAATTGGAGTTGAGGATGGTCATGATGTATTCATACACGGCCTTGACGGGGAAACCTTCCGCCTTATAGAAGGTCAGTGCCAGTTCGGGGTCCTTGCGCTTACTCAGCTTGCGCTTGGAGGTGCCGTCCATTTTCATCAGAGGTCCAATGTGGACATACTTGGGCAGCTTGAAGCCCAAGGCCTTGAACAGCTGGATATGGAAGGGCAGGGTGGGAAGCCACTCGTCACCACGAACCACATGGGTGGTGCGCATCAGGTGATCGTCGCAGGCGTGGGCAAAGTGATAGGTGGGGATTCCGTCAGATTTCAGCAGCACATGGTCGATGTCATTTTCGGTGATGGTCAGCTTGCCCTTCACCAAATCATCGAACTTGAACTGGTTCTCGATAGAGCCGGTACTTCTGAAGCGGAGCACCCAGGGGTTGCCGGCTGCCAGCTGTGCCTTAATATCCTCAATGGAGCGGTCACGCCAAATGGCATACTTGCCATAATAGCCGGTGTTTTCCTTATTAGCTTCCTGGATCTCACGCATGGCAGCCAGCTCTTCCTCGGTGGCGAAGCAGGGGTAAGCCATACCCTCGGAAACCAGCTTCTTGGCGTATACATGATAAATGGCGGCTCTCTGGCGCTGACGGTAGGGGCCATACATGCCAGCATCGCCGGTGTGGGTAGCGCCCTCGTCGAAGGAGATGCCGTAGTGTTTCAGGGTGTCGATGAGTACCTCCACAGCACCGGGCACCTCGCGCTTGGCGTCGGTGTCTTCCACGCGCAGGAACAGCACGCCCCCGCTCTGATGGGCCATACGCTCGGAAGTCAGACCCTGCACCAGATTGCCCAGATGGACAAAGCCGGTGGGAGAGGGGGCCATACGGGTGATGACGGCGCCGTCCGGAACCTCACGCAGGGGATATTTTTCTTCCAATGTCTCGGGTGTGTCCGTCACATTGGGGAACAGAAGCTCAGAAAGTGCTTGATAATCCATAAGTTTATACCTCTTTTGCACATAATTTTCTATTTTACACAATAGCATAAAAAAACAAAAAAATCAATTCCTATATCAGATAAATTGTTGGTTACACGACGATTGCATCGTAAGGCGGGGGCATGCCTTCCCCCTTACATTGGGTGCGTCATTTGAACGCATAAACAAAAAGCTAAGATACGAAAATCGCCGCTTCCCGTTTTGGAAAGCGGCGAAAAATTATTTCAGGTCCTTTTTGATGCCGTCTGCAATGCGCCGCATATCTTCCATGGTGGTGATATGGGAGATCTGGTCTTTGTAGTAACTAGAGTGGGAAACGCCCTTTAAGTACCAAGCAAAGTGTTTCCGGGCTTCCAGGCAGGCGATCTTTTCGCCCTTGTCCTCATATGCCAGTTCAAACTGCCGCACAGCAGTGTCCACTCGTTCCTGCAGGCAGGGCCGTCCTTCATATTCCTGACCTTCCATAGCGGCCTTCACTTCCGCAAAGACCCAGGGATCGCCCAAGGTGGCTCTGCCGATCATCAGACCATCGGCACCGGTCCACTTTTTGCACCGCAGCGCGGAAGCAGCATCCACAATGTCACCATTGGCGATAACGGGAATGGACAGCTGCTCCTTGACCTTGCGGATGGTGTCCCAATCGGCAACGCCGGAATAGAGCATGCTACGGGTACGCCCGTGAACGGCCACCAATGCAGCGCCGCTCTGCTCCATCCGCTTGGTAAAGTCCAGCACATTGATGCTTCCCTTGTCCCAGCCGAGGCGGCATTTGACAGTCACGGGTACATCCACAGCCTTTACCACGGCCTTTACGATTTCTCCTGCCAGCTCCGGTGTGCGCATGAGGCCGCAGCCGTCGCCGGAATTGGCGATTTTGGGCATGGGACAGCCCATGTTGATGTCGATAAAATCGCAGCCGGAATGTTGCAGCGCCAGTACTGCCGCCTGTGCCATGATTTCTGGGTCATTGCCGAAAATCTGGGCTCCGCAGATGCTGCCGCTGTTCTTTCGCAGCAGACCCACGCTTTTTTTATCCTGATATACCAGCGCCCGGGAGGATACCATTTCCGTTACCGTCACGCCGGCGCCAACGCCGGCGCAAATTTCCCGGAATGCCCAGTCTGTTACCCCGGCCATAGGCCCCAAAAAGAGGGGATTGCTTACCTCAATATTGCCGATCTTCATAGAAGTTCTCTCTTTCTGCGGTAAATTATCTACATCCTAACACATTTCTTTGCTTTTTGCAAGTCACAGCAGGGCGCAGATGAGCCAAATCAGCGCTGTACAGGCCGCACCGCCACAGGCCCATACCGGTCCCATGCCCAAAGCCCGACGCAGATTCTGCGTGCGAGCGATGGCATCGGCTTCTTTCAGCAGCATATCATCTGTGATGCCCTCACGGGACACATCGTCCCGCAGAATGAAAATGGCCTGCTCAAAGAGTTTGGGTTCCGGTGGCCGCACCAAAATGACCTGTCGGGATATACCTTTTACCATGAAAAATCCTCCTTTTTCTGACAGTATGCCCTAAAAATGGATTTTTATACAAAATGCCGCCCCAAAAGGGCGGCATGCAATATGTACTTATGCGGGATATGTATTCAGGAACCAGATCACTACCGGCAGACACAGGCTAAACACACTGATGAGGAAAGGGTAGAGTGTCCGCTTGGAGCACATCATCATCAGCAGGCAAGCGGCTGTGATCATAGCCGGTCCGAATACAGCGGCGTCCCGTGTGATGGTAGCGGTGCCAAACTCCAGAAAACCAAACAGGGCATCTGTAGCCTCAGGATTGATGGTAATCTTGGATATCTCTACTGTTTCAGCCAGCCGCTGGCGGTTTTCAATGGCCAGAATCAGCGCCACACCGGCAACAGGGGCGGCCAGAATCAAAGAGCGCAACCGATACATATACTGGCCGATTTTGTAGAGCGCGCTGCCCAGCCTGCGGAAAAAATTTCCCATGGCGGAAAAGAAGGGGCGCAACTTTTCTACAAAGGCGTAAAATTTATCCATAAAGGTATTCAGCCATTGCATAACCTTACCTCCGAATTTGATTGCTCTTCTTACAATACCACAATTTTAGTCTGGATGCAAGGCCTGTTACAAATCTTTTATATCTTCCGGCCGCAGAAGCTGGCAATTGGCGATGCGGCCACATTCTGTGATCATAAGTCCTGCACTGCCGCCCCAGGAAGCCGCACCGGGATTGAGCACCCACAATCCGTCATCTTCCTGCTGGCACAGGCACATGTGGGTATGGCCAAAGAGCACACCCTGCACCTGGGAGTTTCTGGCATCGGCCAACAGGCGATGCAGGCTTTGCTTAACGCCGTGGCGATGGCCGTGGGTGATCAGCAGCCGCACGCCGTCCAGCTCCAATAGCCGGGTCTCCGCATCCGTGATATAGCTTCTGAACATGTCACAGTTTCCGGGCACCTGATAGAAGGGAATATGGGGAAATTCTTCCTGCATGGTGGCCCCGTCGTCATAGAAGTCTCCCAGATGGATCACCGCTTGGGGGTGGATCACTTCGATACACCGGCGCATAAAGCCGAGAGAGGCATGGGAATCAGACAGAACAAGTATTTTCATAGCACAATCGTCCTTCCTTGCTGCATATATTAGCATTATAACAGCCATCGTGACAGGAGGCAATCCCATGGATAAAAAATTTTTGAATCTTTCACCAGAGCAAATGCAGCAGATGGCATCTTCACCGGCAGCAAGGGAGCTGCTGCAGATGCTGCAGCAAAATCATCCGGGCGCCATGGATGCGGCGCTGTCCGGGGCCCAAAGCGGCGATGCATCAGCGGTACAGCGTTCGCTGGCGGCGTTTTTATCAGATCCAAAGGCAAAGGCATTGCTGAAACAATTGCAGGAGGGACAGCATGGACGAAATGGAAGATAAACTGGGGGCGTTACTGAACAATCCCCAACTGATGCAGCAGATCATGTCCATGGCACAATCGCTGGGCGGACAGCAGCAGGAACCACAGCCCAAAAAGCAGGAGTCACTGCCGGGGATCGATCTGGCTATGATCCAAAAGATCTCGGGTATTGCCGGGAAAAGCAGCATCGATCATCGTGAGCGAGCTTTGCTGCATGCGCTGGAGTCTTACTTAACGGCCGACCGAGTCACACGGCTGGAAAAAGCTATGCGGGCAGCCAAAATGGCAAAAGTTGCCACTCATATTTTCGCGCAGCAGGGTTTGCTGGGAAGCGGGAGGTGAACTATGTATAACCGTTATGTACCCCAATCGGACGGTTCTTACCGCCGTAACAGAGTAGAAGATCCGGGGAAGCCGACACGTCCTTCTCCACCACCCAAACCGGCGCAGCCGGAAACTTGCCCGCCGGAAGAGGAACCAATGCCCCATCCGGAACGGCCATGTAACCCCCATCAGGGCAAACAAATCGGAGGATTTTTGCGACAGCTGTTGCCGAAAGAATTTGACACCGCCGACTTGATTATTGTTTTGCTTCTGCTGTTGCTGGCCGGCGATTGCGAAGAAGACCGCAGTACCGCCATGCTGACACTGGTGCTGTATTTGTTTATGTAAATAATATTCGGTTTATCTTGCAGACGCACTGTAGGGGGGCACGGACACGCACCTACAATAGCGTATGCAAAACGGAACGATAAACAAAGCGTTAAAATATATGAAAAATAAAACCGGAGCGTCTTGCAACGCTCCGGTTTGCTGTTTACTTAGCGACAAAGCCTACCTTCTTGTAGACCTTGCGCAGGGTCTTTTCGGCCACATAGCTGGCCTTCTGGGCACCGTCACGATAGACGCTTTCCAGATATGCCTTGTCCTTCATCAGCCGCAGAGCCTCTTCCCGAATGGGCCGCAGATGATCCACAACCGCCTCGCCAACCACAGGCTTAAATGCACCGTAGCCCTTGCCGGCAAACTCGGATTCGATCTCTTCAAAGGTTTTGCCGGTAACTGCGGAATAGATGGTCATCAGATTGGCAACGCCGGGCTTATTTTCCTTGTCATAGCGGACGCAGTTCTCTGTGTCGGAGTCGGTAATAGCCCGCTTGAACTGCTTCATGATTACCTCAGGCGCATCCATCAGCAGTACACGGCCGGTGTCTTCGTTCTCGGATTTGGACATTTTGGCGGTGGGATTGGTCAGACTCATGACTCTTGCGCCCACCTTGGGAATGAAGGGCTCGGGGATCTTGAACACATCGCCGTAGATACCATTGAAACGGCGGGCGATTACATGGGTCAGTTCCACATGCTGCTTCTGGTCCTCGCCAACGGGCACCAAATCGGGCTGATACAGCAGAATGTCCGCTGCCATCAGCGAAGGGTAGGTGAACAGGCCAGCGTTGATATTGTCGGCATTTTTAGCGGACTTATCCTTAAACTGGGTCATGCGGCTTAGCTCACCGAACTGGGAGTAGCAATCCAATACCCAGCCCAGCTCCGCATGCTGATGCACATGGCTCTGGATGAACAGGGTGTTCTTCTCCGCGTCCAGACCGCAGGCGATGTACTGTGCCAGCTGCTCCAGGGTGCGGCGACGCAGGTCAGCAGGGTTCTGCCGCACAGTGATGGCGTGCAGATCAGCCATGAAATAAAAACAATCGTATTGATCGGCACGCTCGGCCCAGTTCTTTACTGCGCCCAGATAAGAGCCCAGTGTCAGATCGCCGGAAGGCTTGATGCCGGATAACATTCTTTTCTTTGCAACGATTTCTTCCATATAAAACACCTCTTGATTGGTCGTGAAAATTGTTATTTAGTGACGCCAGCACGAATGTAAGTAACAATTTACCATACTAATATCCGCATTTTATCATACCTTTGCGCTTTAAGCAAGGAGATTTTAGCCATTTTTGCGGTGGATATCCAAAATGTGGTGGGACACGCCTACGCAGTCCGGGCGTTCACAGATGGTAAAATGGTATTTCAGATACAGTGCGAAGAAGTCATCGTCCATCTGGTCAATTACCGTGCGCATATAATTGGTTGCCATGTCCGTGCCCACATAATGCAGCCGCTGGGTGGCAAAATCTGCCATCAGGACGTCGATGTCCTCTTTGCGGTAAAGTTCAAACAGCTCCGCCGGGTCCGACATTGCCTTGAAGGTCACAGGATCAACGAGCTTTTGATACTTTTCTTCCTTCAGCATCCCCCTACCGAAACAGTATTGCAACATGGTAGCCTCATTGCCACAGTAAGCGGCAAACAGGATGCCGCCTTTCTTCGTCACCCGCAGAGCTTCTGATAGAGCTTGCTTTTGGTCCTCGACCGTAAACAGGTGATACATGGGTCCCAAAAGCAGGGTTATGTCATAGGTATCATCAGCGAAAAAATGCAGATCCTTGGCGTTGCCCTGCCGGATGGTGACACATTCACCGGGCTGGGTCTTGTCTTTGAAAATGTCAATGTTGTGCTGTACCAGCTCCACCGCGTCTACATGATAGCCCTTTTGCGCCAATGCGTGGCTGTAACGCCCGGTTGCCGCGCCGATCTCCAGAATCCGCATACCGGGCCGCAGGTACTTTTCTATGTAGCGCATGGTGGTCCAATACTCCACCTGCCCGTGCTTGGACAAAAGACGGCCTTCTTCGTCGTAGGCGCTATAGAAGTCGGTCAAGGCTTTTAAGGTTTCCATATTCATCCCTCCTGAATGTAAAAGACGGTGCAAGCATAATGCTTACACCGTCAAAATGTTCCTTTTCCGCTTAACTGCGGCAATGAGGGCATGACAATGTAAGCTCGTCCTGATGCCAACAAGGGACGAACCAAACTGCGGGAATGTAAGAAACAAACTGCAGCATTGCCATGACCTCCTTTTTCTAAATCTTATCACCGTTTTGCGGTACTGTCAACTTTTTCTTTCCTTGCATAGTACAGATACAGGCACAAATCAAAGCTCACCATAGTGAAATTCAAAATATACATGCCCAGAACATACCACACAATATTGCCGCTGAGAATCTTGCCGAAAATACCACACAGGTAGCCGGCGTCGATCAGCAGCAGAAAGGCAAGACTTTTGCCCTTCGCGGACTTGTTTTTCAAAGTTGTGCGGATGTTGTTTGGCCAAGAAAAGCCAAAGCAGATCATCATGCAGATCTCTAAAATTAGTCCCATCTCAGCCATGATTCTCGATCCTTTCCACAGCGACCACCGTCAGCGTCTCTTCTTCTACGATAAACCGGATATCAAACCCGGCAAAGGTCAACCCGTAGACCCGACCCGGCTTGCGCTGATAACTGGGTCTTGGGTCGTGACTGAGCACTGCCACGGCGGCCTGCTGTTTCTCGGGTGGCAATTGAGCAAGGAGGTCAGCAGGGAAGTCCACTTCCAGTAAAAAGTCCCCTGCGGTGTCCGTAAAGCCGCCTATGGCATCCGGTTGGCAATCGGCATAGGGAACATAGGGCTTGATGTCAAAAATAGGGGTGCCATCCATCAGATCCGCGCCACCCACATGAATCACCGTGCCAAATTCCGCCGTTTCCTCCACACCCAGCAGTTTCACACAGCTTAGACCCAGATTATTGGGACGGAAAGGGGAGCGGGTGGCAAATACGCCCATACGGGTGTTGCCTCCCAAACGGGGCGGCCGCACGGTGGGAGACCACTCGGTGCGCACAGCCTCAGAAAATTGCCAGATGATCCACAGATGGGAAAAACCATCAATACCTCGCAGGGCATCCGGGTTGCGGAATTCCGGTTCAAATACGATGGTGGACCGCAATTCCTCTACCAGACCGCTTTGCCGGGGAATGCCGAATTTGCTGGAAAAATCGCTCTTCATCCGGGCGATGGGTCGAATAGTGATGTCCTGCATAAAAAACCCTCCGTTTCTTACTACCATGATACCATATCCTGTCAAGAAAGAGAATATAAAAAAGCCGCCGCGATTGCGACGACTTTTTATGTATCAGAGATTAGTGAGTCTCCAGCCACTCGTTGACCTTGGTCTTAGCCAGACGCAGGATGTCCTCAGCGGGGTAGGGAGAAGTCTCGCCACCGCCCACGTGCAGGAAGTACAGACCACCGGGAGTCTGGTACAGATCCTCTTCGTAGCCGGCAGGATCGCCGTAGGTGCCGAAAGAGTAAGCCTTGATCAGGGTAGCGGTCTCGGTGTCATACTCCTTCTTGCAGATGATCTTCTTCATAGAACTGACCTCCTTTCGGGTCAAAAAATAACACGCTTATTATACATATTTTTTGGAAGATTGCAAGGGTTTTTTTATAAAATATAGATGTTTTCGTAAATGATTGTTTGAAGCAATCAGTTTTGTGAGTAACCAAAGTGTGAAATTCCGTCATTATGCACAACGGCTATGATAACAATCTGCTTGCAAAACCCGCCCGTTTGCTGTAGTATTAAGATAAATTGTTGTTTACGCTACAATATGTGGTCATTGCGAACCAGTGACCGATGTCACTGGTGTGGCAATCCCCTAAGTTTTCAGGGCACTTTTCGTCGCATTTCCTGTCTAACAAGGGGATTCCCACGCCAGTGTGCGCACTGGCTCGGAATGACAGAAAATTTGGTAAACAACAATTTATCTTATTACCAGCGGTGGTGACAGTATGAACAACATTCCTATGTTTACCAGTGAATACGGTGTAGCAAGCCTGTTTCTGCGGGAGATTCCCTATCGCAACCGTGCCCATATCAAGATCCAGTCCTCGCAGGAGCCGGAAAAGCTTCTGGAAGAATGTATTTCCTTTTGCCGCATGTGCGGTGCGGAGTGGATCGATGCGGCAGGCCACCCCTATTTGGAAAAATACCCTCTGATCACAGCCATTGTGGCCATGGAGTGTCCCCGCGCAAGCATTCCGGAAACGGATGCCTGCCTCGTTCCGGTGACGGAGGAAACAGTAGCAAACTGGCTGGAGATCTATAACGACCGCATGGCCAACATTCCCAACGCCGCCTATATGGACAGCAAGGATGGGCGCGAGTTGCTGCAAACCAGCGATGGCTACTTTGTCTATCACAACGGAAATCTTTTGGGTGTTGGTAAAGCGGCAGGGGATTTTATCGATACCGTCATCGCCATAGAGCCCGGGGCAGGGGAAACGGTGGTCCGCGCCCTCGCGACGCTACTGACGGAAGATACGGTGAAACTCTGGGTCGCCTCTGCCAATACCCGCGCCATTCGCCTGTATGAACGCATGGGTTTTGTGAAGGTGAAGGAATTGTCCAGATGGTATCTGGTGCTGCATTAATTCGTTTTTTACAAGCTGTACATCATGGGAGGTAGATATTTATGAAAAAGATGGCTATACACCTTACAGTGATTATACTTTTGCTTTCCGTGCTGTTTGGCTTCTCTGGATGCAAACGATCACCAAGATGCGCCTACTGCAACGGGTATGTTGCTCCCATGCATAGAATTCTCAATGGCGGGGGAGATTTTTATCTCTGCGGGAATTGCTGTGCCGTCGGCTTTGAGTTTGGCGTAGTTTATCGTAGAATAAAAGGTAGTTGCTATTTTTGCAAGAATGAGACGACGTGAAATCTGTTCTATGTGCGTGGAGCGGATGATGAATATACTTGCTATGCAATTGTCTGCGATGAATGCGATGCGTATCATGAGGAACATGGCCGGTGGCCGGAACAATAGTGATTATTTTGTGCTTGTCAAGAAAAAATACTTGACAAGCGCATTTCTTTGTGCTATACTACCGCAGGTATCAAGCGAAAAAGCTTGACAGGAGGTTTTATGAGCGCAATCGATCTGATTCTGCTGTATGATTACTACGGCGATCTGTTGACAGACCGGCAGAAAGAATGTTTTGAAATGCGCTATTATCAGGACCTGTCCCTGGGCGAAATCGGCGAAGAACTGGGTATCAGCCGCCAGGGTGTCCACGAAAACCTCAGCCGTGCCGAAGCGCTGCTTCGGAATATGGAGGCCAAGACCGGGTGCGCAAGTCGTGACCAGGCAAGCCGAAAAGCGGCCAATACGATTTTGGAAGCGGCCTCTGCGCTGCGCCAGAATAAAGACCCCGCTGTGTCCGCGCTGGCCCAGAAGATCCTTTCTGCGGTGCAGTGCTTGGAGGAATAAATTATGGCATTTGAAGGCTTAACTGAAAAAATCAATAATACCTTCAAAAAGCTCCGTGGCAAGGGCCGCTTGAAGGAGAGCGATGTCAAGGAGGCAATGCGCGAGATTCGTCTGGCGCTGCTGGAAGCTGATGTCAGCTACAAGGTTGTTAAGGACTTTGTAAAGTCTGTTACTGAGCGCTGTGTGGGCGTGGATGTGCTGGAGGCTCTGTCTCCTGCGCAGATGATCATCAAGATCGTCAATGAAGAGCTGACCCGGCTGATGGGCTCCGATCAGAAGCACATCACCATCAATCCCAATGGCACCACGGTGATTATGCTGGTGGGTCTGCAGGGTGCCGGTAAGACTACCAACGGCTCCAAATTGGCTGGGCATTTCAAGCGTCAGGGCAAGCATCCGTTGTTGGTTGCCTGTGACATTTATCGTCCTGCCGCTATCACCCAGCTGAAGGTCTGCGGTGAGAAGCTGGGCATCCCTGTGTTTGAAAAGGGTACCCAGAATCCCATTGAAACCGCTAAGGAAGCTGTGCAGTATGCCCGTCAGCACGGCCACGATATGGTATTTCTGGATACCGCCGGCCGTCTGCATGTGGACGAGCAGCTGATGGAAGAACTGAAAAACATCAAGGCCACCGTGAAGCCTGACGAGATCATGCTGGTGGTTGACGCCATGATTGGTCAGGACGCGGTCAACGCGGCCCAGAGCTTCAATGAGTGGCTGGATATCGACTCTGTCATGCTGACTAAGCTGGACGGCGACGCCCGTGGCGGCGCGGCTCTTTCCATCCGCGCGGTTACCGGCAAGCCCATCAAGTTCTCCGGTATCGGCGAAAAGCTGGAAGACATCGAACCCTTCCACCCCGACCGTATGGCTTCCCGTGTTCTGGGCATGGGCGACGTGCTGACGCTGATCGAAAAGGCAGAAAAGGCATTCGATGCCAAAAAGGCTGCTGAGATGGAAGAAAAGCTCCGTTCCAGCAAGTTTACGCTGCAGGATTTCTACGATCAGCTGGTGCAGATAAAATCCATGGGTTCTATGCAGGACCTGCTGGCTCAGATTCCCGGCGGCGCGAACCTGAAGAACGTGAGCGTGGATGAAAAGCAGATGGCCCATACCGAAGCCATTATCCTGTCCATGACCCCCAAGGAGCGTGAAAACCCCGGCATCATCGGTTCCAGCCGCAAAAAGCGCATCGCTGCCGGCTGTGGTCTGAAGGTGGAGGATGTAAACCGCCTGCTGAAATCCTTCGAGCAGATGCAGAAGATGATGAAGCAGTTCTCCGGCCCCGGCATGGGCAAGAAGATGAAGCGCATGCGTGGCTTCGGCGGCAAGCGCGGCTTCCCGTTCTAAATAAAAGCTGTAGGGCGCAAAATCCTTGACGCGCCACAAAATCGTTCGTTATAAGCAAAAAGCTTTACGATATATAAACTTATTATTTTTTGAAATTACTTTGGAGGTGAATTCTCAATGGTTAAGATCAGACTGAGAAGAATGGGTGCAAAGAAGGCTCCTTACTACCGTATCGTTGTCGCTGACGCTCGTTCTCCCCGTGATGGCCGCTGCATCGAAGAGATCGGCACTTACAACCCCCTGACCGAGCCCGCTACCATCACTGTTGATGCCGAGAAGGCTCAGACCTGGATCAAGAACGGCGCACAGCCCACCGACACCGT
>JAZUAW010000080.1:0-5301 GCA_045638225.1 Faecousia sp. | reverse complement strand
ATCGAACCCATGTTACCGCCGTGAAAGGGCGGTGTCTTAACCGCTTGACCAACGGGCCTGGTAGCGGCGACCTGACTCGAACAGGTGACAGGCCGGGTATGAACCGGGTACTCTACCAACTGAGTTACGCCGCCAAATAGGTTTGCTGCCGAAACAGCTTTGTCATTATACATAACGAAAGCTGGTTTGTCAAGAAAAATTTTTAATTTTTTTGGGAAAAATGAAGAAGAGGTGATTTGCTATGAAAATCTGGAAAAAATGCTTCCTTTTTTGCCTTGGCGGTGGGGCATATGCCGCGTTGGAATTGCTATACCGGGGGCGTACCCACGGCAGCATGTTTTTGCTGGGTGGCGGGTGCTTTCTGCTGCTGGGAAAACTGCGTCGTCTGCCCTTTTCCTGGCCGGTGCTGACGGTGCTGGGTGCTGTTTGCGTCACGGCCGGGGAACTGGCCACCGGGCTTCTGGTCAACCGGAAGTTTGCCGTGTGGGATTACCGGGGCTTGCCTGCCAATTTTATGGGCCAGATCTGCCTGCAGTTTTCTCTGCTGTGGATGCCACTGTCCCTGCTTGCCATGGGCCTTTACGGCGCATTGGAGAAGAAGCTGCCGCAATAAGGCGCTCATATCCAAAGAAAATCCGGGCGTTTGCCCGGATTTTTTATCTTATCCTATCAAGGATCTTTGCAGGGTTTCTTTCACACTGCGGATGCGGCCGTTGGCGAAGGGACTTTCCAACCCCGCTTGCTGCAGGAACGCCAGGAAATAGGGCTCCCGGGTGGTCAGATTGGCCTGTAAGCAGGAAAGCCCTGCGCCTGTGGTTTTCTGCTCCATTTGATATAGCTGCAGCGCTGCGTCGTTGCTGACCACATAGCTGATCACATACATAGGCTCAGTGAAGAAATGGGTGATAAACAGATAGGTGAAGCCGCCGTTAAGTCCGTAGTTTTCGCAGACCCGGTCATAGAGGGTTTCGATGTTTTCGACGGTCAAGTTATGATCCTTAAGCCCATAAACCTGCTGCTCGAAACTGGCGTAGGCGGCCTGCTCCACGAAAATACACAGGCAATCCAGAAGCTTCAGCTTGGCAAGATTTTCGTCTGCCGGCCCGTAAATCAGACTCAAATACTCCATGCCTTGGGAGAATATTTCTGCCACATCCACGCCTGCGCCGCTGCCCATGCTGGCATAATCGCTGCAGAAATGGCCAAATTCATGGGAAAAGGTCAGCTTGTCATATGCGGTGCCGGTGGGGTTAAGGAATACAAAGGGGCTTTGGTAATTGCGGATATAGATTTCAAAAGAGGCATCCAGCTTATTTTCGCCGGGGGAGATATCATACAGCCCTCCAGCCTGCATGGCGGCGAAAGCCTCCGAAACGGTGCCACCCATATGACTTGCCAAGGTCTGCACATAGGCAAAGGTGTCCTGTTGGGAACAACTGTAGAGCTTCACATCCACTTCCTGCAATGCCTGCCGATACAGCGGCACCAGCTCCGCCCGGATATCTGCCAGATAGGCGGTGGATTGCTCTACGGTATAATCCCGCATATGGTAAAAATCGTAGGCGAAAGCCGGGTAGCTGCTGTAACCGGCATATATGGCCTGCTCCTGCCGCACCTGGATCAGTTCCACAAAGATCTGGGCCATCTGCTGGCCGTAGGTGTCATAAAAATGCTGGGTGTAGGCAAAATCGTCGCCTGCTTGGGCAATCAGGTCGTAATATTGGTTTTCCAGCGCCGTTTCCTGCTGCAGCAGGGCGTTGAAATGGTCATCATAAATGCTTTCCCCATCGTAGTCGGTGAAGAAACCGGGGCCGAAATACTGCTCACCTTCCAGCACCGGGCGCAGGGAAGATTTGGCCAGAACCCGATAGAACCGATCCAATCCCGCATCCACCTGAGAACTGTTTTGGGTACAGAAGGCATATTCTGCCTGCCAGTAGGCATCGGTCTGATCCTGGCTGTAGCGGATCATGGCTAAGGCGAAATTGGTGTAGAATGTATCATAAGCACCGTAGAAATCGTAGATGATCTGCACCATGCTCGTCATATTGGATTCTGTTTCCGCTTTGGCGCAGCACTGTTCCAGCGTCTGGCCGAATTGGGACATATCTGGCCGCGCATAGGTCATTTGGTCAAAGGGTGTGGGTTGTCCGCCTCCCAGCAGGGCGCCAAGCTGCTGAAAATAGCCGGAAAGATTAATGCCCGCGCAGCCGCTGAGCACCAGACACAGCGCAAGACACAGGGACAAATAGGCAAATAGCTTTCTTCTCATGGCGTTTCCTCCTGTTTGATCCTAGCATAGCATATCCGATAGGGGAACGCAACTCGAAATTCGTCGCCCACGAGATAGAGCTGCGAAAATCAAATTTCGATTATCGGTTGCGAAATGGCGGCGGCGGTGCTATAATAAGGGAAACCAACCAAAGCGAGGGCAAATTATGAAGCATATCGGCTATATTTTCAAGCGGTTGTTTGACATGAACTACAAGGCCATGTTCCAAATGATCGACCATTTGCATAAAAAAACGGGTAAGGGCCGCCTGTGGCTGCTGCGGGATATGCAGCGTTGTGCCACCAATTACGGCGCGGGCTACATGGATTACAATATGTTTGATATGTACGACCTGACTCCGGCCCAACGGGATACGTTCCTGACCCGTGGCCGCAACAATAACTACGTCCGCAAGTACAACGATCCCAGCCTCATGCATATTTTCCACAACAAAAATGAGTTTAATGCTCTGTTCGACGAATATGTCAACCGGGATTGGATTATGCTGGCAGACCGGGAAAAGGCGCTGGAATTTTTGGGCAAGCACCCGGTGTTTATGTGCAAGTCCATCGCCGGTGATGGCGGCAAGGGTGTGCGGAAACTTTCCGTTGCCGATTACGGCAGCCCCGAGCAGACCTGCGATGCTTTGTGGGAAGAAATGGGCGATTGCCTGCTGGAGGAAGTGATTGTGCAGCATCCGGCGGTGAGCGCGGTGTATCCCGATTCTGTCAATACGGTCCGTGCCGTTACCATTTATAAGGATGGCCAAATCCATTTTGTGGGAACTTGCTTCCGGATCGGCAACCATGGCAACCATGTGGATAACTTCAGCAGTGGCGGCATGGTGGCGCCTGTGGATCACAAAACAGGCATTGTTACCGATGGCGGCATCGACCGGCCCAAGAACAAATTCATGATCCATCCCCAGACCGGCACTTCTATTGTAGGCTTCCAGTTCCCGGATTGGGAGAAGGCCATGGATATGGTGGTACGGGCGGCCCATAAGGTGCCGGGTCTGCGGTATGTGGGCTGGGATATCGCCTTCAGCGATAAGGGTCCTGTGATGGTGGAGGGCAACGAGTTCCCCGGCCACGACCTGTTCCAGCTGCCGGGTCATAACCCCCAGAAGACCGGTATCATCGATAGAATGGATCCTTAAAATAAAGGGGCGTGCCACATGGCACGCCCCTTTCCGTTGCGCCAAAATGATAAATTGCTGTTTGTTGCTCCGCTGCAATAACCGCCGTAGGGCGGAGGCATGCCCGCCGCCCAGTGATACAACGGCTCGATAAACGAAAATTTGAAGCTTATCGTCTGTTTACAGGATCAAGCAGATCAGCCCTTGGGCACCTTCGTTGACGATGCGTTGCAGGCTGCTGCGGAATTTGATCCGTACATCCTCCGGCAGCCGCACCAGTTTGGCGGTGAGGCCGTCCTGAATCAGTTCGTAGACGGATTTGCCAAAAATGTTGCTCTGCCACACCTTTTCCGGAGATTCCTCGGAAAGGTAGGCAATCAGCTCCTTCGATTGCTGCTCATCGCCTACCATGGGGTTGATTTCCGTATCCACGTCCACCCGGATCATGTGGATGGAGGGCGCCCCGGCTTTCAGCTTCAGCCCATAGGAATTGCCCTTTTTCAGCACCTGCGGGGGCTCAAGGGCCATTTCCTCAGCACTGGGCATCACCACGCCATAGCCCGTAGCCCGCACAGAGGCCAGTGCGGAAGAAATTTTCTCATAATCCGCGGCTGTGGCGGACAACTCGCACAACCGTTTCAGCAGATCACCGTCAGACTGGATCTCCACGCCTGCTTTGCTGCTGAGGATCGCATAAAACAGCTTTGGCAGCAGCGTGATGACACAGCGGATGTTTCCTGTACCAGGTTCTACCCGATCCAATGTAGCCGTTTGCACCGGTTCCAGTTCCTGCAAAGGTTGCAGAATGCTGCTTGCCTGCCCAAGGGTCTGGATCTGGTCGGCCTGCTGTAACAGAGCGCTGTAAATGGCGGCTTTGATGGGATGGTCAGACTCCAGCCCATCTAGCCAGCGGGGCAGACACACCTGCAACTGCTGCATGGGGAAACTGAGCAACAGCTGGGAGAAGAGGGAGGTGATGTCATCCTCGTTCAGTGCCTGACAATCGAAAATGGCTGCATCCACTCCGTATTCCTGCTGCAACTGGGTGTGGACGGCGGTGGCCTGCCGACCTTTTGGATCCCGGGAATTAACGATCACAAGAAAAGGCTTGCCGGTAGCCTGCATATCCCGGATGGCCCGGCGCTCGGCGGCGATATAGTCGTCCCGGGGGATGTCGGTTACGGTGCCGTCGGTGGTCACCACAAAGCCGATGGAGCAGTGCTCCTCCATTACCTTTTTCGTGCCCAGTTCGGCGGCATCGGTCATGGGGATCTCAAAGTCAAACCATGGGGTGGTCACCATCCGGGGCACGCCATCCTCCATAGCCCCAGTGGCACCGTCCACCATGTAGCCCACGCTGTCGATCATGCGGATGCTGAGCTTGGTGGTGCCGTCCGGGGAGATCTCCACAGCCTCCTCCGGCACAAATTTGGGCTCAGATGTCATAATCGTCTTGCCGCTGCCGCTCTGGGGCAACTCATCCTTGGCCCGCTCCCGGCGGTAGGGGTCTTCGATGCGGGGGATCACCAACTGCTCCATGATCCGCTTGATGAGGGTGGATTTTCCGGTCCGAACCGGGCCGACGACGCCGATGTAAATATTGCCACCGGTCCGTGCGGCAATATCGGCATAAATGTTTTCCATAGCAAGCCTCCTGACTCTGGCAGGAGAGAGGCTCCTGCCATGGTGTTTCTCTATAAGGTATGTCCGGCCGGGACGAGATAGAACGCCTATAAATTGTTGTTTATCGTTTCAATCATATGTCATTGCGAGGAGCGAAGCGACGTGGCAATCCCCCGGTTAGAGGCAAAGATGTGTCGAAAAGCACTGCCTAAAGTCTTTGGGGATTGCCACACCAGTGTGCGCACTGGTTCGCAATGACAGTTCTATC
>JAZUAW010000079.1:0-4340 GCA_045638225.1 Faecousia sp. | reverse complement strand
TTTCAATCATATGTCATTGCGAGGAGCGAAGCGACGTGGCAATCCCCCGGTTAGAGGCAAAGATGTGTCGAAAAGCACTGCCTAAAGTCTTTGGGGATTGCCACACCAGTGTGCGCACTGGTTCGCAATGACAGTTCTATCGGAACGATAAACGAAAATTTGAAGCGGGTGAGGGCATTCGACAAAAAGTGGTTGCTTTTTCCTGTTGGCTCTGCTATAATACAGCACGATGCAGGGTTCGTATATCGGTAATACAACGGCTTCCCAAGCCGTGAAGGCGGGTTCGATTCCCGTACCCTGCTCCAAATAAGAACAGCACCCCGCGGGGGTGCTTTCCTTATTTGCAGCAGGATAGAGGACGGGAATCGAAAGGCCGGCCCTGCCGCAGGCAGGGCAAAAAGTGTCCGGGGGACACTTTTTAGGCCGTGGGAGATTCCCCAGAGTTTGGAGCGCAGGTGGTACACCTGTGAAACAAACTCTGTCTCGTTGTTTAGACATCCTCAATCCTGTTGTGATTCAATAGATTCCTGTGCCCTGCAGCACCCCGCCGGGGTGCTGTTCTTATTTGGGGCAGGATAGAGGACGGGAATCGAAAGGCCGGCCCTGCCGCAGGCAGGGCAAAAAGTGTCCGAGGGACACTTTTTAGGCCGTGGGAGATTCCATGAAATCACAGACGCAGCCGGGAATGTTGATCGTGAAGAAAACCAACTTGCTTTTCTTCTGCGATGAAAGTATAATACTGTTAGACAAACTTGAACTTGACGGAGTACAATATGCATAGAGTTTTCGGAATAAAAGAAGATGCGGAATACTTAGACAGAGAAGGTGCATACCTCATTCCTTGCCGCAACAATCAAGTTGGTGTTGTTCAAACACCAAAAGGTTATTTCTTCTTAGGCGGCGGCTTGAAAAATGGAGAAAGTCATTTGACTTGCATCAAAAGAGAATGCCTTGAAGAATCAGGCTATTCGCCCTGCGTTGATGGTAGACTGTGTTCTGCCGAAGCATATATCAAGCATCCGACAATTGGATACTTTCATCCAATCCAAACATACTACTTTGGGAAATTGCTGGATAGGGAGTCTACTCCCACAGAAACCGACCACATTCTGTGCTGGATCGAATATGACCAATTAAAAGGAAAGATGCTTCTTGAAATGCAAAACTGGGCATTGGAACAACTTTCTGCGTGTATGGAATGAATCAACCAATTCCAATATGTCGAACTGTTTGGCAACGGATTACATTCTAGAATTTTGGAATCAATTCAGCCATAAAATCAAAAAGTCATTGATGCACAACAGTTTTTGTCGGGTTCGGTTTCTGTACCCTGTTTCAAAAAGCGCACACAAGCGTGCTTTTTCAGCAATACAGTTCTTTCCGGGAGGTTATACCATGCGTAAAGAAATAGAAATCAATGGCTGTATCGAAGTTCCGCCGGAAATGACGATGGAAGAATTCTGGGATGCGTTCCTACCGCTAATTGAGTCAAAGGGCTGGACCTTCGGCGGTGGTGCCAGGGAGATCATTGACGGCTATCATATCATGCCGGATGGAACCCGGGGCGGGTGTGTATCGGATGAATAAGGAGAGGTATACTTATGGAATACGAAATGGTACGAGAAATCAAAAACCTCTGTCCCAATAATCAGATGCGGGATATTTTCTTCGACGAAGTGGAAACCGATGACCCGGTAGCCTATGTGCGAACTTTCCTCAAGGGCAAGGCGGTGGATGTCAGTGCGGAAACGGGAGAACATGGTGCGGTGACCGTCCACGCCACCTGCGATGGCCTGATCCAGAAGTTTGTGTTTACACCGATTTGAAGATATAGCCCCGGGTACTTTGGTGCCCGGGGTTTTTCGTGTGATAAACCCTCACCCTCGAGGTGGGTTTTGGGCGTGCAGCATCGGAGTGATAAACAAAATTTGAAGAGAGTGTCCTCGAAGAATGGACGAACTTACATTCTGTGTTTGTGTGAAATAACGATTTTTTGTAAAATGCCGGTTTTTCTATAAATTGTTATTGAATTCTGTTGCTGTTTGTGCTAGGATATATGCGTATCAATATGGGTGTACTGCGCCCTTTTGACAAATCCCGAGCGATAAGGAGGAATTTTTTATGCCTCATACCATTGCAGTTGCCGGCAAGGGCGGCGTGGGTAAGACCACTACCTGCGGCATGCTGATCGATTACCTGTGCAAAAAGAATAAGGGCCCCGTGCTGGTGGTGGATGCTGATGCCAACTCCAACCTGAACGAAGTGCTGGGCGTGGAAGTGGAAACTTCCCTGGGTGCCATCCGTGAGGAAATGGCCCAGGCAGAAATGAAAGGCACTATCCCCAAGGGCATGACCAAGGCGGAATATGCCGAAGTGAAGTTCAACTCTGCCCTCATTGAAGAGGACGATTTCGATATGCTGGTCATGGGCCGTACCCAGGGCAAGGGCTGCTACTGCTATGTCAACGGCGTGCTCAAGACCCAGGTGGACAAGTACGCCAAGAATTATTCTTATATCGTCATGGACAACGAAGCTGGCTTGGAGCATGTGGCCCGCGGCACGCTGCCCCATGTGGATACCATGCTGCTGATCTCCGACTGCTCCCGCCGCGGCATTCAGGCTGTTGCCCGTGTGGCTGAGATGATCAATGAGATGGAACTGAAGCCTGCCAAGATGGGCTTGATCGTCAACCGGGCACCCGGCGGTGAGCTGGCTGACGGTATCCGGGAAGAGATCGAGCGTCACGGCTTGACCCTGTTCGGTGTGCTGCCCCAGGATGACGCTGTGTACCGCTGCGATTGCGAGGGCGAGCCCTCTGCCAAGCTGCCGGATAGCGATCCGATGAAAATTGCCCTCAAGGGCATCATGCAGTCCATCGGACTGTAAAAAACAAAAGAGGGTGTCATTGCGAACCAGTGCGCACACTGGTGTGGCAATCCCCTCCGACCATCGGATAGCCCGGAAAAACCGGGGGATTCCCACGGTCGCTTCGCTCCCTCGGAATGACATAAAGAGGGGGCATCCTACAGTCCATTGGACTGTAAATTACCTTAGATACAAGATCCTTTTTAGGGGACGCCGATCCTGGCAGAAGCCCCAGGCCGCCTGATCAGCGGTACGCTCTGCGGTCATGAGGCAGAGTGGTGCCTGTGGTTTGTCGGTATCCCGCGTTTCCTGCAAGGGACTTTGTATAAATATCAAAAAAATCAAACCAAGGGGGAAAATCAATTATGTCTTTCGCACCCAAGACGGCACCCTTCAGCGGCAAGATCAATGCCGTGACTCTGGGCACCGGTGACCAGGCAATCGTCATCGGCGGTCAGAATGTGCTGCCCTTCTACACCTTCGATGCACCCATCGAAAACGCTCCCAAGATCGGCGTGGAAGTTTCCGATCTGGCCGCTCAGTGGAACTGGCCCGAACTGAACGCATACTACGCCGGCTGCACCACCATGGCTGACTATGCCAAGAAGGCCGAAGCAATTGAAGGCGCTGACTTCATTTGCCTGAACTTCCCCGGCGCTGACCCCAACGGTGCTAACCGCTCCGTGGAGGAATGTGTCGCTGACGCCAAGGCTGTTGCCGAGGTCGTCACCAAGCCCATCGTGGTTATGGGCTGCAAGAACATGGAAAAGGACGAGAAGCTGCTGGCTGCTCTGGCTGAGGCCCTGGCTGGCAAGAACGTTCTGTTCATGTCCGCAAAGAACGAGAACTACAAGACTGTCGGCGCTTCCGTCGCTCTGGCTAACGGCCAGAAGCTGGGCGCTGAGACCGCTGACGACATCAACCTGGCCAAGCAGCTGAACATCATGCTGAAGGGCCTGAACGTTGATCCCGCTTCCGTCGTGATGGATATCGGCACCGCTGCTGTTGGCTACGGCTATGAGTACGCTGCTTCCACCTTCGACCGTATCCGCCTGGCTGCTCTGGCTCAGGGCGATACCGACCTGCAGATGCCCATCCTGGCTTCCGTGTGCAACGACACCTGGGGCGTCAAGGAGTCCACTGCTTCCGAAGAAGACGAGCCCGCATGGGGCTGCCGCGAGGAGCGCGCCATTTCCATGGAGATCTCCACCGCTGCTGCTGACCTGACCGGCGGCGCTGACGCTGTTGTTGTGCGTCACCCCGCTTCTGTGGCTACCATCAAGAAGTTCATCAACGAACTGATCTAATCGGAAGGAGGATACATACAATGGCTCTGAAAGGTCTCGATATTTTTAAGCTGTCTCCTAAGACCAACTGTAAGGAGTGCGGCAACCCCACCTGTATGGCATTCTGCATGAAGGTGGCTCAGGGTGCTGTGTCCCTGGACAAGTGCCCCCATTTCTCTGCTGAGGCTC
>JAZUAW010000078.1:0-79041 GCA_045638225.1 Faecousia sp. | reverse complement strand
GGCGTTCTTTTCATGCAATCAATTAAATTGGAATATATCGTTCCGACAAAACCTCCCCCCGGGGGAAGCGTTATTGCGCCACTTTGCGACGCTGTCGCCCCTGTGGGCGACAAATTCCTGTCCACAAGGCACACAAAATTTGAAAATCCAATCATAACAGAAATGGCCCGCCAATTTGGCGGGCCATTGTGCTCTTTACTTACCGCAGAATTCCTTGGCGACCTTTACGATGTTCTCGGAGGTCAAGCCGAACTTCTTCAGCAGCTCGGCAGCAGGACCGGATTCACCGAAAGTGTCCTGCACACCAATGCGGCGCACGGGAGTGGGCAGCTTTTCGCTCAGCAGGCTGCAGACAGCTTCGCCCAGACCGCCCACCACGGAGTGCTCTTCGCAGGTGATGATGCGGCCACACTTCTTGGCGGCCTCCAGCACCAGCGCGTCGTCCAGAGGCTTCACGGTGGACATGTTGATGATCATGGCGTTGATGCCCTGTTCTGCCAGTGCTTCGCCGGCTTTGACGGCTTCATAAACCAGCAGACCGTTGGCAATGATGGCCACATCGGTGCCGTCGCGCATGATTTCGCCCTTGCCGATGACAAATTCAAAGCCTTCCTCGTGGAATACCGGCACGGCCAGACGGCCAAAGCGCAGGTACACAGGGCCCTTGTGGGCGTAGGCGGCCTTTACAGCAGCCTCGGCCTCCACACCGTCAGCAGGGCAGATGATGGTCATGCCGGGGATGGAGCGCATCAGAGCGAAATCTTCACAGCACTGGTGGCTGGCGCCGTCCTCACCAACGGAAATGCCGCCGTGGGTAGCGCCGATTTTTACATTCAGGCCAGGATAGCCGATGGAGTTGCGGATCTGCTCAAAGGCACGACCGGCAGCAAACATGGCAAAGGAGCTGGCGAAGGGAACGAGACCAGTGGAAGCCATGCCGGCAGCCACGCACATCATGTCGCCTTCCGCGATGCCGCAGTTGAAATGGCGATCGGGATAAGCCTTCTTGAACATGCCGGTCTTGGTGGAGCCGGCCAGGTCGGCATCCAGTACTACCACGTTGTCATATTCTGCACCCAGAGCTACCAGACCATTGCCGTAGCCGTCGCGGGTGGCCATTTTCTTTACATCTGCCATATTACTTGCCCTCCAGTTCTGCCAGTGCGGCGGTCAGTTCGGCCTTGGCCTGCAGGTATTCTGCTTCGTTGGGAGCCTTGCCATGCCAACCGGCATTGTTTTCCATATACGAAACGCCCTTGCCCTTGACACTCTTCATCACGATGGCGGTGGGCTTGCCCTTGACGGTCTTGGCCTCGTTGAAGGCGGCCTCAATCTGATCGAAGTCGTGTCCGTCGATGGCGGTAACATGGAAGCCAAAGGCCTCCAGCTTGTCCACAATGGGGTAGGGGCTCATAACATCGGCAACATTGCCGTGGATCTGCAGACCGTTGTTGTCCACGATAACGCACAGATTATCCAGATTATAATGGGCGGCAAACATGCAAGCTTCCCATACCTGGCCCTCCTGGATTTCGCCGTCGCCCAGCAGAGTGTACACCCGGTAATCCTGTTTGGTGGCCTTTGCTGCCAACGCCATGCCAGCGGCGGTGGAGATACCCTGTCCTAAACTGCCAGTGGACATGTCCACGCCGGGAACGGTGTTCATATTGGGGTGACCCTGCAGGTAGCTGCCGGTGTGACGCAGGGTAGGCAGATCTTCTACGGGGAAGAAACCACGATGTGCCAGTGCGGCATACAGACCGGGAGCAGTGTGGCCCTTGCTGAGCACAAAGCGGTCACGGTCGGCCTTCTGGGGGTTTTGGGGGTCTACATTCAATTCCTTGAAGTACAGATAGGTGAACAGTTCGGTGGCAGAAAGGCTGCCGCCGGGATGTCCTGCCTTGGCGCTGAATACGCCGTCAAGGATGCCGTGTCGAATTTTGCAGGCCAGTACCTGCAGATTGTGTTTCTCTGTCTGATTCATGTTGATCATGCCTCCTGAAGCAGTTGATGTTTTCTTGCAGGGGATGTAGTCCATACATGGTAAGTATAGCAAATAATCCCGTATTTGTCTACTACCCAAAGGGGAAAAATGCGCAATAAAAAGCGGGCGGCAATCGCCGCCCGCTTCGAAACTTACTGCATGCCCTGCTCGTAAGCTTCAATCATCTTCTTGACCATCTGGCCGCCGACGGAGCCGGCTTCACGGGAGGTCAGGTGACCATTGTAGCCGTTGGTCAGGTTGACGCCAACTTCCTGGGCAGCCTGCATCTTGAACTTGTCCATGGCCTCACGAGCCTGGGGAACATTGATCTGGTTGTTGCTCTTCATAATCTTGTCTCTCCTTTTTGCGTTTTCACGGAAAGCCGCCGCCTTCCGTAGAAAACGACTTTTTTCTTTCCGTAGCCATAGTTTAGCCCACCACCAATATTTCATGTGTGGAGCATTGCGGCAGAAAAGGAAATGCGCACCAAGCAAGTGTATAAATTGTTGCAAAGAAAATGTCAATTTAGTCTTTTTGAGGGAAATGACCAAATTAACTTGAGGATGTGCATGATAGACATATAATAACAGACTTCTAAAGTGGGGTGATTCTATGCGCAACTTCAACTACAAAAAGATATATGCCAAGTTGCTCACACGGGAGGTCGTGCAGCTGCTGACCCTTCTTTTGCTGTACCGTGCCGGCTACAATGTGGGCGAATATATAAAAATCTTTTTGCGAATACTTGTGCTATAATATGAACAGATGTAGCAAAGCGGAGATCGCGTGATCAGAAAGCACGACGGCAGTTCTTGATATAGAACGCCTTAAGCGTCAGCGTGGCGATCTGTATGTTATGCAGATTATGGATAGGGAGATGAAGCCCGATGATCTGCGCTTATCATAAGGTTTATTTGGAAAAGGCTCGTACCAATTTGGGACGGATGCTGGATTTTGCTACCTATGACTTGGGTTATAACTCTCCTAGTCGATTTTGTCATGCCCTGAATAATCCGAAAGCTACTCTTTCACCCACAGATGCAACTGAAAACTGTCCCAAAACGTAAAAAAGGACTGTTGCAAAACTCAAGTTTTGCAACAGTCCCTTTCTTTTCGGTTAAAGAGAGACCACCAGCCGGTGGTTTTGATTGGAATACCTGTTATATAGAAATATGCGAACTTATCGGATAATCGTAGAAATGCCTTCGGGAATGATGGTAACGGTGCCGCGTTTGCTCAGAAGTCCGTCAGCGATCTGCAGCGCGTCCTCCAAATTCCGTGCCGGGTGCATCTTCATGGCCCTTACCAATTCGGGATCTACTTGAGAGACCAGCACTACATGGAATTTAGAAAGAATGCGGGCCAAAATCTGGCTCTCCCATTGATCCGGAACCGTATCTTTTTTGGGTGTGGCCTGAATTTGCGCCAGTATTTCCGCCGCAGACAGGGGCTGGGTCATGGTGTACATAAAAGCCTCGCCACCGTGGCCGTCATTGCAGGCGGCAACCATGATGATTACGCCGCCTTCTTTGCAGGTGGCTTCACCGGCGGTCATGCCCTTTACTGCTTGGTAAATGTTTTGATCCAGAGGATAGCCATTGTTGGAAGTGATTACGATATCCGCCGGCACTTTCTCGCAACAGCACAAACTTTTCAAAAACTCCGTACCTGCCACATGCGCCTGCTCACAGTCGCCGGCGAAAGCGCCAACGATTTCCTTCTTGGCGTTGATGACCACGTTGCAGATAAAGGCCAGTTTTGCTGTACGGGCGGCGTAGATCATATCCCGGTGGATGGGGTTGCCCTCCAGAATGCCGGTGCGGGCATGGGGGCTTGCGATGAAATCCGCATTGTGATTCCAGTATACCGTTTCCCGGGCGGCGATACCCGGCAGGACACTCTTGCGGCCACCGGAGAAACCTGCAAAGAAGTGGGGTTCGATGAAGCCTTCGCTGATCAGCAGATCCGCTTCCGCGGCAATCCGATTGATTCGAAGCGCGCCGCCGGAGGGCAGGGTGCCGATGGTGACCATATCTTCTTCGGTGGCACAGTCGTGAATAACGATGCGCTCTTTTTCCACAATCTCCGGGCCGAATTTTGCGATCAGCTCCTCTTTGGTAGTGCCTCGGTGACAGCCGGTGGCAATGAGAATGGTGATCCGGGCATTGGGATTGCCTCTGCGGATGCTGGAGAGCATGGGTGGCACCAGAATTTTACTGGGTACAGGGCGGGTGTGATCGCTGGCGATTAGCACAATGTTTTGCTTGCCTGCGGCCAATGCTTCCAAGGTGGGAGCGCCTATGGGTGTGGCCAGGGCGGTCTCCACCAGGTCTTGCTCCGTCATAGAGGGGCGGTAGCTTTCCAAGTGGCTTTGCAGAATCGCCTGTATGTGTTCCTCGGGAATCTCGGCACAAAGATGGGTGCGCCCATAGGGAATGGAGATATTCATAGGATTTCCTCCTTAGAAGCAAACCTTACCAGGGTTGAGGATGTTTTTGGGGTCAAACACCTGCTTGATACCCTGCATGAGGGCGATGGGGGTGTCGCCATACTGGCGCTTCAAAAATTGCTTTTTGGCATAGCCGATGCCGTGCTCGCCGGACACCAGACCGCCCAATTCCATGGATTTTTCATACATGCGGTCGAAGATGGCGTTCTTGGTGGTTTCCCAATCGGCGTCATTCAGTTCGTCACGGCAGATGTAAACATGGAGGTTGCCGTCACCGGCATGACCGAAACTGGGGATGCGAACGCTGAATTCCCGGGCCAGTTCATGGGTGTATTTGATGAAGGTATCCACCTGATTGCCCGGCACCACCACATCACACTCGTCCATCTCGGTGGTGGATGCTTTGATGGCTTCCAGGAAGGCGCCACGGGCCGACCAAACGGATTTTTTGCGTTCCTCAGTGTCCACGATGTAGGCATCCAATGCGCCGATTCCAAGGCAAAGCTCCGCCACGGTGCTCATGTCCTGGTCCACCTGGGCCTGGGTGTTGCCGTCAAAGGTCAGCAGAATGTAGGCATCATTCTTGGTGTCGGGGAAACGCTTGCCCAGATAACTTTCGGAGAACAAAATGGTATCCCGGGACATATATTCGATGGCCGTGGGGGTCACCTTGGAGCGGATGATGTGAGGCACCGCTTCGATGGCGCTCTTCATATCCGGGAAAGGTACCAGCAGGCTGACGGAAACCTTGGGCAGGGGCACCAGTTTCAGCACCGCCTCGCAGATGATTGCCAAAGTACCCTCGGAGCCGATGATCAGATCTTTCAGGGAGTAGCCGGAAGAATTTTTTGCAACGGCGGCGCCGAAGGTCTGTATTTCACCGTTGGGAAGCACCACGGTCAAACTGCGAACATAGTCCCGTGTGACGCCGTATTTGACAGCCCGCATACCGCCGGCGTTGGTGGAAATGTTGCCACCGATGGTGGCACTTTTTTCGCCGGGGTCCGGGGGATAGAGGAAGTCGTTCTCTTCGGCAAAGGCCGCCAGTTCCATCAGCAGGACACCAGGCTGGACGGTGACGGTCAGATTATTGGTATCCAGCTTCAGAATTTTGTTCATTTTGGGGGTTTCCAGCAGGATACCGCCGTAGATGGGCACTGCCGCACCCACCAGCCCGGTGCCGCTTCCCCGGACGGTGACGGGAATATTCCGTTCATAGGCATGGCGCATAATGGCGGACACTTCTTCGGTAGAGCGTACACGCACCAGCACCTCCGGCATCCGGGAAATGCCGCCCAGCTCGTCATGGGCGTAGTCAGGATTGATGGCTTCTCCCGTCAGCACTTCGGAAGCGCCCACGATGGATTGCAAAGCGGCAACATCTGCCGCAGTCACTTTGTTATACATCAGCGCACCTCCTTGATCATTTCAATAAGCTTGGGCACGATCAGATTTACATCACCCACCACACAGTAATGCGCCACATCGAAAATGGGGGCATTGGGGTCGGAGTTGATGGCCACGATGCAATCGCTGCCCTTCATGCCGGCGGCAAACTGCACCGCACCGGAAATACCCAAAGTGATAATCAGCTTGGGTTTGACGGTTCTGCCGGAAAGACCGATCTGGTGCTTGGCATCGAAAACATTGCTCTCCACAAGGGGTCTTGTGCAGGCCACCACGGCGCCCAAGAGATCTGCCAGTTCCTTTGCCATTTGCCGCATGGTGTCTGAGGATGCACCACGGCCCACGGCCACGATGACCTCGGCTTCCGCAATGTCGATATCATTGGGTTTTTCCACAGAGGAGAGCACCTGCACCTGGGTAGCCACTATGTCATCGGTGACTTTCATAGTCGTGATTTTGCCGGCGGGCAGTTCGGTGGGCTTGGGCTCCGAGAACACCTTATAGCGTACTGTGCAGAACTGGGGCCGGGTGTTGGGGGTAACGATCTGCGCCATGATGTTGCCGCCGAATGCGGGGCGAATCTGCACCAGATCTGTATTTTCCTTCATTTCCAACACAGTGCAGTCGGCGGTCAGACCGGTGCGGCAACGGGCGGCCACTCTGGGCGCCAGCTGGCGGCCTAAATTGGTGGCACCCACCAAAATGGAAGAGGGCTTGACTTTTTCAATGAAATCGTAGAATGCGGCGGTGTAAGGCTCTATGCGGAAATCCGCAAATTCGGGATGCTCATAGACGAACACCTCATCTATGCCGTAGTGAAGCAGTTGCTTGGCGCAATCGGCGGTTTCGTATCCGATTAGCAGGGCATAAACGGGATGTCCGGTGATTTTTGCCAATTCCTTGGCCTTACCGCAAAGCTCAAAGGTGACCCGGTGGAGCTTGCCGCCCATGCAATCGGCATACACGCAGATGCCACGCCATGCGTCTTTGTCGACTTGGATTTTTTCTTCGATGAAGTCCACCAAGCCGCCGCCTTTGCGGACGCACATTTTGCACATTTTACAGCCGGAGGAAATGTCCAGCACGCCGTTTTCGTAAGAAATCGCACCAAAGGGGCAAAGGGAAACCAAGGCTTCCGCCTTTTCTTTGGTGACCAGCTTTTGATTAATAACCAGCGTTCCCATACGCACACTCCTTTACAGCATTTTCTGTTCTTGAAGAAGCGCAAACAGCTTCCGGGATTGGGTATCGGCATCACCATCGATATTGTATTTCTGTGCGGTTTTTTCCGGGGGGAAGATCCGTTCCACCTGGGTGGCAGAGCCGGAAAGTCCATAATGGTCGGGATTTTGGTCGCCAAAATCTCCAAAGTTCAGAAAACGCACAACATCATCGGTCAATGTCTTTTTGGTCTTATAAGAGGGGAGGCGGGGGGTGTTGATGTCGCCATCCACGCTGATCAAACAGGGGATGGGCGTTTGCAACTGCAGGATCCGATCATCCAAATTCGCCTGCAGCAGAAGCGCGCCATCGGCATAATCGTCTACAGACAGCACATTGGATACATTGGGAAGGCCCAAGTATTCCGCTACTTCCGCGCCTACCTGGGCGGTATCACCGTCGGTGGTCTGCTTGCCGCAAATGATCAGGTCAAATTCGCCACAGCGGCGGATGCCCTGGGAAAGGGTATAGGCGGTAGCCAGCACATCCGCACCGGCAAATTTCCGGTCCGTCAGCACCGTGCCGCCAATTGCGCCCATGCAAACCGCCTCTTCGATGACGGCCTTGGCCTGGGGCGGGCCCATGGTGATGGTTTCCACCGTGCCACCGAAGCGTTCGGCGAGGGAGAGGGCGGTTTCAATGGCATACAGGTCGTAGGGGTTGATTTTGCTGGGAATACCGCTTCGTTTTAGTACGCCGGTAACCGGGTCCACCTCCACATTGTTGGAACCGGGTACTTGCTTGATACACACAAGAATTTTCATAACATACCTCCCAATGCGTTTGTAAGGGGACAACATTTGTTCTCTACTGTATTTTATTATATTTGCGGCTCATAAGCAATGGGGAATTTGGCAAACGCCCGTTTGAGGGGAATATTCCGTACGGAAAGATACGGAATGCTACCGATATAAACGAATCCTGGAATTGGAGCGCTCCCATTCCGGAATATTCAGAATGCTGTTCGTGGAGAATTATCTACGAATGGATTCGATGAGTCTGCGGAAGTCTTTCCGGGCCCACACCACGGGCACAGGGTACAGGGGGTTGGCTTCCTTCTTGGCCCAAGTGATCATCTGGTCGATGTCCTTGTCCTGCACTACATCAAAGCCGTCGGGCAGACCCATCTTTTTGTTGGTTTTCTCAATCCAGCGGATGAAGGCATTGGCCTTTTCTGCATTATTGGCGCCGCCGATGCCGCAGACATCTGCCAGTTCCGCAAGGCGCTTGTGGGCAGATGCACCGAATTCCCGCATGACATGGGGCAGCAGCACGGCCATGGCAAGGCCGTGTGCAACGCCGTACAGACCGCCAAGCGTATGGCCGATGGCATGGACATAGCCCACACAGCCACGGGTGAACGCACGGCCTGCATAGAAGGCACCCCGCTGCATATTCTGCCGGGCTTCCAGATTCTTGCCATCTTCATAGGCAATGAGAATATTGTCGTGGATCAGCCGGACGGCTTCCTTGGCAAGCCGATTTTCCAGCTTGGTGTTGTAGGTCTTGTTGGTATAGGCTTCCACAGCATGGGCCAGCGCATCCATGCCGGTAGTTGCGGTGGTGTAGGGAGGCAGACCAACGGTCAACTCAGGATCCAGAACAGCATACTTGGGGATCAGGAACGGATCGTTGATGGCGGCCTTCCGATGGGTTGCAGAATCCGTGATAACTGCGGCAACGGTGGTTTCAGAGCCTGCACCGGCAGTGGTGGGAATGGCAACGAAAGGCGGGATTGGCCAATGCACTTTCAGCAGGCCCTGCAGCTGAGATACTTTCTTGCGAGGATGTACAACCTTGGCGGCAATGCCCTTGGCACAGTCGATACGGCTGCCGCCGCCGATGGCTACGATGGACTTGCAACCCTTTTCCTTGTAGGTTTTATATCCGGCTTCCACATCGTCGGAAGTGGGGTCTGTGGTGTCGTAAGTCTGCAGGGTGTAACGGATGCCGTTAGCGGCAAAACCATCCAGCATGGGCTGCACCTGTCCACGGCGTACCATACCGGAACCGGTGACTACCAGAACATCATTGATGCCCTTTTCCTTCAGGAAAGCGCCCAGCTCTTTGATCTTTCCCGGGCCTTCCAGATACTTGGGCATACGGTATCCCATAAAATAGTTGGCCACTTTCAGCACGCTTTGAAATGTGCGGCACCATAAAACATCCAGCTTGTAAGAAATTTCCATGAGGTACCTCCTTTTACCCACCGGCGACGGGGGACAAAAGCTGCACCACATCGCCATCATGTAACATACTTCTTTTGTTGGCAGGTTTTCCATTGATCAGAATGAAACAACCGTTCAAATCCTTGGCAGGAATTCCCTGCATCATCAGATCGCTGAATACTTCTTTCATACCGGCGGCTTCCAACCTTCGCTCCTTGATTCCGGAGTCGATGCGAAGCAGGCCGTATAATTTCACCGTAATCATTTGATTTTCAGCCGCCGCAGGGTGGCTTCGGTGGGGATGCCGTCCTGGTTCCAGCCACGGGCGGCGTAGTAGGTCTTCTTCATTTTCTCCAGCGGGATCTTGGTCTTGGGGTCCTTGGGGTCCTGGGGCACATCGGTCAGCCGCTTGGGCAGCTTGTCATTGGCGGCGTTGATGCCGAACTTGCAGTTGATGTATCGCTCCAGAGTGTAGCCCCGTTCGCCGATGGCGATGTATTTTCCGAAGTCCATGTACATACCGGTAGCTAGTTTGATCATCTTGGTGTGGTGGAATACCGGCAGATGCAAAGCCGCTACTCTGGGGTACTTGTTGATCAGCCGAATAACACCGCCCACATGGGTTGCCACTGTATTGATGGTTTTGGTAACGACGCCGTTGGGATTGGTCAGTAGGAAGCTGGGAAAGAAAGCGTAAGAGGTGAACAGACACTGACCGGAAGCGGAAATAGTTTCCATCAGATCCTGGAACAGCATGGTGAAGTCCGCCTTTGCCTTGGGGGTCTGGGTGTCCACATGGAGGCCCAGGCCTTCCAGGATCACCAGATAGCCGCCGTTTAAGTGGCAGCCGCCACGGTTGGAAACGGCGTAGCCAAGGCCCTGGCCCACGGCCCGGCGGGGCTCATAAGCCGCCAGTTCCAGGCCCTTACTGTGCATGGCAAAATCCTTGCCGCCGTACTTTTCAGAGAGCCGCTTGCTGCCCTCTGCTAGTTCATCACCGATGCCACGCCGGTGAGCAATGTCCTCGAATACGGCGGACAGCTCCTCCACGGAGCCGAATTTCAGACCGCTGTCCCACAGGCCCTTCTCGTTGGCTTCCATGGCCCAGGCGATGGTGTTGGCGGTGGAGATGGTGTCCATGCCCAGTTCATCCAGATGGTAGTTCCAATCCAAAATCTTCTGCAGGTCATTGTTGCAGATGTTGCTGCCCAGCAGACACAGGGTCTCCAGTTCCGGCCCCTTCACTTGCTTGCCCTCAACTGCAACGGTTCGGGCACAGCGGATGGGACAGGTGATGCAGCCCTTGTTGGTGATGTTGAATTCCTCCGCAAGGCGCTCACCGCTGACCATTTCAAAATCCGCAAACTGGCCGGCAGAATAGTTTTTGGTGGACAGGAGGCCACACATCTGCATGGAACTGACCAGGCCCGCGGTGCCCATCTTGGGCAGCTGATTGCCGGTGAGGGGATGGCGCTGCAGATAGGCGAACCATTTCTTGCACCAGGCTGCGGTCTTTTCCTTGTCATGGATGGGAACGATCTTGGTTCCGGTGACCGTTACGGCCTTCAGGCCCTTCCAGCCCAGCACAGCGCCCATGCCGGTGCGACCGGCGGCACGCTCGTCGGAGATGATGCCGGCGTATTTCACAAGGTTTTCACCGGCGGGGCCGATGCAAAGCTTGCCGAAATTCTTCTTGCCCACAAGCTCAGCAAGTTTTTCCTGGCAAGCGCCAACCTTCATGCCCCATAGAGTGTCTGCGTCATGGAAAACAAACTGATCGTCGTTGATCTCCAACCACTTGCGGCCTTTGCATTTGCCCTTCAGGATCAGGGCATCGTAACCTGCCTTCTTCAGGTGGAATCCAAAACTGCCACCGCAGTTGGAGGAGGCCAAAATGCCCGTCTGAGGAGAAAGGGCGGAGATATCGAATCGTGCAGAGCTGGGTGCGCCGGTGCCCGTCAGCGGTCCGGTGGCGATGACCACCCAGTTTTCTTCTGAGAAGGCAGTTTCCTTGCCGGTCAAATGGTCGCACAGGATCCGGGCGGCCATAATCTTGCCACCAAGATACAGTTCCCGCTGTTCATCGCTCCATGGATATTCCGTCACAGTTTCGGTGCTTAAGTCCACCAGCATGACTTTTCCCATGTAGCCTGCATATTTCGATGCCATAAGTGATCCCTCCTTTTTCTTTTATTATAAATCTAAGCCGAAGGATTTTCAATAAAAAACATGAAAATATGGGTCCAAAAGCAACACCCACAGAGGAAAACTCTGTGGGTGTGCATTCCGTTTCATGGTATTGTCAGACCATTTTGATAATCTCAAATTCCTTACTCAGCAAATCAAAATAGTAAATCGTCCCGGTTTCTACCGTACGGCCAGCGAGCACCTTCACACAAAGAGAAACCTGCATGGATGCGCACAGGGCAGGCGTAAAGCTCAGCACGCTCTTGTCCTTCAAAATAGTGTTTTCGGGATACAAGGTTTCTATCAGGTTGTCACCGGGCATGGAGATAGCGGCATGTGCCACCCAGCCCTGGATGGCGCCGTAAACATAAGGAATCCCGGCTTTCTTACAGGCCCGGGCAAGGATCTTCCGGGAGGGGATATTGTCCAGGGCATCCACCACGATGTCGCAGTCGGAAAGAAGTTTGTGGGCATTTCCTTCATTCAGGAAAGTCCAAATACCTTCCGAGCCAATCTCCGGGTTGATCCGGCTAATATATTCAGCGGCTACCTGGGCTTTGCTCCTTCCCAGTGCTGACATGTGGGACAGGAGTTGTCGGTTCAGATTGGATGCTTCAAATACATCGCCATCCACAGCCCGAATGGCCCCGATGCCGATTCTGGCAAGCTGGTCAATGATATGTCCTCCCAAACCACCGCAGCCAACCACCAGCACCCTTTTTTTTCGGAGCAAAGCGCATTCCGCCTCTGTAAGGGCAGGAATGTTGCGTTCATAGCGGGCATCCATGGCTCAGCCGCCTCCCACAGCAGGGAATAGAGATACGATGTCCTCGTCCTTGACCGCAGTTTCTGGCTTCTGGTGGAAACCATTGATGAGCAGGATATTCACTTCGCCGCGCTGGATATTCAGTGCATCCATGATGTCCTGCACATTTCGAACAGAGCTGGGCTCCATATAGTAAATCTTCTGTCTGCCCTGACGCAGACCGGCAAACAAACGCACTTCAACCATAGGGGATCCTCCTTTGGTAAAACAACAGGGAGGGGTCGGAACCCCTCCCACTGTTATTATATGGTCACTCAAGCAGATTCGTCAAGTAGGAATTACTTGCCGATGCACTCGTCAAGACCCAGTCTCTTCAGAGTCTCGTCAGTGGGGAAGGCATTTTCCCAACCACGGACTGCGTAGTACTCGGGCAGAGTGATGTTCAGCTTGGAGGTCATGCCCTTGGAGGGACCATTGGGGACGGGCTCTTCCAGCAGACGCTTGGGCAGGCGATCGTCCTCGGGCTTCATACCGGCAGCCTTGTTGAACATTCTCTCGATGTTATAGATACGCTCGCCAAGAACCAGAACTTCCTCGGGGGTATACTCGGTGCCGCAGGCAGCATTCAGCAGCTTGGTGTACTCGGGGGCGCCCAGAGCGAAGGAGGTGAACAAGCACAGACCCATGGAGTCAATGACAGCGGTCAGATCCTGGAAGGTCTTGGACCAGAAAGCCTTCTCATTGGTGACGGTGCGGTCCAGCTGGACGGGCAGGCCAACGACTTCGGGAGCGATGGTGTAGCCACGGACATGGCAGCCGCCACGGTTGGAGGTGGCGTAAGTAATGCCGATACCCTGAACGCCACGGGCGTCGTAAGCGGGCATCTCCTGCTTCTTAACGGACATGGAAACCTCAGGCATACCATAGTGCTCGCACAGACGGGCGGAGCCGGAGCTCATCAGCCAATCCAGTTCGGTCTTGGGATCGCCCATACGCTTGGTCCACTCAACCAGAGCATGGGTGTTGCCCCACTCCAGAGGTGCGCCGGCGCAGTCTTCTTCCTTAATGGCGCCGCGCTGATACAGTTCCATAGCGGCAGCGATGGTGCAGGGAACGGAGATGGCGTCCAGGCCATACTCGTTACACCACATATTGCACTCATTGACGATGGCCAGATCGTTGTTGCCACAGTCAGCGCCGTAAGCCCACAGAGGCTCGTACTCGGGACCGCCGACAACCTTATCCTGAACCTTGACCACACGGCCACAGGCGATGGGGCAGCGGTGGCAGGCACCGGCCTTGACCAGGTACTTTTCAGCCAGCGCTTCGCCGGAAACGTCTTCAGCCTTGTCGTAGTAAGCTTCCTGCCAGTTCTTGGTAGGCAGAGCGCCAACGCCATTGATGACGTTAACCAGAGAAGCAGTACCCAGAGCGCGCAGACCGCCACCGGTTAAACCGTTCTCGCGGATGTTAACCATGACGTCCTTATTGGCTTCCTTCAGAGCTTCGGCAGAAGCCAGAACTTCGTCAGCGTTCTTCTTGGTGGGCTTGACAACGATGGCCTTCAGCTTCTTGGAGCCCATGACAGCACCGACGCCGGAACGGCCGGCAGCACGGTCTTTATCGTTCATGATGGCGGCCAGCAGAACCTTCTTCTCACCGGCGATACCGATGGACAGAACGGAAGGTTCCTTGCCATGCTTTTCCTTTAGAGTGTCGTCCAGAGCCTCGGAGAACATGCCCAGATACTCGGATGCGGGCAGCAGTTCGATCTTGTCGTCCTCAATGTTGATGTAGGTCCACTCGGGAGCTTCGCCTTCGACAATCAGCGCATCCCAGCCGGCATACTTCAGCTTGGCACCCCAGATACCACCGGAGTTGGAGCAGGCGATCATGCCAGTCAGAGGGGACTTGGTGACGACCATGTAACGGCCGGAGGAGGGAGCACCGGCGCCGGTCAGAGGGCCGGTGATATAAACCAGCTTATTGTCAGGACCCAGGGGATCTACGGTTGCGCAGCCTTCGTCGTAGACGATCTTGGTGCCCAGACCACGGCCGCCGATGAACTTCTTGGCCAGATCGGTGTCCAGCTTTTCAACGGTGACGGTGCCGGTGGTCAGGTTAATGCGGGCAATTTTTTCGTAGTATGCGTATGCCATTGCAGTACCTCCTAAAAAGTTATATATTTTCCCATAAATATAGTTTTTTACACTATTGGATATTTTAATTATATTAGAAAAATAGTTTCTTGCAAGCACTCCAAACCATTTCCGTGCGAAACAGTATGAAACTGTCCCAAGTTGAACGAATTAGGAAGGGGCAGATGCTGTAACGCTATACGAAATGATACGAAATAATATGAAATAAAACATATATTTTTTTGCTGCAGGTCTTGTGGAAATACACAAAAAAGAGTATAATGTAGATTGAAAATATGTAAAGAAAAGCTAGAGGAGGGAGTATCGTGGCTCAGAACAAGTCCCTGTCGACCCAGGAAGTCGCTGCGATTTTGCATGTCAGCAAATCCACGATTTACGATCTGATCAAAAGAGGAGAAATTCACTCCTACAAAATCGGCCGAAAGGTACGTTTTACCCAGGATGATGTAGATGCCTACATTGCCCGTTCCCGGCATGAGCATTCCACCCGACCTGTGAAAAATATCGACACTCACTCCACACTGCTAACACCGGACAAAGAGGAAGCACCGGAACTGATCATCTCCGGACAGGATGTGGTGCTGGATATCTTAGCAAATTACCTCCAGCAGGAGGGCGTCCATGCGGCCCGGACCTACTTAAGCAGTTTTGAAGGCCTGCTTTCCCTGTATCAGGATAATGTACATGTGGTGGCCTGCCACCTGTTTGATGGATTTGACTATAATGCCTCCTATGTCCGCAGTCTGATGCCCGGTGTGCCTGCGATGCTTGTGAATGTCAGCTACCGCACCCAGGGTTTCTATGTGCAGAAGGGCAATCCCAAACATATTAAGGGTTGGTCGGATTTGGGACGGCAGGATCTGTCTATTCTGAACCGCCGTGTGGGCTCCAGTGCCCGGATTTTGCTGGATACCCAGCTGAAGCGTCTTGGCATTTCTGCATCCAAAGTTAAAGGCTATGACAAGATTATGAAATCCCATCTGACTATGGCAGCAGCCATTGCCGCGGGCGAAGCGGACCTTGCCATCGGCACGGAACGGATCTCCCGACAGATCGACCATCTGGATTTTATTCCGCTGCTGGAAGAGCGCTTTGACTTTGTGATTAAGAAAGAAATGATGGAAACGAAAGCAATACAGAAGCTGATAAAAGTTCTGCAGGATCCTGCTTTCCGGGCAGAGATTGCCCATTTTTCGGGCAACGATTACCGTGATCTCGGCAAGGTCATTACGGAGGTTTGACATGTTACATGTAAAAACGCCAGAAGAAGTTCTGGCTTTGATTGAATCGGAATTTGCCGCCATTGCAAGTGCGGAACTGGTTTCTCTGTCTGCTGCCATGGGCCGCATTCTGGCGGAGGACATTGCGGCGACGGAATATGTGCCTGATTTTGACCGTTCTATGGTGGATGGCTATGCCGTGCGGGCAAGAGATACCTTCGGCTGTACGGATGCTATCCCTGCGATTCTGCCGCTGCAGGGCGAAGTGCTTATGGGCGAGGGTGCCGCATTCGAACTGAAAGCAGAGCAGTGTGTTGCTGTTCCCACCGGTGGTGCCGTTCCCAAGGACGCGGACAGTGTGGTGATGGTGGAATATACCGAAGATTACGGCGACGGCACCATCGGCATTTCCAAATCCGTAGCCCCCGGCCAGAATATGATCTTCCGGGGCGACGATGTGTACCCCGGCAAGGTGATTTTGACCAAGGGCAGAGTCCTGTCCGCACAGGATATCGGTGCATTGGCGGCCATTGGTCTGGTGCAGGTCCCCGTTGTAAAGAAGCTGACGGTGGGCGTCATTTCCACCGGTGACGAGCTGGTGCCTCCCGAAGTTACCCCCGGCCCCGGACAGGTGCGGGATGTGAACAGCCCCATGCTGGAGGCAATGCTTGGCGCGTTCGGTGTGCATGTGATCAACTATGGCATTGTCATTGATGACGAAGCGCTGCTGTCGGAGAAAGTCACGAAGGCAGTTTCCGAATGTGATGCGGTTCTGCTGTCCGGCGGCAGCAGCGTGGGCGTGAAGGATGCGGCCTGCCGCATTATCGAATCCATGGGCACACTTTTGCTCCACGGAATCGCCATCAAGCCCGGCAAGCCTACCATTTTGGGCAAGGCAGGCGTGAAACCGCTGGTTGGTCTGCCCGGTCATCCTGTGGCGGCCTATTTTATTACCAAACTGTTTGTCCTGCCGCTGCTGTCCCGCCTTATGGGAAGAAAGCAGGAATCTTATACCACCACCGCCAGAATTACTGAAAGCGTCAGCGCCAACCATGGCCGTGCCCAGTATCATTGCTGCCGCCTGGAGTTCAAAGACGGGCAGCTTTATGCCTACCCCATCCGGGGCAAGTCCGGCCTGATCACCACGCTGGCAGGTGCAGACGGCTACTTCTGCATCGACCGGGATTGCGAAGGCCTTCCGAAATTTGCCGAAATTCAGGTAACCGTTTCTACAGGAGATTGACATATGGGTTTTGAATATTTGACAAACATTCCTCTTGCCAAGGCAAGAGAAGACTATCTGACATTGCTGGAGGGTTATGGCTTCGGCGCTAAAACCGAGGTTATTCCCGTCTGGGATGCTTGTGGCCGGGTCACTGCCCACGCAGTCTATGCTCACATCTGCGCCCCCCATTATGCCGCCAGTGCCATGGACGGCGTGGCCGTCAGTGCAAAGGACACCTTCGGCGCAACGGAAACCACCCCCATTACTCTGAAACCTGGCCAGTTTATTGTGCTGGATACCGGCGACCCCATCCCGGAAGGCTGCGATGCAGTGATTATGGTGGAAGACATCGTGAAGAATGAAGACGGCACCATCACCATTCATGCGGCTGCCGCACCCTGGCAGCATATCCGCCAGATTGGCGAGGATATCTGCGCAGGCGAGATGATTTTGCCTTCTCACATGACCGTTTCTCCCTCTGCTATCGGTTCCATGATTGCTGGCGGTGTTCTGGAAGTGGAAGTCATCCGCAAGCCCGTTGTGGGCATCATCCCCACTGGTGATGAGATCATTCCGCCCTGTACCGATCCCAAACCCGGCGACATTCTGGAATTCAACGGCTCTATTTTCTCCGCCATGGTGCGCCAGTGGGGTGCGGAAGCCACGGTTTACCCCATCGTTCCCGATAAATTCGACCTGATCAAAGCTATGGTTGGCAAAGCGGTTTCGGAATGCGATATGGTCATTCTCAACGCCGGCTCTTCTGCTGGTCGTGAAGACTTCTCCGCCCGGGTCATCCGGGAATTGGGCCAAGTGCTGTACCACGGCATCGCCATGAAGCCCGGCAAGCCTGCCATCCTGGGCTGCCAGGGAAACAAGCCTATTTTGGGCGTTCCCGGCTATCCGGTTTCCGGCATCATCGTCGTTGAGCAGCTATTAAAGCCGCTGATCGACCACTGGCTGAAGGCACCTACTGCCAAGGCAGAGTATGTGAAGGCGGTTCTGACCCGTCCCGTGGTTTCGGGTTTGAAGTATGAGGAATTCGTCCGTGTCCGCATGGGCTATGTGGGTGAAAAATTGATGGCTTCTCCCCTCAGCCGTGGCAGTGGTGTGGTGTCCTCCTTTATGAAGGCCGACGGCATTTTGGAAGTGCCTCAGGGTCTTGAAGGATATGAAGCAGGCGCTGAAGTGGATGTGCGGCTGCTGAGCCCTGTGGATAAGCTGCAAAATACCGTTGTGGTGATCGGCAGCCACGATCCTTTGCTGGATGAACTGGGGGATATGCTCCATGTGGCGAGCAGCGATGTTTACATGAGCTCTTCGCATGTTGGCTCCATGGGCGGCATCATGGCCATCCGTCGTGGCGAAGCCCATGCCGCCGGTTGCCATCTGCTCAATACCGAAAACGGCGAATATAATATCGCCTTTATCAAGAAATACTTCCCCAAAGGCGGTGTGAAGCTATTGCGCTGCGTGGGCCGTCAGCAGGGTCTGATGGTGGCAAAGGGCAACCCTTTAGATATTCAGAAGTTCTCTGATATTGCCAAGGAGGGCTTGCGTTATGTTAACCGCCAAAAAGGATCCGGCACCCGGATTCTTACCGACTATCTGTGCAAGCAGAATAAACTGGACACCACCGCCATTTACGGCTATGACCGGGAAGAACTGACCCACACCAGCGTTGCCGCCCAGATCGTCAGTGGCAGCGCCGATGCAGGCATGGGCATCTACTCTGCCGCTAAGCTCTATGACCTGGACTTTATTCCCATCTGCATTGAGGAATATGATTTGATCATTCCCGATCATGCTTGGGACACACCGCAGGTGGCGCAGCTGATCGCAACCATGAAGAGCGAAAAGTTCAAGGAGAAGATTCTTGCCATGGGCGGCTATACCGTAGAAAACCCCGGCGAGATTATCGAAATCCAATGAAGCAGTTTGACGCGGTTATTATCGGCGGCGGCATTTTAGGCTGCTTTACCGCCCGGAATTTAAGACGGTGGAATATCTCTACTGTCCTGCTGGAAAAAGCGGAGGATGTCTGTACCGGTATTACCCGGGCCAATTCCGCAATTTGCTATGCAGGCTATGATAACAAGCCCGGCAGTCTGAAAGCAGCGATGACCGTCCGGGGCAATGCCAATATGGAGGCGCTCTGCCGGGAACTGGAAGTGCCTTTCTCGCGGTGCGGTTCGCTGCTGGTGACTTATGATCCAGCAGCGGTTTCCAAGCTGGAAAAGAAATTGCAAAACGGCATTCAAAACGGTGTGCCGGGTCTGCGGCTTCTGACGGGAGCCGAGGCGGAAGCCATGGAGCCCATGCTGAAAAAAGGCGTGGTGGCGGCTTTGTATGCCCCCAGCACCGGCAGCGTGAATCCGTGGCAGATGGGCATTGCCGCCTATGAAAACGCCGTGCAAAACGGCGTTGTGCCCATGCGGAACACACAGGTCTTGGATATACGGAATGCCGAAGAAGGCTATATTGTGGAAACAAATGACGATGTGATTTGTTGTAAGATGGTCTTTAACTGTGCCGGCCTGTATGCGGACAGGGTTCAGGAACTGGCGTTCCCACCCTCTGTTCGCCTGCGGCTGGACGGTGCGGAATATCTGGTGCTGGACACTTTGGCAGAAAAACCCTCCCGGGTGATCTTCCTTCAGTCCGAAAGCTGCGGCAAGGGGATCACGGCCATTCCCTGTGTGGAAGGAAATCTTCTGATCAGCGGTGTCCGCAAACCTTTGGATATTCCCTTTGCCACTACTCAGGAAGGTCTGCGGGAACTGCATTCAGCCACGAAGGAACTGTTGCCGGAGATAGATTTGACAAAAGTCATTCGTTCTTTTGGTGCTGTCCGCCCCAATCCCTATATGGAAAGTGGCGAGAGTCTTCACGATTTCTGCATTGAAAACCCTGCGTCTGGATTTTACAGCCTCATTGGCATCAAGACCCCCGGCCTGACCTGCGCCAATGAATTGGGTCTCCATTTGGCCCAAAAAGCGGCGGTCTATTTGAGCGCGGAAGAAAACAAAAACTTTGATCCCCGTCGCAAAGGGATCTGCCAAAAAGACAATGAGATTATCTGCCAGTGTGAACAAATCACAAAGGCGGAGATTGTGGAAGCCATTAGGCGGGGCGCAACAACCGTCGACGGTGTCAAACGCCGTGTCGGTTCCGGCAGGGGACGCTGTCAAGGTAGCCGCTGTACTTACGCAATCGAAAAGCTGCTGGAGGAATACAGTCATGGATCAGTATGATATCCTGATCATCGGTGGCGGCGCCGCCGGCATTTCCGCAGCGAAGGCCGCAAAGGGCGCAAAAGTGCTGCTGGTGGACCGGAAAGGAGACTTGGGCGGCGTACTGCTGCAGTGCGCCCACCATGGGTTCGGAAGAAACTTGAGCGGCCCGGAATATACCGCCCAGCTGCTGCAGGGCTTTCCACATAATATCACTTTGGCGCTGAATACCACCGTGCTGTCCGTATTCCTGGATAAAACCGCCCTGCTTTCCGGGAAAGAGTTTGGCCGCCGGGAAGTCCGCTTTTCTCAGCTGATTCTGGCAACAGGCTGCCGTGAGATCCCCTTGGGAGCATTGCCCATTGCCGGAACCAGACCGGAAGGCGTTTATACAGCAGGACAGATGCAGGAGCTGATGAACCTTTACGGCTATGCTCCCGAAGGGCCTGTTGTGATTCTGGGCAGTGGCGATCTGGGGCTGATCATGGCAAAGCAGTTGGCGCAAGCAGGGCTGTCTGTGACCATGGTGGAGCAGAAGGAACAATGCGGTGGCATGGCGAAAAATCAGCGGTGTCTTGAGGAGCACTCCATCCCACTGCTTTGCGGCGATACCGTTACAGAGGTTCACGGCCATCCCCGCCTAACCGGATGCACTACGGAGCGAGGCATACATATCCCCTGTAAAACCTTGCTTATTGCTGCGGGCCTGCGCCCGGAACGGGAGTTGATTCGTCAATTGGGGAATCCCGATTGGCTGCATATCTGCGGCAATTGCAATGCGGTACACCCTATGGTGGAAGCCGTTGTAAACGAAGGAAAACAGGCGGGTATTGCCGCCTACAGAAATATACGAGGTAGCTTATGATCGACCGACTTGGCCGCAACATCACCTATATGCGCATCTCCGTTACGGAGTTGTGCAACCTGCGTTGCCGATACTGCATGCCGGAGGACGGCGTGTGCAAAAAGAGCCACTGTGATATGATGACGGAGAATGAGATCATCACCGCTGTGGAAGCGGCGGCAGCGCTGGGCATTACCAAGCTGCGCATCACCGGTGGCGAGCCTTTGATCAAGAAAAATATTGTGTCCATCTGCCGCCGGGCTGCGGCTGTGGAGGGCATTCAAGAGGTGTGTCTGACCACCAACGGCGTGTTGCTTCCCGAACTTGCAAAGCCTTTGAAGGAAGCTGGGGTAAAACGGCTGAACCTGAGCCTTGACACCCTGGATGAGGACAAGTATGCTTATATCACTCGGATCGGCAAGTTGGACACCTTTATGGCAGGTCTGGATGCGGCCTTTGAAGCGGGTTTTGAGAAAATCAAGATCAACGCCGTGTTGATTGGCGGCTTCAATGACAATGAAATCGTTCAGCTGGCCAACCTGACGAAACAGTACGCGATAGATATGCGTTTCATCGAATTGATGCCCATGTACGACAGCGGCGATTTTGATGCAAAGGCTTTCATCCCCTGCACCAGAGTGCTGGATTACCTTCCTGAAGCTACTGCTGTAGCACACGATGGCGGCGTTGCAAAGCTATATAGTCTGCCGGGTGCGAAGGGCAATATCGGTCTGATCAGCCCGGTCAGCGCCCATTTCTGTGGCGACTGCAACCGTATCCGACTGACGGCAGACGGCAAAATCAAACCTTGTCTGCATTCTGCAGATGAGTATTCTCTCAAGGGCTTGGACTTGGAAGGCATGAAAAAAGTTTTAGCGGATGCCATCTGGAACAAACCTGCCTGGCACGGCGATTTGGATGCCGTCCATCGCTCTCAGGCGGGCAGAAACATGAACCAAATCGGAGGTTAACAATCATGTCTGATTTTACCCATTTTAACGAGCAGGGCAGAGCCAAAATGGTGGATGTGGGCGAAAAACCCATTTCCCAACGGGTTGCCGTGGCAGCGGGCCGGGTTCTTGTCAATGAGAACACCTTCTCGCTCATCCAATCCGGCGGTATGAAGAAAGGTGATGTATTGACCGTTGCCCAGATTGCCGGTGTCATGGGCGCAAAGCGTACCCCAGATATCATCCCCATGTGCCATCCTATTTTGATGGACGGCATCAATCTGGAGCTTTCTCTGGACGAAGCCAGACTGTCCGTAGAGATTCAAGCCACCGTTTCCTGCGACGGCAGAACCGGTGTGGAAATGGAGGCGCTGACTGCCGTAGCTACCGCCGCTTTGACGGTTTACGATATGTGCAAGGCCGTTCAAAAGGATATGGTCATCACCGATATCCGCCTGCTGCGCAAGACCGGCGGTGTCCACGGTGATTACAAAAGGGAGGAATAATCATGTATACAGCAGCAGTGATTACCATCAGCGACAAGGGCTATCGTGGTGAACGGGTGGATACCAGCGGCCCAAATCTGGTGCAGATTCTGAAAGACAGAGACTTTGAGGTAACCTATACTTCCATCATTCCCGATGACCGGGAAATGATCAAGGGAGAACTTTGCAAGTGCGCCGACGAACTGGGCATTGCCTTGGTTCTTACCACCGGTGGCACAGGCTTCTCTCCCAGGGACATCACCCCCGAAGCTGCCATGGAAGTGATCGAGCGGCCTACTCCCGGCATTCCGGAAGCTATGCGGGCGGAATCCATGCGCATCACCCCCAAGGGCTGTCTAAGCCGCGGTGTGGCAGGCATCCGTAAGCGTACTTTGATTATCACCCTGCCCGGCAGTAAAAAGGCTTCTGCCGAAAATATTTTGGCAGTTATCGATCCGATTGCTCACGGCCTGGACATGCTCTACTCCGAAGGCAGCGCCGACTGCGCAAAGTAAGATAAACGGCCATCCCGGAAAATGGGATGGCCTTCGCTTATTCAGTTCAGCTCTGTTTCTACCACACATTCATTTTTGATACGGCCCACCAGGTATTGCAGAGCATCTACCACTCTGGGGCGGATGTCGCCGCCAATCAAAACATACATGATGTCATCGCCCATGGTCAGCTGTCCTTCGTTCAGCCAGACCTTGATATAATAAATGCCGTCCATTTTGTAAGTATCAGCGATGATGCCGTCCACCTTTGCGCGGTCATAAGAAAACAGCATACCGGTTACTTCCTTGGTATCTTCCGCGCCGTAGCGCACCTTGGCCTTGGCGGTCTGCCGGACAGTGCCGTTGTGGGTTAGATACATACCGATCCTGGGTGCGCTTTCGTGTGCTTTGGCTTCGCGCAACCACGCATCGATGGATGGGGATTCTTTTTTCATATGCTCAGCCTCCCGTGGACAGAAATTGAATAAAAAAGCGGTGATAGATATTTTCCACGTCGGCATCTTCGCCCGCCATGTGCACCTTGATGCGTTTGGCAGCCCAGATGCCCATTCCTTTTGGCTTCAGTTCTGTCAGCGTAATCCGGCAGGAACCAAAACAATAGACATTGGTGCTTTCTTCCGTCACATCGCTCTGCTCCCGAAAGAAGGCGCTTGCCCGCTGCATGGAGACACTCCAGGTTTCTTCTTTGATCATGTGCATCACCTCTAAGTATATCATACCGCAAATAACATAAAAAAGATAGATGCAAAAGTATTGAAATTGACAATTTTCTGTGATATACTTACCGAGTAAAAACGAAAAGCCCCTAGGCACTGGGGTACATAGCGTTTTGAAAAGCGGTGGACGAGCCTCTTTCCAAAAGCAAATTAGGTTACGCAATGATTGCGCCCTTTTTGCTGTGGATGGGTTCGTCGTTTTTTATTTTCAAAACATATGGAGGAACAAACATGAAGAAGATCATTTCCCTGTTGCTGGTTCTGTTTATGGTGCTGGGCCTGGTTGCCTGCGCTACCAATCCGCAGGACACCCCCGGTAATCAAGAGCCCACTCTGGATCTGTGCATCCTGAAGGAAGCCGATGACAAGATGCTCAATACCTACTCCGTCATCGCAGTCAACCCCGAAGCCCCTTTCGTGGACGCTGACGGAAATCCTGTGACTGATGTAGCAGTGAATACCGCCGGCGCAACCGCACTGTACCAGTGGCTGGTTTCTAAGGAAGCGCTGGATATAGCCGGTGCATACGGTGTTGCCGAGTATGGCGCCAACCTGTTCTATGTAAAGGAAGACGCTCCCGTTTACACCGGTGAGATCGCTGCGGCTACCGACGCGACGAAGATCATCCGTCTGTCCACTACCACTTCTGTCAACGATTCCGGTCTGCTGGGCAAATTACTGCCTGCCTTCGAAGCGAAGTACGGCTATACTGTGGAAGTTTACTCCGCCGGTACCGGTAAGTCCATCAACAACGCCAAGATGGGCAATGCTGACTTGATCCTGGTCCACTCCAAGAGCCAGGAAGAGGCTTTCATCTCTGACGGTTTTGCCCGTGTGGTGGATGGCTTCACCGCTGAGCGTACCTCCTTTATCTACAATTATTATGTGCTGTGCGGCCCTTCCGCTGACCCCGCCGGTGTTGCCAATGCCGTTTCTGTTATGGAAGCTTTCGCAGCCATCTCCGAAGGCAAGCACACCTTCGTTTCCCGCGGCGACGCTTCCGGTACCCACACCAAGGAAATCTCCCTGTGGCCTGCCGATCTGGGTATCACAACTGAAGCAGAAAGCTTCGCTGGCTACACCGAGTGGTATGTGTCCGCCAACAGCGGCATGGGTGTTTGTTTGGTCATGGCCGAGGAGATGGGTGCTTACATCTTGACTGACAAAGCTACCTTCCTGACCTTCATTGCAAACGGCGGCGTAATGGGTTGATTTTCCATCTGACATCGTGTAAAATAGATCCCGTGGGGAAACCCACGGGATTTTTCTAAAAGTAAGGAGGCGAAAGCATGAAAACATCTGTCATCAAAGCCATTCAGCTGATTCTGTCTGCGGATGCGGAATTACTTGATATCCTCAGTGTAACGGCAGAAATGAGCCTGCAGAGTTCTGTTTTTGCCCTGCTGCTGGGCCTTCCCATCGGCATTTGGCTGGGAGCCTGTAAATTCCCCGGAAGAAATGCTTTGCTGATTGCCAATCGAACGCTGATGGGTATGCCGCCTGTCGTATGCGGTTTGCTGTTTTATATGCTGTTTTCCGGTGTCGGTCCGTTCCGGCATCTGAAGCTGCTGTTCACCGTAAAGATCATGATCCTGGCCCAGATCGTACTCATTACCCCCATTGTAGTTGGAAATATGGAGACCTATGTTTCCGGCGTGGCCTCGGCCGTCCGGGAAACGGCGAAGGGACTTGGTTTGAGCAAAATCAAGACATTTTGTCTGCTGTGTAATGAATGCGTTTACCAGATCATTTCTGCCTACCTTTTGGCATTTTCCCGTTCCATTGCAGAGGTGGGCGCCGTTTCTATGGTGGGTGGAGCCATTGCCTGGAAAACCAATGTGATGACTACGGCCATCATGCAGCACACCAACCGGGGCAACTTTACCCTGGGTGTTGCGCTGGGTATCATCCTGCTGACCATCTCGCTGATCGTCAATATCCTCATCTCCCTACTGCAAAGGAGGTTGAGCCGATGAAGATCTCTGCTTTTTCCAAAACCTATGACAGAAGAACGGTTCTGGATTTTCCCGGAATGGAAATGCAACCCGGGAAGATTTATGCCATCATCGGTGCTAACGGCAGCGGCAAATCTACCTTCGCCAAGATCCTGGCCAGGGTATTGCAAGCTGACCGTAACGGCGATTTCATGGATGCAGGCTGCGTTGGCTATATGCCCCAGAAGAATTATTCCTTCCGCATGAGCACAAAAGCCAACATCCTGCTCAACGGCAGGGATGAGAAAAAGGCCAACGCCCTGATGGATGCTATCCAGATCCGTCACTTGGAGAATAAGCGGGCAGACAGACTCTCCGGTGGTGAAACGGCCCGTATGGCCCTGGCAAGACTCATGATGCGTGACTACGAGCTGGTTATTTTGGATGAGCCAACCGCTGCCATGGATATGGAAACCACCCTGCTGTCCGAAAAACTGATTCTGGAATATGTCCGGGAAACCGGATGCACCTTGATTCTCGTGACCCACAGCCTCCAGCAGGCACGGCGGATTGCCAACGAAGTACTGTACTTCCACAAAGGTAAGCTGCTGGAATCCGGGCCAAAAGAAACCGTTCTCTACAAACCCTGCATGGCGGAAACAAAGCAATTCTTGGAATTCTACGGTATCTGATGGAGGTGCCTAATGCTGAAAAAGCTGTATATCGAACCTACCACCAAATGCAACCTAAACTGCAAAATGTGCTTCCGGCACACCTGGTTTGACGAGCCCATGTGCGATCTTAGCGTGGAGGATTTCCGCACCGTGATCGAAACTATGCCCAAAACAGTGGAAACCATATTCTTCGGTGGCATGGGCGAGCCCCTGTTCCATAAGGATATATTAGAAATGATCCGTTTGGCTGCGGAAACCGGGGTAGATGTGGAACTGCTGACCAACGGCACGCTGCTGACGGAAACCATGATCCATGGCATTTTGGATGCGGGCCTTACCCGCCTGTGGATATCCATTGATGATTTGGAAACCGACTCGTCCATCCATGAGGGTTCTGATCACGGAGAATTGGACCATTCCGGTCACGATCATTCCGGCAGGGTTCTCAGCAATATCCGGACGCTGAACAAGATCCGCCAGAAACGGCTCAGCAGCATTTCTTTGGGCATTACCTTTGTGGCCATGAAGAGTAATGCTCACCAGTTGGGAAAGCTTCCTTTCTTCATTGCCCAGCATCTGGTGGACGAGGTGAACATATCCAACATTTCTCCTACAGACGAAGCATCACTGAACGAAATGCTCTATACCGGCCTTGTGAATATGTACACCGGCCCAGGAAGGGGCAGTGTTCTGCCCACGGTCCGGATACCCTATTTCGATATGAACATTCCGGAGGCTGCCGACGGCATCCGAAGCCTCATGCGCAAACAGAATTTCCATCTGTATTTTAATGACCAGCCGGTGCTGCGCAAGGCTGGTTACTGCAAGTTTGTTCAGGAGAGAATGACCTTCGTCCGGGCCGATGGAGAGGTTTGCCCCTGTATGGCCCTTCTGCACAATGGCTATACCTATCTGAGTAATATCCGGCGTAAGATTACCCATTGCTCCTTCGGCAACATCAAACAGCAGCCCCTGACGGAGATTTGGAGCGGAAAGGAATATAAGGCCTTCCGCAGAAAGTTTGATAATTTTGAATTTTCTCCCTGCATTTACTGCGGACACTGCGAAATGTTCGCAGAAAATCAGGAGGATTGCTTTGGCAATACCCATCCCGCCTGCGGCGGCTGCCTGTGGGCAGAGGGCGTACTGAGTTGTCCGTAGGACTGAACAACCGATATAAATACCCGTCATCTGTCAATGAACTGCCCTGGTTTGTGCCGACATGACAAAAGACCCCTATGTAGGCGATGTGAATGGTGACGGTCGGATCAATGTCCGCGATGCCCGTGCCATCCTGTAATTTATTGCCGGCATGACATAAATTTCAAACCTAACGTAAATGCCGCCGGGAAACCGGCGGCATTTACGTTAGAACGCACGCTTAGGTGACAGGACAATCAATTGCGCTATGTACTGGACTTCCTGTACATGGCCGGGAGCATTGATCTGGTTGTGTGCCGGTTATTTTTGGTTTTGTGCTTGGTGTGTATTGCTTTTTGTTGGCAATGCGATATAATAAGATAAAGTTCGCTCGAACGAAGCGTGTCTGGATAAAACTTCGTTCAAACGAAGCTGTTGCCATAAAAACTTCGCTCGAACGAAGTGTTCTCGACAAAGAGTTCGCAGAGGCGAAGTGATTATAACGGGGAAGCTGTATGTTGCCACATGAGAAAAGGAATGTGATTGCTATGGATTTGATTACAGCAAAAGAAATTGCAGAGAAGTGGGGCGTTACTCCCAGACGTGTACAGTGGTTATGCAGCCACGGAAGGATCGAGGGTGCGGTACGCTTTGGCCCCGTGTGGATGATCCCCAAGAATGCTGAGCCGCCAAAGTCACGGGCGTCTGCCGTTAACAAGCAGATGCCGATGCCGAGGGAAAGTCCTTTTTTGGATATGACCGATCTGTATCGTGTCCCCGGTACTGCGGATCAGACCATCGCCTCTTTGGCGGATCATTCGGTGGCGCAATTTTTCCTGGAGGCTCAGATCGCTTGCCGCCGTGGTGAAATGTACAAGGTCTATGATAGTGCCAAGCACCTGATGCATGCGCATCCCGGCTTCTATGCCCAGTTGGGAGGCGCCATGCTGCTGGCCCAATGTGCGGTTTGGCGAGGCGATATCCATTTGTGGAACGATGCCAAGCGTTTGATTTGTGAGGCACCCTGCGGGCAAGAAAAGGAACGTGAAATCTTATCGCTGGTTTTGGCTATTATTGACAGCGCCTTGTATGATAATCACGATTATCCGGAATGGTTTACCAGTGGTAGTTTTGAGCCTCTTCCGGCGGATTCCTTGCCCTCAGTAAAGGTTTACTACATTAAATATTTGTATATGACCGCCTTCGCTATCGCTTCCAAGCAGCGAAATGTGGACGGTATTTACGGTCTTGCGCTGATGCGACTCATTCCTTGCATTATTGAGCCCATGATCCGACAGGCAATGGTGGATGAAACCGTGTTGGTGGAGATCTATCTGCGGCTTTCCTGCGCAGTGGCCTATCACAATGTGGGCGAAAAGGCAAAAAGTCTTCGCCATATCGATAAGGCTATCGCCTTGGCGCTGCCGGATCGGCTGTACGGTGTGTTGACAGAATATGTGCGCCATTTTGAGGGCGTACTGGAAGAGCGGATCGCCTTGGTGGATCCAGAGGCACAAAAAACGGTGACAGAGCTGGCCAAGGCGTACAGCGCAGGCTGGGCAAAGCTTTCCGGCGCGATCCGTAACAGAAATATCACCACCGATCTGACACCGAAGGAACGGGAGATCGCAAAGCTGACAGCTTTCGGCTTTTCGGTCAAGGAGGTTGCCGGAATGCTCTATGTTTCGGAGTCTACCATCAAACAAACCATCTCCCGAATCATCCGCAAGACCGGCATTCAGGATAAAAGCGAGTTTATTTACATACTGTAAGGTAACCCAAAAAACGGAAATTCAGGCAAAAAAATGTAAACATTTTTCCTGCTGCCGGGGCGTTCACAACTATATAAAAAATCTGCTATGATAAGGCTACAAAAAATCTTATCTGGCAGATTTTTCTTTTTGCTAAAAAAGAAAAGGAGGAAAGGCACAATGCATATGGATATAAAAGAAGGCGATCTGTATAAGCGTATTACAGTGATGGGAAGGACCTTCCCTCTGTACTATGGATACTACGACGAGATAGAACGCCACAGTAAATATAATGACCCGATCCCCATCTATCCCAACTTTTTGGAAGAACCCCAGTACGCAGATAACGGTGTGCCCTTTGTCACAGCTATGCAAAATGCTTGCAGTTACTACGAAGGCCATGATGCCGAATACGGTTGCCAAAGCTGCAAGCATTACATGGAGTGTGAGGACTTGATTGGCATCTGTCGTTGTCAAGAGCGGAAATGGTCGGCAGTTACAGACCGTGGTCGTGCTGAACGGTAACAGAGCATATCTGCCTATCAAACATTATGGAATAAAGGAGTATATATTATGACTATCGAAAAGAATCTTGTTAACACGGAATTAACCATCACCCTCACCGGACGACTGGATACCACCAGTGCCCCTGCCCTGGAAACGGAGCTGAAGCACAGCATCGGCGGCGTGGAAACGCTGATTCTGGATTTTGCCGCCATTGAATACATTTCTTCTGCCGGCTTGCGTGTGCTGCTGCAGGCCCAAAAGGTTATGAACCGTCAGGGCAGCATGCGGCTGCGGAATGTGAATGAAGTGGTCAGCGAAGTATTCGAGATCACTGGATTTATGGATATCCTGACCATCGAATAATCCTTAGAAAGGATGCGTGATCCATGAAAAGAAAAGGGCAAAAACTTTCTCAGGCATTCCAGCGGCGTCTGCTGATCCTGGTGATTGTGGCATTTCTGGCAACCACAGTCTTTTTGTGGTTCTTCCAAACCAGATTGGCGGAGAACAATGCGGTGCAACTGCTGCAACTGAACATTTCCGATGTGCGGCAGGATATTGTGGACGCTTCTGATGAAAACCTGCTGGCGCTGGCGTGGAAGATCGCAGGGGAACTTAATACCAAGGATGTCATTACAAATGAACTGCTGTATGAACTGACGGAATATTACGAGGTCACCGAGATCAACTATATCAACGCCGATGGTTTCATTAAAGCCAGCACCCATCCTGCGTTCTTGGAGTACGATATGCGCAGCGGTCAGCAGTCTGCCGAGTTTATGGTTCTGCTTTCCGGCCAGAAGGAATATGTGCAGAGTTATCAGCCCACCACTTCTGATCCCACCATTTCCCGCAAATACGGCGGTGTGGTACTGGAAAACGGTGGTTTCGTACAGGTGGGCTACGACGCGGAACGATTCCAGCGAGATATTGATGACTTTGTTGTGGGTGTGACCCGCAATCGCCATGTGGGTGAGAACGGCTGTATCATCATCGCCGATGAGGCTTGGAACATTGTCAGCGACCGCCACGGCAACGAAGGCAAAAACCTGGATGTTACCGGCATTTGGATCGATACCCAGCAGATGGCTGCCGGCGAACCCTTTATTACCCAGGTCTACGGCGAAAATTGCTACTGCGTCTACCAGATGCAGGAAGGTTACTGCATCGTGGCAGTGATCCCCCAGCGGGAAGCGGCATTGTCCAGAAATGTATCCGTTGGTGTGACCACCGTTATGGAAGTGGTGGTATTCGCGGCATTGTTCGTGATGATCTACTATCTGGTGAAAAAACTGGTGGTGGACAACATCCGTCGGATCAACGGCTCTCTTTCTGAAATTACAGAAGGCAAGCTGGAAACCGTGGTCGATGTCAGATCCCACGAGGAATTCGCATCTTTGTCCGATGATATCAACTCCACGGTGGATACGCTGAAGCGCTATATCGCAGATGCGGCCGCCCGGATCGACGCAGAGCTGGCCTTCGCCAAAGCCATCCAGCATTCGGCGCTGCCCTCCATTTTTCCGCCTTACCCCAACAGGAAGGAATTCGGCATCTGGGCAGAGATGATGACCGCCAAGGAAGTAGGCGGTGACTTCTACGACTTCTATTTTGTGGATGAAGATACCTTGGCATTTTTGGTGGCCGATGTGTCCGGCAAGGGTATTCCGGCAGCCATGTTTATGATGACAGCAAAGACCTTGCTCAAGAGCTATGCCGAATCCGGTATGGATGTGGCGGAGGTTTTGACCAATGCCAACAATAAGCTTTGCGAAGGCAATGATGCCGGTATGTTCGTCACCGCCTGGATGGGTCTGCTGAACACCAGGACGGGCCTGGTGACCTACGCAAACGCCGGTCACAATCCCCCGGTGATTCGCCGCAAAGACGGCGGCACTGAGTTCCTGCGGTCTCGTCCCGGCCTGGTATTGGCCGGCATGGAGGGTATCCGCTATCGGAAGAATGAGCTGCAGCTGGAGCCGGGAGATGTGTTGTATCTCTACACCGACGGCGTGACCGAGGCTACCGACACGGACAACCAGCTTTACGGAGAAGATCGCCTGCTGCAGGTTGCAAAGCAAAGCCCGGATCCCCAATTGCTCTGCAGTCAGGTAAAGGCAGATGTAGATGCCTTTGTGGGCGAAGCTCCCCAATTTGATGATATTACTATGTTGGCCCTTGCTTATCATGGCAAGGAAATTCAGCAGAAGGAGGGTGGACAATGAAAGAACTGACGATTGCTGCAACGGTAGAAAATATAGAAATCGTAACAGATTTTGTGAATGAACAGCTGGAAGCTCTGGATTGCCCCATGCGGGCCCAAATGCAGATCGACATTGCCATCGATGAACTGTTCGGAAATATTGCCCACTATGCCTATAACCCAGAGGTGGGTAGCGCTACGGTTCGGGTGGAAGTGGTGCAAGAGCCGCTGGCGGTGATCATTACCTTTATGGATAAAGGTGTGCCTTATGATCCGCTGACTGCTGCCGATCCGGATGTAACACAGTCTGCTGAAGAACGGCAGATCGGTGGCCTGGGGATCTACATGGTCAAAAAGAGCATGGATGAGATCCATTATGAGTACAAAAACGGAATGAACATTCTGTCTATTAAAAAGAAGATTTGAAAGAGGTGTGCATATGAACCAGCAAGTATTCCGGAAAAAGAGTATTGAGCGGGTATCCTCGCCGGAGCAGCTCAATGAATATATCCGGGTGTCTAACCCAGCCACCTGGATGATCCTGGCGGCCATCGTGATCCTGCTGGTAGGCGTGTGCGTATGGGGCGTGTTGGGCCGTATGGATACCACCCTTTCCGTATCTGCTGTGTCCGCCGAAGGAAAAACGGTGCTGTATGTAAAAGAAAGCAATATCAGCCAAGTATCCGAAGGTATGACCGTGCAGATCGGCGATCAGGAATACACGGTATCTTCCATTGCCAAAGAGCCGCTGGTCGTAGCGGAGAACATCAGTGATTATGCGCTGCATGTAGGTAATTTGCAAAGAGGCGAATGGGTATATGTGGTGACGGTGGATGCGTCCCTGCCGGAAGGTGTATACAGCGCCAAGATCGTTGTGGAGAGCATTGCGCCCATGTCCTTTATCCTGAATTGAGGTGCTTGATATGGCAAAGAAAACCATAACACAGCCCATTACCAAAGGCGCAGCCAAAGTGCCGGTGGTCATGCAAATGGAAGCACTGGAATGCGGTGCTGCCAGTTTGACCATGATCCTGGCCTATTATGGCAAATGGATCCCTCTGGAGCAGGTTCGCGCGGATTGCGGCGTGTCCAGAGATGGTTCCAACGCCAAAAATGTTCTGAAGGCCGCCCGGAACTATGGTCTGACCGCCAAAGGCTACCGCTATGAGCCGGAAGATCTGAAGAAAAGTGGCAAGTTCCCTTGCATCATCCATTGGAATTTCAACCATTTTGTGGTTCTCAATGGTTTTAAAGGTAATAAGGCTGTGCTGAACGACCCTGCCAAGGGCTGCTATAGTGTGCCTATGGAAACCTTCGATAAGTCCTTCACCGGCATTTGCTTGATGTTTGAACCGTCGGAGACCTTTGAACCCGGCGGAAAGCCCAAAAGCGTGCTTGGTTTTGCCAAAGCCCGGCTTCAGGGCGCAAAAGAGGCCATAGCCTTTACGGTGATCACCACCGTGATCGCATCCCTGATGGGCCTGATTCAGCCGGTTTTTTCCCGAATCTTCATGGATCGTTTGCTGACAGGCCAAAATCCCGAGTGGTTCCTGCCCTTCATCTATGCACTGGCAGCCTTTTCTGCTTTGCAGCTGGCGATCTCCTTTATCCAGGCTATTTGCTCTGCCAAGATCAATGCTAAGATCGCAGCAGTGGGCAGCACCACCTTTATGTGGAAAGTGCTGCGGATGCCCATGGAATTCTTCTCCCAGCGTATGGCCGGTGATATCCAGCAGCGCAAGGGCACCAATGCCTCCATTGCCAGCAGCCTGGTCAGTACCCTGGCACCCCTGGTGATCGATGCGGCGATGATGGTGTTCTATCTGGTGGTCATGCTGCGCTACAGCCTGCTGCTGACGGCCATTGGCCTGGCATCCATCGTGATCAATATGTTTATGTCCCGGATCATCTCAAACAAGCGTGTCAACCTGACCCGTGTGCAGATGCGCGACAGCGGCAAGCTGGCCGGTGCTACGGTAGCTGCAGTGGAAATGATCGAAACCATCAAAGCCAGCGGCGCGGAAAACGGCTTCTTCGAGAAGTGGTCCGGTTACCAGGCCAGCGTAAATACCCAAAAGGTGAAATTCGCCAAGGTCAATCAGTACCTGGGCATGATCCCGCAGGTGGTTTCCATGCTGACCAATACCGCTGTTTTGATCCTGGGCGTTTACCTGACCATGGAAGGTTCCTTCACCATCGGTATGGTCATGGCTTTCCAGGGCTTCCTGGGTTCCTTTACAGCTCCCGCCCAAACGCTGATCTCCGCAGGACAGATGCTGCAGGAAATGCGTACCCAAATGGAGCGGGTGGAGGACGTGATGCAGTATCCCACCGATGTGATGCTGGAATGCGATAACGTGGATCTCGATGCGGAGTATGATAAGCTTTCCGGTATGGTGGAAATGAAGAATGTGACCTTCGGCTACTCCCGTCTGGCAGAGCCGCTGATCAAGGATTTCAATCTGAGCCTGAAACCCGGTAGCCGTGTGGCTTTTGTTGGTACTTCCGGTTGTGGTAAGTCTACATTGTCCAAGCTGATCTCCGGTTTGTATCAGCCTTGGAGCGGCGAGATCCTCTTTGACGGCAAGCCTATGACAAAGATCGACCGTAGTGTGTTTACAGGCTCTTTGGCGGTTGTAGACCAGGACATCATCCTCTTTGAGGACACCATCGCCAACAATATCAAAATGTGGGATAACTCCATTGAGGATTTTGAAATGATCATGGCTGCCCGGGATGCCCAGCTGCACAGCGATATCATGCAGCGCGATGGCGGCTACAACTACAAGATCACCGAGGGCGGTAAGGATTTCTCCGGCGGTCAGCGCCAGCGCATTGAGATCGCCCGGGTGTTGGCACAGGATCCTACCATTATTATTCTGGACGAAGCCACCTCTGCCTTGGATGCCAAGACGGAATACGAAGTGGTGAAATCCATTAAAGACAGAGGCATCACCTGCATCGTGGTGGCCCATCGACTCTCTACTATCCGGGATTGCGACGAGATCATCGTCATGGACCAGGGAAATGTGGTGGAGCGTGGCACCCATGAGGAGCTGTTTGCCAAGGGTGGCTTCTACACCCAGCTGGTCACCAGCGATTAACGGAAAGGAGGGAAACCATGGGTTGGTTTGATGAACAGATCCGGCAACGGAAGCAAAATGACGATGAAATATTTTCGGAAGCCTTCATTAGCATCACCGATGCCGTGCTTGGCACAAAGATGGCAGCTGCCTACGTCAGCGACGAAAGCAAGGCAGATGATGCCATCGGCGAGATCCTGAAATATTATAAAGTAAAACCCCGGCAAGTTCCCGACTCCGTGAAGGGACTCAACGACCGATTGGAATATCTGCTGCGCCCCCATGGCATCATGCGCCGCAATGTAAACCTGGACAAAGGCTGGTACAAAGATGGCATCGGCGCGGTGCTGGGTACCCGTAAGGACAATGGCAGTGTGGTGGCCTTTCTTCCGAAAGGCTTGACCGGCTATGTATTCTTTGATGCCGATAGCGGCAAGTGGGTCCGCTTGAACAAAAAGACGGAAGCGCTGTTTGATGAGGAAGGCATCTGCTTCTATAAGCCCTTCCCCCTGAAAAAGCTGACGATCCCGCTGCTGATGAAATACATCATGGAAACTTTCTCCACAGCGGATCTGGCGCTGGTGGTGCTGGCTACCCTGGCGGTGTCTGCCATCGGTCTGCTGTCGCCAAAGCTGAACAATCTGCTGATGGGTACTGTGGTGGAAAGCAAAAGTGTGCAGCTCTTGATTGGCATTGCGGTGTTTATGATCTGCGTCAGCATCAGCAATATGCTAATTACCGGTGTCAAATCCCTGATTATGGGCAGACTCACTACCAAATTGGAGATATCCGTGCAGGCGGCAACCATGATGCGTGTCATCTCTCTGCCGGCAGATTTCTTCAAGCAGTATAGTGCCGGTGAACTGACCAGCCGTGCCCAGTATGTGCAATCCCTTTGCTCCATGCTGGTGTCCACCGTGCTCAGTACCGGTCTGACAAGCCTCTTCTCCTTAATGTACATATCGCAGATATTTGTTTATGCCCCTGCATTGGTGGTACCTGCTTTGTGTATCATTATCGCCACCATCCTGTTCTCTCTGATCACTACCTTCTACCAGATGCGCTACAGCAAGCAGCAGATGGAACTGGGTGCCAAGGAAAGCGGTATGAGCTATGCGCTGATCACCGGCGTGCAGAAAATCAAACTCTCCGGTGCAGAGAAGCGGGCCTTCGCCAGATGGTCCCGGCTGTATGCCCAGGTGGTGCAGATGAGCTATAATCCGCCCTTGTTTTTGCGGATCAATGGCGTGTTCAGCAGCATGATCGCCATGACCGGCACATTGATCATGTACTTTATGTCCGTGAAAAGTGGTATCTCCGTGGCGGAATACTATGCGTTCAATACGGCCTACGGCATGGTCAGCGGCGCATTCATGTCATTGGCCGGTATTGCCGTCACCCTGGCGCAATTCAAGCCCACCATTGACATGGCAAAGCCGATTTTGGAGGCTGAGCCGGAAATTTCCGAAGGCAAGCAGGTCGTTGAGCGCCTGTCCGGCAGCATTGAAGTGAACAACATTTCCTTCCGCTACAATGAGAATATGCCTCTGGTGCTGGATGATCTTTCTCTGAAGATCCGTCCCGGACAGTATGTGGCCATCGTAGGCGCTACCGGCTGCGGTAAGTCCACCCTGATGCGGGTCCTGCTGGGCTTCGAGAAGCCTCAGAAGGGCGCAGTCTACTACGACGGCAAAGATCTCAACACGATTGATTTGAAGTCTCTGCGGCGCAAGATCGGTGTGGTAATGCAAAATGGCAAACTGTTCCAGGGTGATATCTTCTCCAATATCACCATCTCCGCTCCCCAGCTGACCCTGGACGAAGCCTGGGCGGCAGCGGAAATGGCCGGTATTGCCGATGATATCCGGCGTATGCCCATGGGTATGCACACCATCATCTCCGAAGGCTCCGGCGGTATTTCCGGCGGCCAGCGTCAGAGATTGATGATCGCCCGTGCTATCGCACCGAAACCCAGAGTGCTGATGTTTGATGAGGCTACCTCCGCTTTGGACAATCTGACACAGAAAACGGTGTCCGAGTCTTTGGATAAGCTGAAGTGCACCCGTATCGTGATCGCGCACCGCCTGTCTACTATCCGTCAGTGCGACCGGATCATCTACCTGGAAAAGGGTAAGATCGTGGAAGATGGCACCTATGACGAGCTGATCGCCTTAAATGGCAGATTTGCAGAACTGGTGGAGCGCCAGCGGCTGGATGTATAAAATTATGAGCTTGGTTTGGAAAAGACAATAAACGAAGGGGTGGCGCTGTGTGTGGACAATCAGATCGTACATACCCTTACACGCAATGAGCTGACCCAGACCTTCGTCCTGGAAGATGTTGCTGGTACGGTATTGCTGCGAATCGCCGGCGAAAGTGCTGATTTTTCCTTTGACTATAACCTGATCTGATTGTGCGAAAGAAAAATTAGCGATAGCATATACCGTTGTCCCATTTGCATCGTATAAATAGATGAACAACACCAAGGAGGGACAGTTATGAATCAGAAAAAACGGACCGAATATCAAGGCGCTGAAGGATGAAACGCTGGAACGGGTTTCCGGTGGGGCCTATACGGTCAATATCTATGCCCGAACCTGTTAGGAGTGTGAACATCGATATACCTGCAACCGCATGAAGGGCTAATCGTAAATGAAAACAGATTTTTAAGGAGGATGAGAACTTGGCAAATATTAACCCTGAACTGATCGAGAAGGCAAAGACAGCCGAGACGGCTGAGGTGCTGCTGGCTATGGCGAAGGAAGCCGGCGTGGCACTGACAGCCCAGGAAGCGGCGGAATATTTTAAGCAGATCCATCCCGCCTTGGGTGAACTGGATGACGATGATCTGGACAATGTGGCCGGTGGCTGCGGCGGCTCCTCGGAGCCTGTTACCAACCTGGATCCGATTCCGCCCCGTATTACCTATCTGCACTACCGCAACGGTTGCCCCCATTGCGGTATACGCAACGCTTTTGTGAGCAATTCCGATGAAAACAACTGGGCCGTGGTGTGCCTGGAAAAATGCCCCGAGGTTCGTGGCTCCGGCCGCAAGAGCTTCTGGGACACCGTAGAACTTGCTTAAAAATGGAGGAAAAACAATGACTAACTTTATCCCTGAATTGATCGAGAAAGCAAAGAATGCCAAGACCACAGAAGAACTGCTGGCCATGGCAAAGGAAAACGGCGTGGAGCTGACTACCGAGGAAGCAAATGCTTACTTTGCTCAGCTGAACCCCAAGTCCGGCGAACTTTCTGATGACGAGCTGGACAATGTGGCTGGCGGTGGCTGCGGTAATGAGCAGCCGACTTTCTCCAGTGGAGACAGAGCGAAACTGCGCGACACGATTGTCGGTTATAGTGGACGGTGCAGCTCCCGCAGCGGAACCTTCTACCGTGACAACTCCGGATGGTGGCTGGTGTGTGATACCCCCGAATGTGGCTGCAGGATTGTTTGGCAACCTTCCCATGTAGTAGAGGCATCGATCTTGGATAAAATTTGATGAGAAAGAAGAAAACAAGGAGGTAACAGTATGAAGTTTACAGCAGAACAGATCGAGCAGGCCAAAAAGGCCGCGAATCCGGAAGAACTGATGGCAATGGCCAAGGAGTTTGGTGTGGAATTGGATATGGATGCAGCCACCACTTATTTTTCTCAGATGCATCCGAAATGCGGTGAGATGGACGACGACGAGCTGGACAATGTTTCCGGCGGCGGTTGCGATACTTCCAGTGGCCACACGATTGTGACCAGCATGAAAAAGTGCTTTACAGGCAAGTATGAATGCGCCCGCATCACCTACTTCCCGGGTACGCCTTCGGAAATTACGGTGTGGACCAACCCCAGTAATCAGGAACTGCGGAAAATATGGTGGGATAATTCCGGTTATGGTGACGTGTGCGGCAATTGCAAATACTTAGAGTTTACCGGTGGCACCGGCTACTGCAGCCTAACCTAACCGAATAGTATTTGGAAAAAAGGTACTTCTGCGTACCTGCCCTTACAGAACCCATGTGAGGGCAGGTATACCTATAAGAAACCAATATGGGACGCCCAATGGGCTAACTGCGGTGGTGTGATTCACATAGAAACGAGTAGAATCAGTCTCATAGGACAATCCTTTCCATAACCTTATAAAGTATTAGGAGGAAACATATGACAAACTTTCATCGTGAACTGATCGAGAAGGCAAAGACTGCCAAGACTGCTGAGGAGCTTTTGGCTCTGGCAAAGGAAAACGATGTGGAAATGACCGCTGAGGAAGCAACCGCTTTCTTCGCTCAGCTGAACCCCAAGGCCGGAGAACTGGCCGATGATGAACTGGACGGTGTTTCCGGTGGCGGCTGTGGTGACAGCAACACCCCTGAGGGGCCGAAGGTATACTACGGACAATTCACAGAGGGCATGTATGTTAGTTGCGGCACAGCAGCTTGTGCATTCTTTAACCCCAAGGGGTGTGGGGGAGCTATGAAAGGAATCATACATTTTAATCTCCCTACCAGGGCGGATTCTACCTGGACGATTACCTGCCGCCAGTGCGGTGTTTCCTTTAGTGGCTCGGGGGATCCGCATAGCGAGCGCTATCACAATATCCGTCCTGATCGTTGATTGTCGCATTAAGCGGATTGCTGTTTTTCGAGGGATATCATATAGGAAGGGATGTTTTGCAGCATGGAATGTCTATCAAGCGCAATGATTGAGAAGGCAAAAGAGGCCAAAAATGTTGAAGAACTGTTGGCTCTTGCTAACGAAAACGGCTGGGAAATGACGGAAGAAAGCGCACGGGCCTACTTTGCTCAGCTGAGTCCCAAGAACGGCGAACTGGCCGATGATGAACTGGACGATGTTTCCGGCGGTGGCTGCTACTCGGGCGACCGCCTGGTGGTCACCGTTGGCCATAGCTGTGAGTTATGGACCTGCAAAAAATGCGGCGTAGGTGCCCATGGCGCTGTCACCGAACATTTATGCAAGGAAGGATTTCGGTGCAATGGCGAGTCATCTCTGATCGTCTGTAATGAGTGTAAGGATATTTCTTACGAAAACGGCCTGTGGCTGTGCAATCATCCGGATAAGAGAAAATAAGCAGCTTAGGCAATAGCCAAAAAGAAGGAAGCAATTATGGAAAAGAAACTGCGAAAAATAATGGATTTTCAGCGATTTGCCGGCAATCAGCGGCTCTCGGCCATAATTGCGGATGTAGAAAACCGTTACGAGCAATCTTTGGACGATGATGCTCTGGCCTTCGTAAGTGCCGCAGGGGAGCCTACCCCTGCGGTGCCTGAGGAGGAAACCCCGTGATCGCCGCAGACCTGCGGGAACAGCTCTACCGGGACTATTACAGCAAAGTCAGTGCCTATGTGTCCGGCAAGCTGGATAACCGCCACGATGCGGAGGATCTGGTATCGACCATTTTTCTAAAGGCCTATGCCAAATGGGATGCCTATGATCCGGCCAAGGCGTCCCTTTCCACCTGGATCTACACCATTGCCCACAATGCGGTGATAGACTACTACCGAGGCAGAAAAACCATGGTGGAATATGCCGACTACATGGAGGCGGAGGAATTTGCCGCCGAAGAGCCGGATGAGCATCTGGAACAATTAGCCGATGCCCTTATGAATTTGAAAGAAAAGGAGCGGGATCTTCTGATCCTGCATTACTATAAAGGATATACCCTGAAAAAAGTGGCAGAGATGATGGGTATGTCCTACATAAACGCCAAGGTGATCCACAAAAAAGCCCTTGGCAACCTGCGACACTTTTTGAAAGAGGATATCCTGTGAATGAAAAGTGATCCAACAGATGATAGGGAGATAACAAAACTATGTATTACATTCTGAGTCCCAATATCGGCCTGCGCTCCTGGTGGCGTACGCCTTATGCTTATTATGTGAAGGGCCAACGGGATGCCCAGCGTCTGACCAAGGAAGAATATGAATTCCTGAGCAAATGCGACGGCCAGGCTGATCTGGAAGAAACGGATCTCGCCCGCAACCTGGCCATGCGTGGACTGATTATTCCCGCTGCCAAGGGCGCGCGGACATTGACACCGTGGCAGAATCGAGTGTGCGACAACCGTTATTTCCCAGCTATGAACTGGATGATCACCGGCCGCTGCAATTATAACTGCCTGCATTGCTTCAATGCTTCCGATAATGCGCCTCTGATGAGCGAATTTACCTTGGAAGAAGCCGAGCGGTTGCTGGATGAAGCGGAAGCTTGCGGCGTCAATGCCTTTACCATCACCGGTGGCGAACCCATGTGCCATAAGCATTTCTTCGAAATCCTGGAGGGAATCTACCGCCGGGGTATGTTCGTGGAGGAGCTGAATACCAATGGTTTCTACATCAACCAGGAGGCTCTGGATCGGATGAAGGCCATCGGTTGCAGACCGCTGATCAAAATTTCCTTTGATGGCTTGGGCCATCACGATTGGCTGCGCAACCGTAAGGGAGCTGAAGCGGATGCTCTGCGGGCCATGCGGCTGTGCGTGGACAATGGCTTCCGGGTCAAGGCACAGACCAATGTACATCGCTGGAATTTGGAGTCTATGCTACCCACCGCTAAGCTGCTGGATGAAATGGGCGTGGACGAAATGCGGATTATCCGTACCACCGAGGCACCTCGCTGGACAGCCAATGCCCAGGGCGCGACCTTGGAACTGACGGAGTATTTTGACCGCATGCTGGAGTTTGTGGAGGAATACATAAAAGAGGATCATCAGATGACTGTGGATATTTGGCAGTTCATGGTGATGCATCCCCATAATAAGCGCTATAGATTGCGCCCGGTGACCTGTGCTTGTGGCGAATATCGGGACAGCATTCCGGTCTGCAGAGGCAATCGTGGCATGGTGGCGGTTTCTGCCAATGGTAATGTGTTCCCTTGCTTGCAGATGTCCGGTTATTACGAAGCACATCAGGATGTTCTGGGCAATGTGAAGGAATGCGGCCTGCAACCGCTGCTGCAGTGCGGAAAATACCTGGCGGAAGTCACCACAACGGTGGGTCAGTTGGCCCAGGTCAATGAAATTTGCAGAACTTGTGGGTACTTTAAGCATTGCGCCGGCGGCTGCCGTGCCATCGCATTGGCATTGACCGGTGATAAGATGGCTGTGGATATGTCCAAGTGTCTGTTCTTCAAGGCCGGATACCACAAAAAGATCGATGCGGTGATGAAAAACTGGCGTAATACTGCACCTGTTGTAGAGGAAAACAAAAACTAAAAAAGGAGAAAGAACATGAAATATGAAATCGAAGGCGGCAATCTGCCGGTTGTAATTTGCTATCCGGAGGCAGGTCAGACCCTGTGCACCCAGAGCGGTGCTATGAGCTGGATGAGCCCCAACATGAACATGGAAACCAATAGCGGCGGCGGTTTTAAGAAGGCCCTGGGTCGTTTGTTTTCCGGCGACTCCATTTTTATGAATGAGTTTACTCCCTATGGCGGCAGTGGTATGATCGCCTTCGCATCTTCTTTCCCTGGCACCATTATTCCCTTCCAGTTGACCCCTGGCAATGGCATCATCGTGCAGAAGTCCGGCTTCCTGGCTATGGAAAAGGGTCTGGATCTGTCTGTTTACTTCCAGAAGCGGATTGGCTCCGGCCTCTTTGGCGGCGAAGGTTTTATCATGCAGAAGATCACCGGCAATGGCCTGGCCTTTGTGGAGATCGATGGCCATTGTAAGGAATATGTCCTGAAGGCAGGGGAGAGCATCATTGTCGATACCGGCTATTTGGCTGCTATGAGCGAGAGCTGCACCATGGATATCCAGTCTGTCAAGGGTCTGAAGAATGTGTTCCTGGGCGGCGAGGGCTTCTTCCATACCCGCGTTACCGGCCCCGGTAAGGTCTACATCCAGTCCATGCCGGTTATCAATACGGCGCAGCGTTTGGCGGCATTTTTGTCCAACGGATCTTCCTCCTCGGACAAAGAAACCACGATCAATTTGTTTGGTAGCCGCAATTAAGAAATAACTACTTTGGATCAAGGTGGCAAAAGTATTTGAAAGAAAATCCGGAACGGGCTTTATGCTTCGTTCCGGATTTTTGTGGAGTTGCGCAGGTTGTATAGGTTAGATCGAAAGAAAATCCCTCCCACCGCCAAGAATGGTAGTGGGAGGGAAAATTTGGGCTAAATTGAGATCACCGCTATGTGTTTTACAGTCTTTGGCAGTCATAAGCGGTGCGGATGTGGCGCATTGCGGCAAAAGAGGGAATGGGGCTTCGAAGGGAAAAACGGTGCTTCCCATAAAAAATTCTGGATTTTTTATAAATGCTGGTATACAATGGTAGTGGCTGTATTACAAAGAGAAAGAGGAATCGCAATGAAACAAAAACAGAAGCTTACAAAGCTGGAAAAAAGTTGGATACTCTACGACGTGGGCAACTCTGCCTTTACGCTGCTGGTGTCCACCTTGCTGCCCATCTATTTCAATGCGCTGGCCACTTCGGCCGGTGTGGACGAGAATATGTATTTGAGTTACTGGGGTTATGCCGGCTCCATCGCCACTATTCTGGTGGCACTCATCGGCCCTGTCTGCGGCACATTGTCTGACCGTAAAGGCTATAAAAAGCCTTTGTTCTTGCTGTGCGTGGTGCTTGGCGTGGTGGGCTGTGCGGCGCTGGGTCTTGCCAAGGGTTGGTTGATTTTCCTGGGCATCTTCATTCTGGCCAAGGTAGGATTTAATGGTAGTTTGGTGTTTTATGATTCTATGCTGCCCGAGATCACCGATGAGAAGCGGATCGACGATGTGTCCACCCAGGGCTATGCCTGGGGCTATATCGGCTCTGTGATCCCCTTTGTGATGTGTTTGGTACTGGTGCTGGCAGGCGGCAGCTTTGGCTTGGATCAGACAACTGCCATGGTTCTGGCCTTTATCATTACCGCTGTTTGGTGGGCTGTGTTTACACTGCCGCTGCTGCGCAGCTATAAGCAGACTGCCTATGTGGAGCGGGGCAAGCATCCCGTTGCCGATGCCTTCCGCCAGCTGGCGGGCACTTTCCGCAAGGCCAAGCAGCAGAAGCATATCTTCATGTATCTGATCGCCTTCTTCTTCTTTATCAACGGCGTGTATACGATTATCGATATGGCAACCGCTTATGGCACCGATTTGGGCCTAGATACCACTGGCCTGCTGCTGGCGCTGCTGCTGACTCAGATCGTGGCCTTCCCCTGTGCGATCCTCTTCGGTAAGCTGTCTGCCAACCATGACAGCGCCAAGTTGATGAAAATCTGCATCATCTGCTACACTTGCATCACGCTGTTTGCCGTGTTCCTTGTAAGCCAATGGCAGTTCTGGCTGCTGGCCACTTTGGTCGGCATGTTCCAGGGCGCTATTCAAGCGTTGAGTCGCTCCTATCTTGGTAAGATCGTGGCGGTGGAGCAGAGCGGCGAGTTCTACGGCCTGATGGACATCTGCGGTAAGGGCGCATCCTTCTTTGGTATGGCCCTGGTGGGCTTTATCAACCAGATCACTGCCGACGTGCAGGTGAGCATCTTCGGCCTGCGGCTGCAAAATTCCAATTTGGCAGTTAGCGTGCTGGTGGTGCTGTTTATCATTGGCTATATTCTGTTCTGCAAGGCGGATCAGCTCAATAAGACCCGACAGGACCATGAATAAGTAACAGAAGGGGAATGTTATGAAACTGAAAGATAAGGTGGTCAATTCCGTATTGCGCATGGCCGGTGCCCTGTCTCAAGGTGAGGGCCACCACAATCCGGTCAAGACGGTGATGCCCGGCATGCCTGCACTTTTGCGGCGGGTGGCTGCTGAGGGCGCTGTGTTGCTGGAAAATCGGGTGCTGCCTTTCGAAAGAGGAACGAAGGTGGCGGTGTTCGGCCGGGTGCAGAATAACCATTTCTATACCGGTTACGGCTCCGGTGGCGATGTGAATATGCCCTATGCGGTGAATTTGCTGCAGGGTCTGCGGGAATGTGACTCGCTGGAACTGTATGAGCCCCTGGCCAGAAAGTATGAAAGATTCGACAGGGAGCATCCCGTTGACCACGGCAGTTGGGGTTCTTGGCCCCGGCATTATCCGGAAATGCCGCTTTCCGAGGTTTTGGTGAATAAGGCAAAGAAGCATTGCCAGCAGGCGGTGGTCATTTTGGGCCGATCCTCCGGCGAGGATCGGGAGAATGTGCTGGAGCCCGGCAGCTTCTATTTGACGGAGGAAGAAAAGCATATGCTCCGGCTGGTTACGGCCCAGTTCCCGGATGCGGTGCTGTTGCTGAACATCGGCGCGGTGATGGATCTGTCTTTCGTGGAGGATTACAGCTTCGGTGCAGTGATGATCCTGTGGCAGGGCGGCATGGAAAGCGGCCATGCGGCAGCAGATCTGCTGTGCGGCAAGGCGATGCCCTGTGGCCGTCTGACGGACACCGTCGCTAAAAGCTACACCGATTATCCTTCCGCTGCCCATTTCGGCGGCAAAAAGCGAAATGAATATTGGGAAGATATTTATGTGGGCTATCGTTACTTTGAGACCTTTGCCAAGGATCAAGTGCGTTATCCCTTCGGGTACGGCTTGTCCTACACCACATTCCAGAAGGAGATTCAGCAGATTGGGCAGCTGCAGTGGCAGGTGACGGTCACCAACACCGGCGCTCTGCCGGGCAAGGAAACTGCGCTGCTGTACATCCAAAAGCCCTGCGGCAAGCTGGGCAATCCTGCCAGAGAGCTGGTGGCGTTCGCCAAAACCGGTCTGCTGCAGCCACGGGAAAGCGAGAGCCTGACGCTGACAGTTTCCCGGGAGCAGCTGGCATCCTTTGATGACTCCGGTGTGACCGGCCACAAGAATGGCTATGTGATCCAAGTCGGTACGTACCGCTTCTTCCTTGGCGGCGATGTTCGCTGCGCCCAGCAGATCGGCAGCATGGATATTCTGGAGCAGCAGGTCTGCGCCCAGCTACAGGAGGCGGCCGCGCCCCGGGAGGCATTCCCTATTTTGACAGCCCGGGAAGAAAATGGCCAGATCACAGCGGGGGAGGGACACGCACAGGAAGCAACTGTGGATCTGAAAAAACGGATTTTGGAAAACCTCCCTGCGGCGATCCCCCAGACAGGGGACAAGGGCTATAAGCTGAAGGACGTGCGTGACGGAACTGTTACGTTGGATGCCTTTGTGGCCCAGCTTTCACTGGAGGAACTGGAGGCCATCAGCCGTGGGGGCTATATCATGGATCACCCCTTGGGTGCCAAGGGCAACGCCGGTATTTTTGGCGGTGTGACGGAGTCTCTGCGTGCCAAAGGTGTGGCGCCGGTGGTCACCACCGATGGTCCTTCCGGTATCCGTCTGTATGATTCCTGTAGTTTGATGCCTATCGGCACGCTGCTTGCCAGCACTTTTGACGTCAAGCTGATGGAAGAACTCTTTGGCATGATCGCACAGGAGATGGCGCTGCGTGGCTCCGATGTGCTGCTGGCGCCCGGTATGAACATTCACCGTAATGTACTCTGTGGCAGAAATTTTGAGTATTTTTCCGAAGATCCCTATGTGACCGGTAAGATTGCGGCGGCTGTGGTACGGGGCACCCAAAGCGGCGGCGCTTCTGCTTGTCCCAAGCATTTTGCCTGCAACAATCAGGAATACCGCCGTAATACCAATGACTCTGTGGTTTCCCAGCGGGCGCTGCGGGAAATTTACCTGAAGGGTTTTGAGATCTGCGTGAAAGAGGCGCTGCCCAAGAACCTGATGACCAGCTATAACAAGATCAACGGCGTTTGGGGTCATTACCATTATGATCTGGTGACCACCATCCTGCGGGGCGAGTGGGATTATCGGGGCAATGTGATCACAGACTGGTGGATGCAGTCCAGCCGCAGCCCGGAATTTCCTGCCATGCGGGATCAGGCATACCGGGTCCGTGCCGGTGTGGATGTGCTGATGCCCGGCGGACGCTATATTCCCATCCGCAAGCCGGACGGCACATTGCTGAAAACCTACGGCAAACCTGAGGGTATTACCTTAGGCGAAATGCAGCTTTGCGCCAAACATGTGCTGCGCTGCGTCATGGAAGTGAAAGACCTGTGACGGATTGCTAATAAATATATCTCCCGCTTGCGGACTGCAGGCGGGAGATTGTGCTTGTAGTGCTAAATTGCTGGTTATCGCTCCCTTGCAATAACAACCGTAGGGCGGGGGCATGCCTCCGCCCTACGACGCAACTGCTCGGCAAATAAAAATTGAAAGGTTATAACCCCAATGACCGGACAGTGGCGACAATGGGCTTCGGGACGCTGCAAAAATGGCAATTGCCTTTTACGGCGTTCTTTGCTATACTATGGAAAAAGGAAGGAGGTGCTGCTATGAGGAAGTTTCTACCAATTCTATTGATCGCCCTGCTGCTGGCAGGCTGTGCCAAGATGGAGCCCTGCGCCCGGCGGACGATTTTCTGCATGGATACGGTGATGGATATCCAAGTCTGGGGCCCGCAACGGGAACATGCCGCCGATGCGGTTGTCCGAATGCTGACGGAGTTGGAAAAAACCTGGTCCGCCACCGATGAGGATTCCCTGCTGGCAGCACTGAACAGGGGAGAGGGCACACCGGATGCCCAGCAACAGGCGTTTCTTGATCGGGCTATGGAATTGAAAATCCGTACCGGCGGTGCGTTTGACCCCACACTGGGCAATGTGATCGCCCTGTGGGGATTCTACGATGATTCCTATCGAGTGCCCACCCAAGAGGAACTGGCGGCGGCAAAGGCGGTGCCGAAATGGGATTTGGGTGCCATCGTCAAGGGATATGCCGGAGAACTGGCAACGGAAGTGCTTGCCAACTATGATATTGACCGGGCGATCCTCAATCTGGGTGGCAATATCCAGACCTATGGCGGCAAAGCCAATGGTGACCAGTGGCGCATCGGCATCCAGAATCCCAACGGCGGTGACCCGCTGGGTACATTGCTGATCAGCGACAGCATGGCTGTGGTCACTAGCGGTGATTACCAGCGGTATTTTGAGCAGGACGGCTTGCGGTATCACCATATTCTGAACCCGGAGACCGGTATGCCGGCAGATAGCGGCCTTTCTTCCGTGACTGTCATTTGTGCTTATGGCGCTTCGGCGGATGCCCTTTCCACAGCGCTGTTTGTCATGGGGCTGGAGGAAGCGGTGCAGTTCTGGAAAGAATGTACCTACTATCCCTTTGAGGCGGTGTTCGTGCTGCAGGATGGAACGATCTATGCCACGGAGGGCGTTTGGCTTTCCGGTTGTGAATACGAGGTGATCCGCCGTGAAAACTAAATTCTGGATCGGATTGATTGCGGGGCTTCTTGTGCTGAGCCTAGGCCTAAGCGCATGGTTGCTGTGGCCCGGTGAGGACGCCGCTTACGCAGAAATTTGGTCCGAAGGGAAATTGCTGTATACGCTGGACTTGTCTGTAGATCAAGAGCTTACTGTAAAAACGGAACAGGGAGTCAATGTGATCACAGTACACAATGGCAAGATCGCGGTTACCAATGCTGATTGTCCGGATCATTATTGCATGGATCGAGGATATTGTTCCGGCGGCAGCCAGATCGTATGCCTGCCAAACCGGCTGGTGATCCGCTTTGTAGATGGGCAGGAAATGGATGGCGTAGTTGGCTAAAAATTTTTTGAAAAAAGTAGAAAAAGGTATTGACAAATGGAAACCTCTGCGCTATAATACTCAAGCGCTTGGACGATTAGCTCAGCTGGCTAGAGCATCCGCTTGACGTGCGGAAGGTCATAGGTTCGAGTCCTATATCGTCCACCATAGACAGTCACCAAAAGGTGGCTGTCTTTTTTTATGCGCATAAAGTTGAATAACCATACAGGTTTTAATATGCGAGAGCTAAGCGGCTCGCATGGAAGCCGACGGAACGCACCCCAGGCAGCGCACCCAGGTTGCCCCGGCTGTCTTGCCCAGGTGGGTAGATGCAGACACCCCCTGCCCAGGTATCGACCACCACCCGGCTACCAATGCGGGCGGCTGCGCCCCAAGTCACCGCCCGGCTTCGTGCGCACCTTGTCCACCATGCGCCCCTGCGCCCACGCCACGATTCCCACCATGTTCCCTGCGAAAGCACGGTGCAGCCTTTCGTATACTTCGCCCAATACAAAGAGAGACCCGGTGCGTATGCACAGCAATCGCTGGCATACGCCCGGGTCTTTATTTGGTGATGTTTATTGTCATTCCTCCGCAATGGACTCCATTACCTTCATGAGTCCCTGTTCAAGGTCTTGCAATCTCTCCTCAACAGTTTTTTTGGTGTTCGCCTCGTTCTGCTTTCGCACTTCCGTTCTTCCGGTCATGTAGTCCAGGCTAACATCCAACACATCAGCAACACGGATCAGCATCAGTAGCGGGAAATCGCTCCGGCAATTCTCGTAGCCTCGGTAGGTCAATGCATTGACATTGATCCTTTCGGCCATTTCTTCCTGTGTCAGTTTCGCCTCAACCCGCAGCGCTTTCACCCGGCGAGCAATGTCTTCCCGCAATTCCCGGTTTGCCTGCTTGTGTGCCATGCCTTGTTCAAGGCCTATTGAGGCAGCTTCAGCAATCGTCTTGGGCGCTTCTGTTCGCACCTTTTTCTCCATTGTTTACACCTCTTTCGGCTGTTATATGATCATTGTACACCCAAATTGTAGAAAAAGCAAGTATTACTCGGTTTGTAGTAGAAAAATATTTGTTGAAATAGCACAATTGACTAAGTGTATAGTTTTTGTTACTATCTAGGTAGTAAAAACTACTACACCGAAAGCAGGTGCTGCTACCTATGACCGCAACCGTCCAAACCCCTATTTCTAACAGGGGTTTACCTGCACAGTTTTTGTGCATACCCCCTTACTACAATCCCCTCATGCTTGCCGGGGTCACAGCCTCTATTGACAATCTGCGCATCAAGTTCAATTACTCTCGATCCTCCTATGATTTCAACGAAAACAAGCGGTTAAACACGATGATTGAATTGCTGGGCGATCTCACATCGGTACCCCTGTACATGGAAGGTGAGCTTGATCCGCACCATGCGGAGTCGAGATTTAGGATTGGCAACTATGCCCACAACATCACCTATAAGCTTACTGACGGATCTTCCTTTGCTGTCCTGGTTGGTCGCTATGATTACAAAGAGTCCGCGCAGCAGATCGCAGCGGAAGCGGTAATGGATTTCAATCCCAACAAGATCCCTGCTACAGCCTGGAAGCGGATCATGGGTATCCTGGCAAGCAGAGCTTGTAGCGCTAGTATTCAGCGCTTTGATCTCGCTCTCGACTTCCCCATCCTACGCAACAACCTACAGCTTGTACAGCGCCCGGGATCAAGGTATCAGCTCCTTAGTGACGCCCAGTATACCAAAACCGAATACACCGGGGAACGATCCCACCATGCCGCTGTAAAGCTCTACGATAAAGCAGCAGAGCTTGCCCTCCCCACGCCATGCACCAGGTTGGAGATCACGATTGATCACAGCAAGTTCAAGGGGATTGCAAAGCTCATGCCGGAGATCATTTCACTTGCGCCCCTGGAGCTATCCCTGGAACTGGATAAGCTTTCCCCAATCGTGCAGGCGATCATCATTCACCCTGATCTCTATGAACGCATGATGCTGTCTGTCAGCCGCAACACTTGGGCAAAGCATAAGCGAGAGCTTGAGAGATACAGCACAAGCAGCGGAGGCTTTTTCTTCACCATTCCCACCGATCAGTTCAAGCAGATCGACAAGTACATCCACACATACCTTGCGGACATCGCCAAGGCATACCTGCAACTGGAGGTGATCACATGACATTGCGTGAATGGATACCCACATGGATGGAGGCATACAAGCTCGACACGATCAAGGAAAGATCCTACCATCAGATCGAATTACTCCACCGCAAATTCCCGGACGATCTGCTGGATATGGAACTGGCAACGATCAAGCCCATGCATTTGCAAGCCTTCGTCAACAAGTTCTCCGTTGATGCATCCAAGTCCTACATGGACAAAATGCGGGTCATGCTCCACGGACTATTCTCTGCCGCCGTAGACAACGATTTAATCGCCCGTGATCCCTCGGCAAAGCTCCGTATCCCCCAGGTGATCGAAACGCCCAGGGAGAGCTTCACAGTAGACGAGGCGAAGATCATCATCCCCTTTGCCATGCGCTACCCATACCGCCGGATCGCCATTGCTGTTTTGGTGCTACTGTTCACCGGAATACGCAGAGGCGAGTTGCTCGGTCTAAAATGGGATGATCTTACCGACAACACCCTCTCCATCCGCCGGGGAGTCTACCAGGTAGGCGGCAAAGCCATGGTCGAAGATTTCAAGGTCAAGACCTCCAAGAGTTTGCGCACCCTGCCCCTCATGCCGGAAATCGCTCACCTGGTACATACTCTCCCGCACTACGGCGAGTTCGTCTTTTGCACCAAGTCCGGCAATCTTTGGCATCCCAGGAACTTCTCCCGGGACTATGGACAGTTTTTCAAGACACTCCGGGAGGATAACCCGGAAGTCCGTGATCTATCGCCTCACTGCTGCCGCCATTCCTTTGCAACCCTCACCCTAGCATCCGGCGCAGATGTGCGAGTTGTTCAAGAACTCCTGGGTCATACCAACATCAGCACCACCGCTCGGTATACGCATCCGGACATGAATATTATGCAACAAGCTGTTTCCGGGATGAAGGACAGCCTATTTCCTCCCACCACAGACACTTCATGCAAATCTCGATGACTAAGCTTGACGTGCGGAAGGTCATAGGTTCGAGTCCTATATCGTCCACCAAAAAGAAACCCATCCAAACGGATGGGTTTTTCTTTTTTAATTACAGCCCGCGTACCGGCGCGATAGCCAGAAAGTCACAGTGTGATCTCAACATGATCCCCATCACAGCTATGTATCTCTACCAGCTTCCATTCCGGATGTGTTGACTTATATGCCTTGACTGCCCGGAAGAGGGTGTGTAACTGTTTGCCGGATATGTTTCCCTTATGATCTCTGATACTGGCGGCAAGGAAGCTGGCTGCCAGCCTGTTCATCACAAGCCAGCTAGGCAGACATATACGGCGTTTTTTCTTGCCGTGTTCCGTTATGATGATCCGCATAACTTACTCTACAAAGATCCGTACGATATCTCCATCGGCGGATTCCACATCCACCAGATTGCCGATGACACCCTGAGAGATCATGGCCATGATCTGGTTCCAGTTAATGTGCTTCAGGGCATTGCTGCCGGATACCTGTGGCATCTCTATGCCGCAATCCATAGCAACTTGAACCAATGCCATGGGCAGGTTCACCCGCACCTTATCACCGCTGGCAGAGTCCACTGTGATTCGCAGCATCATATCCTTGATGTTCTTGCGCTGCTCTTCAGGCAGGATCTGAACTGGGGGTGTGGCCTCCTGCTTTCCGGAAAGCAGCGCATCCACAGTAACCCCGAGAATCTTGGCAAGCTGGGGCAGAAGGCTGATATCCGGACAGGTCTGGTCATTTTCCCACTTGCTGACGGCCTGCCCGCTGATGCCCAGCTGTTCTGCCAGTTCCTCCTGCTTCAGCCCCTTATCTTTGCGCAGCAACGCGATCCGTTTGCCCAGTGTAATATCCATTTGCATTCGCTCCTTTCATTGGATACCTTTATTATACATGCTCATGGGAAGAATGGAATGGTCCATCGGTTGGATGGGCTGTTTTTCATCCAACTAAATGTGGAATATCCACGCAACCGATGGTTGGATAAGAAAGCTGCTGATGATCGTTACGCATATGCATGGGGACCTCCGCTTTTTTCTATAATTCATTGCCAAAATGTGAACGGTGTGCTATGATAAAACCATAGAAGTAGACATTGCAAACAGAAAGGAGCAATTGAATATGAAGTGGAATCAAAAGCGGATCGCCTGGATGATGGCAACAGTGCTGGTTGTGGCAGTGGCGATTGGTAGTATTGCTTTGTGGCCGCGGCAGGAAATGCAGAATCAGTATCTTCCTGAAATTCAGCGGCCCTCCTACCAAAATTCTGCCTACAAGCTATCTGCTCAAACATTTTCGTCAGATAAGGATGCGGCGGTAGATGCGGCTGTGGCGCAGGTGCTGGCGGAACTGGATGTATGGGATGCCAGTGACTATGAAAAGGTCAAAGCGGTGCATTACTATGTTTGTATGCATGTAGAATATGATCGGGATGCATATAATGATCCTTACAGTGATGGTATGGAGCACACCATCTATAATGCGCTGTTCAAAGGCAAAGCTGTTTGTGATGGCTATGCGAAGCTGATGGATCGGCTGATGCGTGAGCTGGGGCTGGAATGTGACATTATGTATGGCTTTGCCGGTGGTGCTCACGCCTGGAATACGGTGTGCCTGGATGGGTACTATTATCTTGTGGATGCAACCTGGGATGCAAATGGATTCGATGAGGAGCCCGACGGTCTTTACTTTTTGACCACATACCAGGAGTACAGCGAAATTGCCATCATGCTGATGGACGATGCATGGCTGGAGAGCCACCCAATGGCACAAGAACGTTATCTGCAGGATTGCACAGGTGCTTATCCTAATGGTATTACGTGGGAGTTGGATGCCGAGGCAAGAGTGTTGACGATCTCCGGTGAGGGAGAATTGCCCGAGGGATTGGAGAGGTGGGAAGGCTGGCGCCAGTTCCGATATGGCATTTCCGGCATCATCATTTCCGAAGGCATTTCTTCTATCGAAAGTTATGCATTTGCCGAATGTGGAAACGTCCGATGGGTACAATTTCCGCAGACACTGACGAGCATTGGGTATGGTGCCTTCTCCAGATGCGAAAGTATCACAGAGATGGAACTTCCCAACAGTTTGCATACCATAGGCGATTCTGCGTTTATATTATGCAGTGGATTGCAGAAGCTGACGATCCCCGCGTCTGTGGAGCAAATTGGCCACTTTGCGTTTTCGTCATGCACAGGGCTGCGTTCTCTTTCCTTTGAGGGCCAGGTCGGTACAATTGGGGAGTGGGCATTCGCAGGTTGCGATTCCCTGTGCTTTGTGCATGTTGCTGCTATTCCTGCCCGCGTTGAGGATTTTGCCTTTGATTCAACATTGTTGGAGGCCTATATCCACTCCGCTTATTTTGACAGGGAGGAGGACGCACTGCAGATCACCGGATGGGGTACAAGCTTTGTCTGCAGTGGAATCCTTAGCAGGGGAGGTAGTATCGGCGTTCCCGCTACGACCGGTGAGCTTAGCAGCTTTGTTACAGATAAACTCCCCATTACCTCGGAGATCACCTATAAGGGTAAAGCGTATCGGCTGTATTCCGATCATATCTGCGCCTGGGCGGCTTGTACAGAAGGCGACAGCGCTTGCCGCTACTGCATCATCTGCGATGCCAGAAAGGATGGGAACCCCACTGCTCATACCTATACCGCAGTGGTGACCGAGCCGGGCTGCCTGGATGGCTATACCACCTATACCTGCACCGATTGCGGTGACAGCTACAGAGATCATTTTGTGCCAGCGTTGGGCCACCACTTCTCGGAGTGGGAAGTGACCGTTCCCAATAATTGTACTGATGATGGTATACAGGTGCGCGTCTGCACGCTTTGCGGCACCCAAGAGGAAGCAGTGCTCAGCCGCGCGCATATTTGGGGCGAGTGGTATGTAACCAAAGAAGCGGGCTGCGGCACATTGAAGCAACCGGGAGAACAGCGGCGGGATTGCGCACGCTGCGGAAAGCAGGAAATTGATTGGATCATTAACCGAGGGCATGCGCATGTGGCAGGAGAAGTGACGGCGCCCACTTGTACGAGTTGGGGCTATACCACCTACAACTGCGCCTGCGGTGATACATATATCTCCGATTACACAGCCACGATCGATCATGTTTATGCGGTTTTCAGCATTACAGAGCCTACCTGTACCCATGGAGGCTATACTACTTATGCCTGCGTTGCCTGCGGGGATTCCTATAACGGGGATTTTGTTGGCTCAAAGCCCCATTCCTATTTGATAGAGATCGTTACAGAACCTACCTGCACGAAGAGTGGCTTGGAGCGTTGGTCCTGTACGGATTGCGATACGGTGGTAGAATATTATTTGGACCCAAAGGGTCATAAAATGGGTGAATGGGAAGTTGTAACAGTGGCAGATTGTATCCACTACGGAGAGGAGCGGAAGTATTGCCAAAATTGTGACTACTATGAATTCCGTTTTGAATCCGCTAAGGGACACAATTATGTGGTTACCGTAGTCGAGCCAACCTGTGAAGAAAAGGGTTATACGGAGCACCGTTGTGCCTGTGGTGATTGCTACTATACAGATGAGGTTTCGCCTACCTGGCACGCCAATTCCATCGTTGTACCCATTTCGGAACCTACCTGCACCCAATGGGGACAGGCCTATTTATCCTGCCCGGACTGCGGCTATGAGGGAGAACCCTTTAAGTTCTACATGCCTACAGGCCATACGGAGGTAATCATCCCCGCAATAGAGCCTACCTGTACGGAAGATGGCCGCACAGAGGGTAAGTATTGCTCTGTCTGCAACGAGGTGCTGCAGGAGCAGTATTGGCGGCAAGCGACAGGCCATGCCTTTGGAGAATGGTATGTCTATCGGGAGGCCACCTGCCATCAGGAGGGCGAGCAGCGACGGGATTGCGCCAACTGTGGAGCGTATGAAACGGTGACCCTTCCCATGGCGGATCATATGTATGAAACAGCGTATATTCAGCCCACCTGCACGGAGCGGGGCTATACCATCTTTACCTGCGCCCTCTGCGGGGATCAGTATATCGAATACGATGAAACGGAACCCAGCCATGTGATGGGTTGGTGGACGGTTACCAAACAGCCTACCTGTGCGGAAAAGGGCATGGAGGAAAGAACCTGTTCCCGGTGCGAATATGTCCAGAGCAGGGAAGTGGCAGAGTTGGACCATCAGTACAGTTCTGTAGTTATCCCGCCCACATGCGCCGTGGATGGCTACACAGTCTATGTCTGCGCCAACTGCGGTGCCAGCTATACCGGCGACCATGTGGCGGCGCTGGGACATCGCTACGAAAATACCACCATCTCCGAACCAACCTGCACAGAAGCCGGTTTTATTACTTACAGCTGCCGCTGCGGTGACAGCTACACCGAGGAGACTGCGGCATTGGGTCACACAGAGGTCATCGACCCGGCGGTGTATCCCACCTGTACGCAGCCCGGTTTGACCGAAGGTGTGCATTGCGTTGTTTGCGGTGCGGTGTTGATTGAACGGCAAGAGATAGCGGCCCAGGGTCACGAATATTACCAGTCGTTCAAGCTGTATCCCAATTGCACAGAAGATGGATACTGTGTATATACCTGCTGGTTCTGTGAAGAATCCTATAGCCAGGTGCTTCCTGCGCTGGGTCACACCTATGAATCCGTGACGGTGGCACCGACCTGCACGGAGGAGGGCGGTATTACCTATCGCTGCCACTGCGGACATACCTATACGGAGAAGCTGGCTGCTGTGGGGCATAGCTTTGTAGATGGCACCTGTCAGCACTGCGGCGCAACGGAGGCCATGGTCGGCGATGTCAATGGTGATGGCAAGGTCAATGCCCGTGACGCAAGACTGCTGCTACGCTATGCGGCTGGCCTCATCGATGAGGAGGCACTGGATATGATGGCGGCTGACCTCAACGGCGACGGCCGTGTCAATGCCCGTGATGCCCGCGATGTGCTGCGTATGGCAGCTGGCATAATTTAACACCATTTCACATATAAAGGCCGTCGGATGATTCCGACGGCCTTTGTTCGATGCAGAAGGGAGGCTTACAGGTTTGGCCCGATCCCGATTGCAACAGCGTAGTGGACGATTGGGTAAACGAACCGGAATTTGTCGGTCGGTTGGAAAGTGTTGCTTTCGATGGCGCTGCTGTAGGCATTTGCGAAAGCTATGGCAACTTACACAAATTATAGAACCAGCATTAGGGCGGTATGACGAAAAGCATCGGTATTTGCCGCCGTCAATTGACATTCCAAAGAATATTTAGTATCCTATATGTGTAAAAGAAGAATGGTGGATATGAAAGGTGACAAAGCTGTCGGCATACCGCTGTTCTCCAACATATTGTTTTTCTATTTAGAAAATTGTTCCAACTTAAGCGCCCATATTGGCGAAATGCTTACCGCCATTGACAAGGTGCGCGAGTTGGCAAAGTAAGGAGTGTATTATGAAAAAAGGTGTCGGTTTGCCGGTATTTTCCGGCGTAGCTATCGGTCCTGCTGTGGTGTATCGCAAGGCACAGCGCACTCTGCCGATCTCGTCCGGAGATCCGACAGTGGAAAAGGCAAAGTTTGAAGCCGCTTTGGAAACAGCCCGTCAGCAGTTGACGGAACTGTATGAGAAGGCTAAGATCGAAGTGGGTGAAGAGCATGCTGCCATTGTGGAAGTGCAGATGCTGATGTTGGACGATCTGGATTATCTGGATGCTGTGAACATGGCCATTGAAGGTGGTGCTGCTGCTGCCATTGCCGCGCTGGATACCGGCGAGGAATTCGCCCAGGTGTTTGCCGCTATGGACGACGAGTACATGAACGCAAGAAGCGCCGATATCCGGGATATGTCCCACCGTCTGTATGATATCCTCTGTGGCAATACCGGCTTCCAACTGCCGGAGGGCTCTTTCCTGCTGGTGGCCGAGGATCTGGCTCCCAGTGAGACCATCCAGTTGCCCAGAGAGCGGATCATGGCTTTTGTGACCCGTCAGGGTTCCTCCTCCAGCCACACCGCTATTTTGGCCAGAACACTGAATATTCCCTCCCTGGTTCAGTCTGACATCACCTTTGAAGAAGCAGAGGCATGCAAGATTCTGGCCGTTGACGGCTTCACCGGTACCTGGTATGCCGATCCCGATGAGGAAACCATGGCTATGCTGAAGGCCAAGCAGGCTGAAGCAGCTGCTGCACGCAATGCGCTGGAAGCCTATCGCGGCAAGGAAAGCATTACCAAGTCCGGTAAGAAGGTGCTGCTGGTTGCCAATATCGGTTGCCCCGAGGACGCCATTGATGCCATCAAGCACGACGCCGAAGGCGTAGGCCTGATGCGCAGTGAGTTCCTGTATCTGGGCCGTGACACCCTGCCCACTGAGGACGAGCTGTATGAGGCCTATAAGAAGGTGGCCGAGATTATGGGCCATCGTCCTGTGGTCATCCGTACGCTGGATATCGGTGCGGATAAGCAGGTCAGCTATATGGGTCTGGAAGCAGAAGAGAATCCCGCTCTGGGTCTGCGCGGTCTGCGTATTTGCCTGACCCGTGAGGAAATTTTCCGTCCCCAGCTCCGTGCGATTTACCGCGCTTCCGCTTACGGTAACCTGAATGTGATGTTCCCCATGGTGGCATCTGTTTGGGAGCTGAAGGCTGCTAAGGCCCTGTGCGCCAAGGTCCGCAAGGAACTGGAGGAAGAAGGCATTCCCACCAAGGATGTGCCCATCGGCGTCATGGTGGAGACCCCTGCCGCTGCGGTTCTGGCTCACGAGCTGGCCAAGGAAGCCGCATTCTTCTCCGTTGGTACCAACGACCTGACCCAGTATACCCTGGCGGTAGACCGCCAGAACGCCAAGCTGGGCGAGTTCTATGATCCCTATCACCCCGCATTGTTGGCTCTGCTGGCTCACATCGCTAAGTCCGCCAACGAAAACGGCATCTGGGCCGGGATCTGCGGCGAGCTGGGTGCCGATCCCAAGCTGCAGGAGAAGTTCATCGAGATGGGCTATTCCGAGCTGAGTATGGCTGCCGGCCGCATTCTGGAATCCAGAAAGCTGGTCTGCGAGTCCGAGGTGTAATGCCCCGGGTGGTCGATGTCCCATCGCCACAACTGACCGTAAACAAGGGCCAATGAGGTATTGGCTCCAACATAAATCCATAGAAATGAGGTAGATTCCAATGAAAGAATTTAAGCACGTGATCGCCGATCCCATGGGCATGCACGCCCGTCCCGCAGGCATGCTGGTGAAGGCAGTCGCTCCCTACGCATCCAAGATCACCATTACCGCCCCCACCGGCACTGCTGATGCCCGCCGCCTGATGGGTCTGATGAAGCTGGCTGCCAAGCAGGGTATGGAGCTGACCGTTACTATCGAAGGCGCTGACGAAGAGAAGGCCGCTGCTGAGCTGCAGGCTTTCATGAGCGCCAACCTGTAATTCGGTTGACTTTGTAAACAGATACTGCCCCGGAGGAAACTCCGGGGCAGTTTTTCTGTACATTTTACAATGATCAATTCACAATGATCATTTTATGCATCCAACGCCATGCGGGCAGCGCGGACCTTTTCTGCATCTGTCTGCTGTATATGCCACTCGTCCAAACCCGGCAGACCCATGGGGATTCCTTCCCGGCGGAACAGCATGCCGCTTTCTATATCCACCTTGCCGCTCATGTGAAAAGCGTGGGCTTGAGGAACCTTGCTGCGGAAGGTGCGGATCACATCTGCGTTCACGCCTACACCGATCAGCACCTCAGGACCTTGGTGACAATCGCGCAGCTGCAGTAGCTGGGTGATGGTATCCAAACCGGAAAGGCTGTGGGGGGCGGCGCCACTGGTCAGCACCGTGTCGATGCCCAGCGTCTTTGCGTCCAGATAGGTTTGACAGGGGTCTCGGGATACATCGATGCACCGGTGCAGTGTTAACGCCAGACCGTTGGCAGCTTCCACCAGAGGCAGCATAGCGTCCTTGTCCAGATCGCCTTTGGGAGTCAGACAGCCGATGACAAAACCGCAGGCACCGGCATTTCGCAACTGCTGTATTTGACAGGCCATCAGCTGAATTTCTTCCTTTGTGTAAAGAAAATCACCGGCTCGGTGGCGTATCAGACAACGCACCGGGATATCGCTTTCCTGACGGATCTGCTGCAGCAGTGCCACATAAGGGGTCAGACCACCTACTGCCAAGGCGCTGCACAGTTCCAGTCTGTCCGCGCCACCGGCAATGGCTGCCCGTGCGGAAGCCAGAGAATCGATGGTCACTTCTAAAATCTTTGCCATGGAGAAGTCCTCCTTCTGTTTTTCTTTCACTATATCGCAATTGCCCAAACAATGCAAGAAAAAATGGGAATAAAATCCTCTGAATGGATAGACAAACGGAAGGATTTACTGTATAATCAATACGTTAAGGGATGGCAGCAGTGCCTTCCACAAAAACCAATATGGGGGTAAGAAGTAATGAAGCTGATTATCAAGAATGACTACAATGAGATGTGCGCATGGGCAGCACAGCATATTGCCGATGCCATCAATAACCACAAAGAAGACCGCCCCTACGTGCTGGGCCTGCCCACCGGTTCTTCTCCTCTGGGTGTTTATAAGCGTCTGATCGAAATGAACAAGGCCGGCGAGGTGAGCTTCAAGAATGTAGTCACCTTCAATATGGACGAGTATGTGGGCCTGCCCCACGAGCATGACCAGAGCTACTGGTATTTCATGCATGAAAACTTCTTCAACCACGTCGATATCCCTGCTGAGAATATTAATATTCTGAACGGTATGACCGATGATCCCGAGGGTGAGTGCAGACGCTATGAGGAAAAGATCGCTTCCTACGGCGGCATTGACCTGTTCATGGGCGGCAGCGGTGTGGATGGCCACATTGCCTTCAATGAGCCCTTCACCTCTCTGACTTCCCGTACCGGTGTTCGCGCACTGACCGAGGATACCCTCATCGCCAACTCCCGTTTCTTCGGTGGCGATCCCAATAAGGTACCCAAGACCGCTCTGTCCGTTGGCGTTGGTACTGTTTGTGATTCCAAGCAGGTGCTGCTGCTGATCAGCGGTCATAACAAGGCCCGTGCCCTGCGCCACTGCGTGGAAGGTGGCGTGGATCACGCTTGGACCATTTCCGCATTGCAGCTCCATCCCGATGGCGTTATCGCCTGCGACGAGGCCGCTTGTGGTGAGTTGAAGGTCAATACTTATAAGTACTTCAAGGAAATCTACAAGGACGAGAAGTAAACACGCAAACATGATCCCCCTCCATACGGAGGGGGATTTTTGCTTGTGATTAGATCAGCCCGTGGGCAAGGCAGTAGTGGTAGATGCCCTCTTCGGAAACAGGGCCGCATACCGCGTCGGCGATGTCCTTGAGCTGCTGGGCGGCGTTGCCCATGGCAACACCTGTGCCGACGGTCTGCAGCATTTCCAGATCGTTAAAGCTGTCGCCAAAAGCCAGGGATTCGGCGGTATCCAACCGGAAGTGCTCCAGAACTTTTTTGACGGCGTTACCCTTGCCGCCGGTGGTGGAGATCACATCCACGGCCCGATCCCAGGAAACAGCAAGCTGAACGCCGTTTGCGCCTTGCACAATGGCGGGGAAATCGGATTCCCGGCAGCCCAACATGATTTGATAAACATCTTCCTGACAAGCTTCGTCAAAATCATCCGCTACGGTCAGTTCCACACCGGCCATCGTATAGTAATCAGCCAAGTCCTTCTCGATACCGTTGGCCACCAGCCGATCCCGCAGGGCGGCAGAAACCGGGCGACCCAAAGCTGTCGCGTTGGCGATGACCTGCTGGACCGCATCCGGGGAGAGGGGATTGCTGAAGATCGTTTCGGTTTTGCTGTAACATAGCGATCCGTTGAACGTGATCATCAAATCAAAATGCAATCCTCCCAAATCGGGGAGGCTGGCGGGAGCTCTGCCGGTGGCAATACACAGCAGGATGCCTTTTTGGTGCAATCGATGCAGTGTCTCCCGGGTTTTTGCAGAGATCTGCCCGGTGGCAGGATCCACCAATGTGCCGTCAATGTCAAAGAAAATAATCTTGATGGGAGCCATGAGATACCTCCTGTGCGTTCACTGTTGAGAATATATATAGTATAGCTTATAAACACGGTGAAGACAAGAGGGTATGTGGTTTCTTTGCGCAAAGGATCGATTTTTGGCAGGCAGCGCAACAAACAGCGCAGAACCCAAAAACCTATAACAGCGGGGGCAAAAATTTCAATATTTAAAAATTTCATGAAGTTTTGGTGAAGTTTTGGAAATCTGGTCGAAAGACTTGCTATTGGGGGGGATTTGTGCTATGATTACATTCGTATTAGTATGGGGTCATGCCGGGTGCAGCGTGTTATGTGCCCGTAAGACCGAACAATGATGGCATTGGGCAACCGGCCTGATGCTATTCCTGCGGTGCGGAGAAATGCCTGCGGGAAGAAAGGGGAAGCCGATGGGCGAAAAATTGCTGAATTATCTGGTGTCGCACGGTTATCTCAGCCGTGAAGCTGCCGATCAGTTACATAATGAACATTTGGAAAACGGACGCAGCGTCCGTGAACTGCTGGTAGAGCAAGGCTCCGTGTCGGAAGATCATTTGCTGGAGGCGCTGTCTGCTGTTTCCAGAATGCCGATCATCCGTCTGTATGAGGAACAGATCCCCATGGAGGTCCGTCAGCTGGTAAAAGCTGACCTGCTGCGCAATCATGTGGTGATGCCCTTTGGTTTTGATCCGGATGATCCGGGTACGCTGCTGGTGGCATTGAACGATCCGATGAATATGCGCGGTCGGGATATTATTGCCATTGCCAGCAAATGCCGCGTCAAGCCTTATCTTGCGGCGACCAGTGATATTCTGGTCAATATCGATCGCTATTACGGCACAGAAGAAATGCGGGAAGCCGCCGAACTCTACACCCGTGACAGTGAGCTGGACGCTTCTATTGAAGATGAGATCATCCGTGAGGATATCAATTCCTCTCCTGTGGTTATGCTGGTCAACTCCCTGGTGGAGCAGGCTGTGCGTCAGAGAGCTTCCGATATTCACGTGGAGGCGGAGCCGGACCGTGTTCGTGTTCGCTGCCGTGTGGACGGTGTGCTCTATACCACTGCCAACTATAGTCTGCGGTTGCTGCCTGCCATCGTGGCCCGTATCAAAATCATTTCCGGTCTGGATATCTCTGAAAAGAGAAAACCTCAGGACGGCCGATTCTCTACCACCGTCGACCGCCGGGAGTACGATATCCGTGTTTCCACCCTGCCTACGGTTTATGGCGAGAAGTGCGTACTCCGACTCAATCAAAAGAAGGCGCTGAACCGCAGCAAGAGTACACTGGGCCTGTCGGATGCGGATCTTGCGAAGTTTGATAAGATTCTGGCCCACCCCAATGGTATCGTATTGGTTACCGGCCCTACCGGTTCCGGTAAATCCACCACGCTATATACAGCGCTGAGTGAGTTGAATAACGATACGGTTAACATCATCACTGTTGAAGATCCTGTGGAAGCCAATATTGAGGGCATCAATCAGGTGCAGGTCAACGTGAAGGCGGAGCTGACCTTTGCCAATACCCTGCGCTCTATCCTGCGTCAAGACCCGGATATCATCATGATCGGTGAGATCCGTGACGGTGAAACGGCTTCCATCGCTGTGCAGGCATCTATTACCGGCCACTTGGTGGTCAGTACCCTGCATACCAATGATACCGCTTCTTCCGTCACCCGTCTGCTGGATATGGGCGTAGAGAGCTATCTGATCGCTGACTCTACCGTAGGCATCATCGCCCAGCGTCTGGTGCGTCGCCTGTGCCCCAACTGTAAGAAAGAACGTGCTATTTATCCCCATGAGGCGGATTATCTGGGCTTGGATGCCAAAACGCGGGCCAAGCAGATGATCTTTGAGCCGGTAGGCTGCCAGCGCTGCAACGGCACCGGTTATTACGGTCGAATCGGCGTTTACGAGATCATGGAGATCACTCCCCACCTGCGTGGCCTGATCGCAGGCCGTGCGTCCACCGATACTTTGCGTGACGCCGCTATTGAAGAGGGTATGCTGACCCTGAAGCAGAGCGCCCGTCGGCTGGTGCTGGATGGCACCACAGCCCTGCATGAAATGCTGAGCATTTCTGTGGAAGATATGAGCCTGCTGGGCGGCAGCTCGAAAACAGCGGAGGCTTGACTATGAAAAGTTTTAAAGAGATCATTCTATACGCGCTGAGCATAGAGGCGTCGGATGTCCACTTGACTGTGGGCCTGCCGCCCATCATGCGCGTGGACGGTGTATTGACACCGGACAACTGTGAAATATTGGATGATGGCTACATTTCCGATGTGCTGCGCCAGCTGACAACAGCGGAACAGATCAAGGAAATGAAGGAAGTGGGAGAGATCGACTTTGCCGTTACTTACGACGGCACGATCCGCATGCGCTGCAATGCTTTCTATCAGCAGGGACATGTTGCCATTGCTTTGCGTTTGCTTCCTTTGCGTGTGCCCACTGTCAAGGAGCTGGAACTGGCGCCTATCATTGTGGATCAGGCAGAAAAGCCGCGCGGTCTGGTGCTGCTGACAGGTCCCACCGGCTCCGGTAAGAGTTCTACACTGGCAGCCCTGCTGGACCACATCAACCATACCAGCCGTCGCCATATCATTACACTGGAAAACCCCATTGAATTTATCCATACCCACGATAAGTGCATGATCAATCAGCGCGAGGTGGGAGATGATACCGAAAGTTTCGCAGCCGGTTTGCGTGCTGCGCTGCGTCAGGACCCGGACGTGATCCTGGTGGGTGAGATGCGTGACTTGGAGACTATTTCCACCGCTATCACCGCTGCGGAGACCGGTCACTTGGTTTTTGGCACCCTGCATACCAAGAGCGCGCCCAACGCCATTGACCGTATCATCGATGTATTTCCGCCGGAACAGCAGGAACAGATCCGTATCCAGCTGGCAGATGTGCTGGAAGCTGTTATTGGCAAAAGTCTGATACCGAAGATCGGAGGCGGCCGTGTTGCGGCCTACGAGATTTTGGTGGCGACCCCTGCTGTGCGTAGCTTGATCCGTCAGAACAAGAGCTTCCAGATCCCCAGCACCATGCAGACCGGTAAGCGCCAAGGTATGCAGCTGCTGGATGAGGCATTGAGCGATCTGGTGCGTAGAGGCGTGGTTACGCTGGATGACGCGTTGGCTGTTGCGAACGATCCGAGCACACTGCGCAACCAATTCGGGAGGTGACCTAGATGCCTTCTTTTAGCTATGTAGCAGTAAATCGTCAGGGCAAGCGTGTCAAGGACAATGTGGATGCGGCATCCATTGAAAATGCCAAAAACTCCCTGCGCGCTGCCGGATTTACCATTATTGAGATCAAAGAGCTGGGTGTTCTGGAAAAGGACATCGAGATTCCGTTCTTGGGCAATCCCACCGCCAAGGATATGGCTATTTTCTGCCGTCAGTTCCAGTCCATCCTGCGTGCGGGCGTGCCTGTGGTGCAGGTCTTGGGTATGCTGGGCCAGCAGACGGAGAATAAGAAGCTGGCAGCCGCTATCAAGGATATGCAGGCCAGCATCGAAAAGGGTGAGACCTTGGCTGGCTCTATGCGCAAGCATCCGAAAATATTTGCCAGTATGCTGGTGAATATGGTGGCTGCAGGTGAAGAGTCCGGTAATCTGGTGGAGGCATTCCATCAGATGGAAATCTGGTTCGACAAGGCCCAGAAAACAAAATCCGCTGTCAGCAAGGCTATGGCCTATCCCATGATCGTCCTGGCGGTCATGGTGATTGTGTTGATCGTCATGATGACTACCATCATCCCGAAATTTCTGGCGACCTTTGCCGAAATGGATATGGAGCTGCCCGGTGTGACCAAGGCGGTCATGGCAGTCAGTGATTGGTTCGTCAAATGGTGGTATCTGGTGATTGCGGCAATTGTGGGTCTGGCTGTTGGCGGCACACTGTTTAGCCGCACCAATAAGGGCAAGCATTTCTTCGGATGGTTTGCCCGGAAACTGCCGGTGGTTAAACTGATGACAATCCGTTCCGCCTCTGCTACTTTCTGCCGTACACTGGCGCTGCTGCTGGGTTCCGGCTTGTCGCTGACGGAAAGTTTGGATCTTGTGGCCATGAATATGGGCAATATCTATTTCCGTGAAGCGGTGCAGAAGGTCCGCATTATGGTTTCTGAGGGCTGGACGCTGAACGGCTCCCTGCGGGATACCGGCCTGTTCCCGCCCATGGTGTATAATCTGGTGGGTATCGGTGAGGAGACCGGCGATGTACAGAATATGCTGGAAAAAACTGCAGACTACTACGATGAAGAGGTGCAGGATGCCACTGCCCGCCTGTTGGCGCTGCTGGAACCTGCCATTATGATCGTGCTGGCTTTCTTTGTTCTGATCATTGTGCTGGCTATCTTCCTGCCCATGATGAACATGACGCAGGCATATGACCAGTATCTGTAATACAGGAGAAATTTGATGGATATTCTGATTTTGTCTTTGATTACAGTGTTTGGCCTGTGTGTGGGCAGTTTTTTGAATGTGCTGATCTATCGGATTCCTAAGGAAGAGGAATTTGTTAAGACACCTTCCCACTGCATGAGTTGCGGCCATAACCTAAAGTGGTATGAAAATATCCCGGTAATCAGCTGGCTGCTTCAGGGCGGTAAGTGCCGCGCCTGTGGTGTTAAGCTGTCGGCGCAGTATCCCATTGTGGAACTGTTGAACGGAGCTATGTGGCTGCTGACCGGTATGATTTATCGGGGCGATTGGCTGACCGTGGGTCTGTATTGCGGCCTGTTTTCCATGCTGCTGGTGCTGACCATCATCGACTGGCGTACCTTTACTATCCCCAATGGCGTAAACCTGACCATCTTCATCCTTGGTTTGGCGCGGCTTTTGACGGATCTGGATCACTGGTTGCTGTATGTGATCGGCATGTTGTCGGTCAGCCTGGTGTTCCTGTTGCTGTATTTTGTGACAGGCGGCAATGGCTTGGGCATGGGTGACGTAAAGCTGGTGGGCGCTGCGGGCCTGCTGATCGGCTGGCAGAATATGCTGCTGGCGGTGCTGGTGGGCAGCGTCTCCGGTGCAGTGATCCACTCTGTCCGCATGCGCGGGGGAGAGGGTCGCAAATTGGCCTTTGGCCCCTATCTGGCTGCCGGTATCTGGTTGGCTGCATTGGCAGGTGGCCCCATTATTGCGGCTTATCTTGGCCTGTTTGGCTTGTAATAACCTTTTTTCGCGAACATACTGAGCGCTTTTTTGCGACTCAGAGGAGGAAACAATATGACGAATAGCAAAAATGCCGGTAGTCTGCTCTATGTGCAGATGAACCGGGATGAAACGCGACTCTCTGTGCTGGAGGGGCCTGATTGCCCCAGCATTGTCCTGCAGACCCCTGTAGGCGCTGTGAACGATGGCACGATTCAAAATGTGGATGCTGTGCGTACTATGCTGAAAACCGCATTGCAGCAGCCCGAATTCAAGGGTTGTCGCCGCGTGGTGTTCAGCCTGTGTACTTCTCAGGTCATTTCTGAGGTAGCCAGTGATATTCCCGGCAATCTGACCGGAAAGAATTTGGAGAAGGCCATTCTGAATAATGCGGATACCTATTTCCCTGTAGTGGATATTCAGGATTATCAACTGGTCTCGCAGGTTATCGGCCCCAAGGGTGGCGACAGCAAGGAACAGCTGGTGCAGCTGTGGGCGGTGCCTATCAATATGCTCAGCCGTTATTATCAGGTGGCCAACGCCTGTGATCTGGCCGTTGAGCGCATCGACTACTGCGGCAACAGCATGGCTGCTGCTGCGGGTGCGTCCTTTGCTCAGAGTGGCAAGACAAAAGAGCGGCCGAAGCTGAATCTGAAGGCTGAGATTTCCTTCGGTAAAAAGAAGGAGAAGCCGGAGCAGCCTGTTGCCGAGCCTGCTCCTGTGCAGCAGCCCGGTACCCAGCTGCATGTGTTGCTGGAAGGCGACCTGGTGGGCGTGACTTTTGTACAGAATAACCGGGTCGTGATGCAGCGCTTTGTACGTTGCGGTATCAATCCCGCTCTCCAGTTTGACGAGCTGGCTATGATGGTGGAGTACTACAGCTCCATGGAGATCGGACGTGGCAGTACCATTACCGGTTTCGTCAGTGGCGGTCTGGCAACCAATGGCGCACTGGTGAAGGAGCTGGTCGACACACTGGGCATCCCCATGCAGGTGTTCAACTGTGGTTATGATCCTAAGTGGATGCTGTGTGTAGGCTCTGCTGCCGGTACGCTGGAATTTGGTATTCCCAGCTTGAATGTACTGAAGGCTAGCCGTCAGGTGGAAAGCCAGCTGTGGCAGTATATCCTGCTGCTGGCGGCAGGCTTGGTGCTGGTGGGCATGGTGATGCTGTCCATGACCTCCCGGTTGGGCTGGGAAGCGGAGAAGAGCAGCCTGGAGAATCAGCAGCAGACTCTGTTGATCCAGGTGCGCAAGACTTCCGGCTATTACGACAAGTACAATAAATATAATACTGAATACAACAAGTACAGCTCTGACTGGGAAACGATCTTTGCCAATCTGCGTACTTATAATGATAACCTGGTGCTGGCGTTGGAGGAGCTGGAATCCACACTGCCGCAAGATACCAGTGTTACCAATTTGCAGATCTCTACCGATGGCCTTACGGTTTCCTTCTCCTGCAGCTCCAAGGAAGAGGCAGCCTATCTGATCATGGCGCTGCGTGAAATGGAATATATGGAGCTGGTATATATTTCCGACCTCACCGGTGGCGGTGGCGGTCCTGTGGACTTCTATGGTCCTGTGGCCGGTGAAGGTGGCACAGAGGCTCCTCCCACCGAGGGCGACTTTGGCGATCTGAGTGATCAGGAAGCAAAGCTGCTGGCAGAGCTTCTGGCGGCCAATATCGACCAGGGCGAACTCATGACGGTGTTCATGGGTCTCAGCGAAGGCGAGATTGAGCGTTTGGAAAATGTTTACGGCAATAAGGCGACCAACCACTACAGCTCTCTGAAGATGTTGCGCAGCGCTTACGCAACCAAGAATATTTTCGAAAAGCGCAGTGCGGCACTGCATGAAATGCTGACCACAAACCCCTTTGCCATCCGCAGATTTACAGATTTGGTGATGGCGGATGTGTGGGCTCCGGAGCCCATTTTGCTGTGGTACATCTATGATGATCTGCTTCTGCCGGAAAACAGCGATCTGCTGGATATGCTGATGGGAGATGGCGGATTGGGCGATGCGGAGCAAGCCTCTTCCATGATGGAGCGCATGCTCGCTATCATCACAAAGAGCGATGAAGCGCTTACTGCCGCGGAAGATCTGATGTGTACCGATAGTAAAATGGAGCGCTGGTATGTTTACTATCTGGAAATGGAGCTGGGTTTGCAGGAAAAAACAGTTATGGGCTTCCTGGATATGGATCGTGTGATGGTCGATCTGATGGAAGGCTCCTTTAATACCGGTGACAAGAATCTGAATAAGAAACTTAATAAGCTGGTGCCTGAGGAAGTTTGGGATGCACTGGAACAGATCAAGAACCAAGGCGGCAGCGGTGGCGGCAGTGATACGCCCAAGCCTGATAAGCCCGGTCCTGAGCACTATACCAAAATGGAACTCTTGGGCTTCGTCTTCCAGTACACCCAGTACGGCAAGACCGATGATGCCTACATCAATCAGCTTATCAAGAACTATCTGGATAACGGCACCACAGGCGATGATCGTTGGGATGCGTGGATCAAATCCTATGAGAAGTATCTCAAGGGCGAGGGTAACGGGGAACTGCCCAACAAGGTGGACCCCAACGGCAAGAAGCCCGGTGATTACGACGATTCCAAGCTGATGACTATGCTCTATCAGTACATGAACACCGGCTCTACCGGCAATAAGTATCTGGACGGACTGATCGATAACTACCTGATGACCGGCTCTACCGGCGACGAGGATTGGGATAAGTGGTTGGAGCCCTACAAGCAGATGTTCTTCCCGGACCCGGGTCCCGGCAATGGTTCCGCCCCCTCCGGAAAGTATCCCTATTACATTACGGTTACGCTCAAGTATAAAGAGTCCCTGAAGAAAGCCGAACTGGACCGCAAGGGCTTGGACAAGGATGCAAAGATCGAAAAGGTGGAGGTGTTTAACTAATGAAACTTCTGAGTAAATATTGGAAGGTTCTGCTGGCACTGGTGCTTGTGTTGGCAGCGGTTCCGGTGTATATGGATTATCAGGAGGCTCTGGCAGAACACCAAAACGATATCAACGATCTCAGCGCAACCAACCGCAGTCTGATCAATAAGATCCAAAGCTATAAAAAGTATGAGGGTGTGCAGGGTGAACTGGACGAGGCCATGGCGCAGATCAAGGAAAGCCGTCTGGACCTGTACGAGAAGTTCCCCGTGGAGATGAAAGAAGAAGACCAGATCATGTATATCCTGTATCTGGAAACTGTGTTCGGCACAGAGATCAACTTCTCTTTCAGCCAGGCGCAGCCTATTGCAGCGCTGAAGGATGGCTCTAAGCTGATGGGACTGTCCCTGACTGTCAACTATGAGACCACCTATCAGGGTTTCCTGGATATGATCAACTACCTGGCTACCGATTCCCGGATCGCTTCCGTTCAGTTTGCCAATATCCAGTATGATGCTTCCCGGGATATGGCGGTGGGCACTGTGACGCTACAGCTGTATCTGATTGATACCCAGCTGCGGGATTATCTGCCGCCTGAGGTAAATACACCGGATACCGGCAAGGACAATATTTTTGATTGATCTATACAAAAAAACAATTCCAAGAAAGGAGGAAACGGCCATGAAAAACAGGCATAACGAAGGCTTTACATTGGTGGAACTGCTGGTTTCCATTGCGCTTTTGTCTGCGATCGTGTTGCCTACCTGTACCAGTCTGGTGCTGTCTTACCGGCTCAATGCAAAGGCGGAGCAAATGATGCAGGCGCAACTGGCTGTCTCCTCCGCCGTGGAGACCCTGATGGCTGAGGGTATTGATGGAGGCCGCGCCAAGACCATTCTTGATAATGGCGGGACAGACTATGATTTTGCTTGGGAGGATGGCGGTTTCAGCGAGACCGACGATTACCCCGATGTGAAAATCACAATCGCAGTGGAAGCCGGTAACGATGCTTACTATGCTGTTACTGTGTCCGATAATGCGGAATTGGTTACGGTTACCACCCACATCCGCGTAGCAAAAGGAGGTGGCCAATCATGAAAAAATATGATGAAGGCTATGTCCTTGTGTATGTGATGGTGGTGCTGGTGGTGTTTTGCTTAGTAGCGGCCACAATCCTCACCAGTGCGTTGCGAAATCTGAATCACCAGCAGTACGAGATCGCTAAAATGAAGGATCAATACGCTGCCGAGGGTATGATTGAGAAAGTGGTGGCGTTGCTGGACAAAGGCGGAGATGTTGTAATCGAGGAGTATGCCAAGACTGAAGCGGACAATGTTCAGATTCTGGAGCAATTACTCGTGTCGATTGAGATCATTGATGATCCCATCAACGATGAAGACGATGGTATATATTTGACCATGACGGCGAAGAAAGATTCCTCCACGGTGAGCTATGTTGTCAAGTTGGATGCAGAAAAAGCAGAGAAAAATCAAAGCAAAGTGACTATAACAAAACTAAAAGACTATACATTTGTCCCCCAAATCCCTGAAGTGGAGGTGCAGCAATGATGAAACATACCTCCAAGCGTAACGCCGGCTTCACTCTGATTGAACTTGTTGTGGCCATTGCCATTGCTACGATCGTTACCGCTGCTGCAACTTCTGTTCTGTTGATGGGCCTGCGGATCAACCACCGGACAGGCGATACCGCTTCCCGGCAGATGACCGTCAGCACCCTACTCAATACGGTGGAAAGAATTATCGCCGAGGGTAGCATTTCGGATATCGAAATGAATACAGATCACTGGCGGATCAAAGACAAGGAAGAAAAGGTGCTGCTGTCTTATGTGTTTGATGAAGAATCACTGGGAACTGTCTATGTCGGCGACTACAATAGCCAGAATGAGAACGCAGCAACCCCGATCCTAAGTGGCCTGCTTTCGTCCTATGTGGAAATGTACGCTGGCCTGTTTACCATCTATGTGGAAACGGAAGAGGGAATGTTCAGTTCTTCGGTCTTCTGCAGGAGTTTGGCTACAGATGTAGGAGAACATGGCAACCTGAATCCTGATAAAACAACGGACAGCCGCCTGGCTTTTCTTGATATCCTTAAGAAGGAATACGGTAGCCGCGGCGAGATCAAAAACGGCGACGGCACATACACATATTACTCTGAGTGGTATATTGGCGGCTACGAAGGAAATCCCGGTTGGAACTACAAGACCCCTTGGTGTGCCTGCTATATCTCATGGGCGCTCTCCCAAACGGGAGTGAGTGAAAATCTTCCCAGTCCTCCAAAGGAGAATTGGTATGCCAATGTAGACGATTTCATGGAATACTTTACTCCGAAGAATGCCACCGAAACGGCTACCGATAAATGGTTGCCGGGTGGCAGCAAACCCACAGTAGGTGATCTGATCTTCTTCGACTGGAATAAGGGAACGAACCCGCAGCATGTGGGTGTGGTCCTGAGCGTAAGCGAAGACGGCAAATATGTCTACACCATCGAGGGCAACAGTGCCGGCCGTGTGACGGTCCGCAGCTATCTGCTGAACGATCCCCGCATCATTGGCTACGGCATTCTTCCTTGGACAAGCGAATCACAATCCCATCCCGTGGAGTCACTATGCTCCACGGGATGCGTGCATATTGGGGGATTTTCCGCTGGCTTGGGACGAATGTCGCTGGATAAAAGAATGGGACAAAACTTATTGTAAATGTAATACTTTCTTAAAATCCCCGGGGGTTTCTATGCTTGACCTTTAAATGCTTTTATGGTAATATAGCTTCGAGTAACTTTCTGGCAATTCTGCGGAAAATACCCGGAAAAGCTGACAGAAATTGCCAAAACAGCGGGAAACCGCGAAAACAACCCCTGACAGTAACGCTTCCTGGTAAAAATTGCTGAGGCAGAACAAGGCAACCAAGGAAGGGAACGTTGGGGAGAACATGGGCGGCGTTGCCCCGAAGCGAGGAGATACATGTCCCTAGAACAATTAGGAATTTTTCATCAAGTAACGCACTTTATTACGGTGCCGATTTCGGTGGCGATTGGTGCGTGGTATGGCCCGCGTTATGGATATTCGCGAAAGGACGCGATGTCATATAGCGCAATTATGATGGCAATCATTGTTGTGTTTACCTATGGATGCAAATGGGTGCCTGCGTGGTTTGGATATACGGTGTATATCAACGCAGCGCGGACATTTATGTTTATTCCGCTGTTTGCCTGGGTGCTGAAGAAACCAAGCGGCATCTCTGCTCTGCACGGAGCGGATTTTGTTACACCGAATATTTTCTTTGTCCGTACGGTGGTTTTGATTGGCTGCACTTCCGTTGGGTGTGGTGAGGCGATGCCCTGCGATTGGGGGATTTACAGTCCCAGATGCGGCCAGTATGTTTTCCCTATGGATCTGATCGACCTGATCGCAACCTTTTTGATTGGTGTCGGGTCTTTGATCTACGCAAAGAAACTGAATTACCGTGGCGAGGGCAGAATCTTTGGCGCTTCCGTGTTCGCTCTGGGTGTGGTTCGTCTGCTGATCCAGTTTGGCAGTACGGTTTCCTGGTGGGGTGTTCGCGGACTCAATGATGAAACAGTGTATTCTGTTGTGTCGATTATCACAGGCATTGTGATTTTTAATAGATACAAAAAACAACTTAATGTAAAAATGGAGGAAACTTTATGAACAAGAAGAAGGGTTTGCGGCGTTTCTTTACGCTGGATGTCCATAACCACGAAGGCTTCACCCTGGTGGAGCTGATCATCGTCATCGCCATTCTGGCAATCCTGTCCGCTGTGGCCGTGGCTGGCTACTCTGCCTATGTCCAGAAGGCCAACCAGTCTGCTGACGATGCCCTGATTTACGAAATCAATCAGGCATTCCGCGCCGCCTGTATTGAAAATTTCCATGATGTGTACGACATTACCGCCGCTTATGCTACAATTGTCAACGGCAAAGTGGTGGTGAGCGGTGTCAAGGTCAATGGCGTTGCTAACAGCGAGATCGCTACTGACTTTGCTACTTACTTCGATATGTCCAATGTGGAACTGAAGTACTATAAGTCCATCAAGTTCGAGGCTGTGCAGTTCGTGGGCAGCATGCAAGAGGCTACCACCTTCACCGATGAGGTCATGGAAAGTATTTGGTATACATTCGACACCATTAGCGGTTTGCTTGAACAATTTGGCACTGGTGATCCTGCGCTCATCGAGAAAGGCCTTATGAAACACCTGAGTGAAGATCTGGCACTGGCGTTGGGTATGGACGGTATGATCGATGGATACATCGCTGCCACAAATCTTACCGATGAGCAGCTGGATGAGTATCTGCGAGGCAAAGTCGATGGCTATGATAATCTGACCGATGATGAGAAGGAAGCACTCAGAACAAGATTGAAAGCCAATCTGGGCGTGATGTATTTTGCGGATGCAGCCGATCCGAATGATCCCGATCTGCTGGATAAAGTTATGGCTAGCCTGGATGTTATTGTGGCTGCAACCAGAAATACAAATGTCACAATCACCGAAGAAGATATGTGGAAATATTACATCTCGACCCAGAGAGGCAGCACTATATTGGCCAACGACGGAGAAGATGCTGCAAAGGAAGACCTTGCAAACTTCTTGAAAGATGAAGATACTATGCTGAGTCTTACAGGCCTGCAGATGGTAGCTATCAATAAGTCTATTCAGACAGCTATTCAGGAAACCCAGAGTGGCGAGAATACCGCAGGTGTTAACACACTGGGCGCCCTGTATGCACTGTCCGCAGGTTATTTCAATAACACCACCTATTGGCAGGGCGAGATTCAGGGAATCGGCACATTCCCTGCAGTTGTGACTGCATTGTCTCAGCCCAATTTTGATGCATACTACAGCACTTATGGAAGAGCGGATGTGGAAGCTTATCTGAGAGAGATGGGTCAGCTTTCTGCCAATAAGGACGAACTTGATTTGTCCAAGGACAATGTGTTCAGCGGGCTTATCGGATAAACTTCAAAATACAATTAGCAGTTATTATCATCTCTGGCGGGAGCGCACTGCTCCCGCCATGTAGGAAATCTGTGGGGGTGGGAGAGTCTCCCACCGAAAGGGCGCAAGGTATGGCTGAGGATATCGGCCCTTGCGTTTTGTGGATCACAGAGAAGAAATGAGGGAGAAAGCTTACCATGAAAAAATACAGGTATATTATTGCTGTCTTGGCAGTCTTTTGTCTCATTGCTGGCTTGATGCAGGTGTCTTTTGCTGCGGATGCAAAACCTCTAATCATCAATCAACAGACTATCGATAAGATTACTGTTTCAGGCTCAGCGGATGAGATTACAGTCTCAAACAATTCGTACTCGATTAAGGCGATTGATGAGTCATTCACCGAGTATGATATGGCCAGCTGTTCCAATAAAACATATTACAAAACCCGTACCCGTACGCTGACATTTACCAATACTTACGACGGCTGGGTGGAAATTACTTACACCATGAGCGGCACCCAAAATTCCGGTTCTGGCGGCTCCGGTACTGTCAATGCCGGTGACAACTGTACGGTTGCAAACGGTGTCATTACCCTGCAAAAGGGTGGTAAGTTCACCATTACTGTCAAGTCCAGTACCAACACCAAAGCATCTTCTTCCGGCGCCTATACTGCCGTGTTCAAGCCTACTGAAATCAAATATGAGCCCCTGACCCCTGAGATCAGCTTCGTTGCCCCCAGTGAGCATGGCTCTTTCACCGTAGCCGATAAAGATGGTGCCGCAGTCGAGCTGGGCACCACCGCCAAGTCCTCCAGCTATACCTTGACTGCGAAGCCGGCAAGCGGCTATGAGGTGTTCCGCTGGGTCTTTACCGACGGCGACGGTAACAAAACCTACCTGAATGAAAAGATGGCAACACTTAACTATACCGCTTCTGTGGCAGGTAGTATTACCTGTGAATTTATGAAGTCCGGCTCTGCCATTTATGAGGTCAATGGCAGCAAGTATGCCTACTTTGACCAGGCCCTTACCGCAGCCAACAATAGCGGCAAGATTGTGCTGACCAGCAGCGGCACTATGTTTGGCTACAGCGTTCAGGAGGAATTTATCATTCCTAATGGCGTGACCCTGGTGCTGCCCTATGCCGAGGGTAAAAATGAGATTAAGGGCACCAGTATTTCCAGCAATGACGATTTCCCCTATGGCAACTACACGCAAGGTACCGACTACCACCAGCAGCCGGGCTCCCTGACGGGATCGAGATATCTGGAACTGACAATCCCCAGCGGAACCACCGTCAAAAATAACGGCGTCATCGCTGTGGGTGGCAGCCTCGGCGGAAACGCTGCTATGTCCGGTGCCCATTCCAACCTGAATGTGAACGGCGTTCTGGAACTGAAATCCAATACCAGTGTTCTGTCTGCTATCGGTTATGTTTACAGCAGTACCAAAAATGGTGAGATTGTCGCCGACGGCAGCGGCGCCAAGATCTTCCAGCCTCTGGCACTGCACAGATTAAGCGGCTGGGCTTGGAGTAATGCTACTGCCGGTAACAGTATGGGTACGGGCGGTGGCATGATTACCAAGCCTGAAGATGGCTACTACGGTATCAATGCTTCCCAGCGTTACAGCACCCAAGCCATCCAGTGTAAGCTGACGATGAAGGGTGCCAACGGCACCAAGCCTGGCGACACCATGTATGGTTATGCCGACCAGTATGAGTCCGGCCAGCACTGGATGTGTACTGTTATCCTAATCGGCAACAATCCCGATGACAGTCTGATTGCCCTGAAATCCGACGCGACTCTGGTCTCCACTTACGATGCCAACAAGTACAGTACCCTTTACACGGGCATCGGCAAGCTGACCATTGAGATCACCGGTGGCGCAACCCAGGGTACACTGAAGTTGGAAATGTCGAGTTATACACTCGCGCTAAGTAAATGGCCTTTCCCCGTTCCCTACAACTATGATCTGATACTGAAAACCGGCGAGTACGATCTGCAGTTCGACCTGTCCCTGCTGCCCGGTGCTGGCCTGAAGATCGAATCCGATGCCGTGCTGAACATTCCTTCCGGCGTGAAACTGGCAGTATTTACCGGATCGAATGATCACGGAACAGTACCCAAAGGCGACAACCAGGGTATCATGGGCTGGGACTCTGTATATAAGGATTACACTGTAAATTATAATAATGGTACTACGGCATCCCCCTGGTACCCCGTTAACAACACGCTGGGTAAGGTCTCTGGCCTGAACGGCGTTACCACCGGCAGCATGATGGCCAACCTGATCGTTGACGGCGTCCTGAATGTCCAATCCGGTGCTTACTTTGGCGGTATCGTGCAGACCAACGGCGGCGGCACCGTCATCATGATGGGCAACACCGACAGATTCACCAGACAGATGGGCGTGACGGGTCATGCCAAAGAAGTAAACCCTCTGGATGGTACAAAATATACAAGTGCCGGTGCTACCGTCTATGAATTCTATCCCCAGTACTTCGATGAAAATGGCAATCTGTGCACCATGGAGTCCGGCAAGATCTATGGCGGCTCCAACAACACCGGAAACGCAGTTGCCACCTTCACCTTCGACCTCTACGGCAATAGTGCAGATGTCAGCGCGAAGACCACCCACACCGAAACCATCAACGCCACCGCCAAGGGCCAGTGGCATGTGTTTGAACCCGTTGTGACTGCGCCCACCTGTACCGAACAGGGCTACACCTATTACGTCTACACCGCAACCGGTGAGAGTTATAAGGATAGCGATGGTGAAATCTACAAGAATAAGTTTGTGGATGCCACCGGCCACAGCTACACCTCCAAGGTGACCGCTGAGGCTACCTGTACCGCAACTGGTGTCAAGACCTATACTTGCTCCGCTTGTAGTCACAGCTACACCGAGACCATCGATGCTCTGGGCCATGACATCGTAATCGACGAAGCTGTCGCCCCCGATTGCTTGAACACCGGTCTGACCGCAGGTCAGCACTGCTCCCGCTGCAACGATGCAACCGTCGAGCAGAAAGTTGTTGACGCTCTGGGCCACGACATTGTGATCGACGAAGCCGTCGCTCCCGATTGCTTGAACACCGGTCTGGCCGCAGGTCAGCACTGCTCCCGCTGCGACGGCGCAACCGTCGAGCAGGAAGTTGTTGACGCTCTGGGCCACGACATCGTAATCGACGAGGCTGTCGCCCCCGATTGCGAGAACACCGGCCTGACCGAGGGTTCCCACTGCTCCCGCTGCGATGACGCAACCGTAGAGCAGGAGACTGTGGACGCTTTGGGTCACAGCTTCACCAATTATGTATATAACAATGACGCAACCTTCGCTGCCGATGGCACCGAAACGGCCAAGTGCGATCGTTGCGACGAGACTTACACCAGAACCGCAGCCGGCACCAAGCTGACCGCCGTTGCGCAGATCGGCGATGCGAAGTTTGAGACTCTGGCTGATGCTGTTGCCGCAGCAGAGAATGGCGACATCATCGTACTGCTGAACAATGCGGAACTGACCGAGCGTCTGGCCATTACCAAGCAGATCACTCTGGATCTGGCGGGCCATACCATTACCGCAGATTTCACCGACGACTTTGGCGCGATGTATGTCAGCCCTAACGGTGATCTGACAGTGACCGGCAACGGTACCATCATCAGCAAGCAGGACATCGTGATCGCCAACTATGGTAAGGTTACCATTGAGAATGGTACTTTCAAGTCTGAGGGCGAGACCTATAATGCAGCCCTGTACAATATGTACTACAACGGCAGCATCTATGGTACCTCCGTGATCAATGGCGGTACCTTCGAGTCCGAAGTCTGGAACAGCGGCGTTCTGACCGTGAACAATGGTACTCTGAACGGTATCGACAACAGCGGTAACCTGGCTATTACCGGCGGCACCATCAACGGCACCATCACTGCACGTGACGGCGACGACGCAGCCGAACTGGAAGGCAATGGCACCATCGCTATCTCCGGTGGTACTTTCGAAAACCCTGTGGAGAAGCAGTGGTGTGCTGACGGCTTCGGCCCCAACGCTGATGAGACTGGCCCCTATGGTGTGCACGAGCATGCCGAAGGCAATATTGTGGTTGAGAACAATGTGGCTCCCGACTGCGAGAACACTGGTTCTTACGACAATGTTGTTTGTTGTACCGTCTGTGGTGAAGAACTGAGCCGCGAGACCATCACTGTGGATGCTCTGGGCCATACAGCCGGCGCCCCTGTGGTAGAAAATGAAAAAGAAGCAACTTGTACAGTTGACGGCAGCTATGAGAATGTGGTATACTGCGAAGAGTGCGATGCCGAACTGAGTCGGAATACGGTAACGATCAAGGCACCCGGTCATAACTACAGTTCTGTAGTAACTGTGCCTACCTGCACAGAGGATGGCTATACGACATATACCTGCACCGGCTGCGGAGCAAGCTATATT